>NZ_JBIVSD010000004.1:0-40251 GCF_044756065.1 Kitasatospora sp. NPDC092039 | reverse complement strand
CCGCGGGGCCGCGGCGGGGCGGCGGGGCCCCCCCCGCCGCGGCCCGCCCCCCCCCCCCGGCGGGGCGGGGGGGGGCGGGGGGGGGGGGGGGGGGGGGGGGGGGGGGGGGGGGGGGCGGCCCCCCCCCCCCCCGCCCGTTCCGCGCTCGTTTCCCGGCCCTCCCGGCCCTCCCGGCCCTCCCGGCGCTCCCGGCCCTCCGGGCCGGAAGGACTGTTTCCGGACAGCTACCCAGAGTGATCATTGCCCGAGTGGTCCAGACCTCCCGGGCGCGCTTCGCCGCCCGGCCAGCGCCGATATCCGAGCCGAGGTGCTTCGTTCACCGTACGGCCTCTCCGCCGTAACGGATCGCGGGCCCGTCCGGGCGGCCGGAATTCCCAGGGCCTCGTTGATCTACTGTGAATTGCCTTCATAGCATCGCTGTGCACTCCAACCCTCACTTGCTCGCCTAATCCGTGGAAATGCCGTCACGCCATTTCCCGCGACACCAGCTTGGAGCGGCACATGCTTGTTCTCGGAATCACCAACAACGACCTGGCCGGAGCCTGCCTGGTCCAGGACGGGACGGTCCTCGCGGCCGTCAGCGAGGAGCGGTTCACCCGGGTCAAGGACCATCGGACCTGGCCGGAACGGTCCATCGAGTACGTTCTGAAGGAGGCCGGCGTCACCCTTTCCGAGGTCGACCGGGTGGCCTACGGCTGGCAGGCCGGATTCGACGCCGAAAAGCACCTGCTGCTCTATGTGGACCGGATTTCGGAGGAGGCCCTGCGCCGCCCCGAGGCGCTTCCGCACCTGCGCAAGCGGATATCCGACGAAATTCGCAACGACCGTGCGAAGCGCGCCGAGTTCGACGCCTTCGTGGAGGACAACGGACTGCGCGCCAAGGTGGTTCACGTCGACCACCACGAGTCGCACGGCCTGGGCGCCTTCCTGTGCTCCCCGTTCGACGAGGCGCTCGTGGTCACCTGTGACGGCCGCGGGGACTTCCAGTCCCTGACCGTCACCCACTACCACCCCGGCGGCGAGGAGGTGCTCCAGCGCGAGACCTCGATCGACAGCCTCGGCTACTTCTACGGCCGGATCACCAAGCTGCTCGGCTTCCGCCCCAACCGGCACGAGGGCAAGATCACCGGCCTGGCCGCCAACGGCGACCCGGAGAAGCTGCTCCCGCTGATGCGGCGGATGATCGACATCGAGGAGGACGGCGCGATCCGCGCCCGCTGCGGCGACTGGTACCAGCCGTCCTACGAGGGCTACTCCGAGGAGCTGCTGCGCGAGATCGCGACGCACGAGCCGGCCGACGTCGCGGCGGCCGCCCAGCGGCACGTGGAGGACCTGCTGACCGCCGTGGTCGCGCGGCACATCGGCCGGGTTCCCAGCGGCAACGTCTGCCTGTCCGGCGGGGTCTTCGCCAACGTCAAGCTGAACCAGCGGATCTTCGAGACCGAGGGCGTGCGGAACATCTACGTGCTGCCGCCGATGGGCGACGGCGGGCTGCCGCTGCAGGCCGCCGTGGTGGTGGCCCACCGGGAGACCGGCGAGCGCCCGCGGGTGCCCTCGATGGCGCTCGGGCCGGACGCGGCGATCTCCGAGGGCCTGCTGGAGGAGATCCTGCACGAGTACCCCGGGCTGCGCTACCGGCGGATCGGCGAGTCCATGCGCGAGGTGCTGCTCGCCGCGCTGGAGGCGGACCAGGTCATCGGCACCTACCGCGGCCGGATGGAGTTCGGCCCGCGCGCGCTCGGGCGGCGCAGCGTCATCTACGGCACCGCCGACGTGACCATGAACGACTGGCTCAACAAGCGCCTGAACCGTACCGAGTTCATGCCCTTCGCGCCGATCACCGCCGAGGACCTGGCGGCCGACTGCTACCGGGGCTGGGCCCCCGAGCAGCCCTCGGCGCTGTTCATGACGATCACCTACGACTGCCACGAGACCTTCGCCAAGGCCTGCCCGGCGGTGGTGCACGTGGACAACACCGCCCGGCCGCAGATCGTCCGGGCCCAGGACGACCCCTTCCTGCACGGCCTGCTGATGGCCTGGTACGAGCGCAGCGGGCAGGCGGCGCTGGTGAACACCTCGTTCAACAAGCACGAGGAGCCGATCGTCGGGTCGCACCGCGACGCGCTCGACCCGGTGCTCGACGGGGTGGTCGACCTGCTGCTGGTGGACGACGTGTACCTGGTCTGGAAGGACTCCGCCGACGGCTTCATGGCGCGGCAGGCGGTCTGACCGGGGGCTCGGGCCGGGGGCTCGGGCCGGGCGGGCGAGGGGGCCGGACCCGACGAGCGAGGTCTAGTCCAATTGACCGCCCGGCCCGTGGCCGGGAAAGTGTGAACAATCGTCAGATCGTATGGTGCGAGCGCCGAGTGAGGAGACCGATGCAGTCGCAAGCCGGAACGCGGTACGAGGTCGAGGCCGTCGTCTTCGACATGGACGGGGTCCTGATCGACTCCAGGCCGGTGATCGAGGAGGCGTGGCGGTCGGTGGCCCGGCGCCACGGCCGGGTGCTGACGGACCCGGAGCTGGAGGACTACGTCCACGGGCGGACCGGCGACCAGACCGTCCGGCTGATCTTCCCGGACCACTCGGACGCCGACCGCAGGGCGATCTGGGCCGAGGTGGACACCGTCGAGGAGGAGGCCCCGTACCCGGTGATCCCCGGCGCCGACGGGCTGGCCGCCCGGCTGCGGCGGGCGGGCGTGCCGATCGGGCTGGCCACCAGCAGCTGGCCGCGGAAGATCGAGAACGCGCTCGGCGGGCTCGGCCTGCTCGACGTCTTCCGGGTGCGCGTCACCCGGGACGACGTCGAGCGGGGCAAGCCGCACCCGGACCCGTACCTGGCGGCCTGCCGGGGGCTCGGGATCCGCCCGCAGCGCACGCTGGTCTTCGAGGACTCCGTCAGCGGGGTCCGCTCGGCGGTCGGGGCGGGGGCGGTGTGCGTCGGCATCGGCGGGCCGGCCCTGGTGGAGGCGGGTGCGGTGGTCGCGGTGCCGGACTTCACCGCGCTGGTGGTGGGCGGGGCCGGTGCCGCGGGGCCGCTGGTGCTGACCGACCCGGACGGGCTGGTCTCGGTGGTGCTCACGGCGGGGCCGCACGGTGGCTGAGGCGGGGCGGGCGGCGGCGGACCTGTCGCCGGGCGCTCCGTCGGACGCGGCGCCGGGTGCGCCCTCGGACGCGGGGCCGTCCGATGCGGCGTCGGGGGTGGCGCCGGACGCGCCGGTGATGGCGAGATCGGCGGCGCTCTCGGCGTTCGGCGTCTTCCTTGTCCTGGGCGTGCTCACCGCCTCGCTCGGCGCCTCGCTGCCCTTCCTGCGGGAACGGTTCGGCGCCGAGCACGAGGTCGGACGGGTGGTCTCCGCCTACAACGTGGGCGCGCTCGCGGCGACCCTCGGCATCGGGCTGCTCGGGCGGCGGCTGAACGTCCGGGCGGCGCCGCCCGTACTGCTCGCGGTCTTCGCGGCGGGCGCGGCCGGGATGGCGGCCAGCCCCGGCTGGGCCGGCTACCTCGGCTGCGCGGCGGTGGCCGGCATCGGGTACGGCGGGCTGGCGCTCACCCTCAACACGGCGTTCGCGCGCGGCTTCGCCGGGAACAGCGTGGTGATGGTCAACCGGCTGAACGCGGTGTTCGGGATCGGCGCGATGCTGGGCCCGCTGGCCGCCGGGGCCCTGGGTCGTACGGACATCCGGCTGCTGGCGCTGGCGGCGGCGGTGTGCGCCCTGCCGTGCTTCCTGGTCGGACGGGCCGGGGCGGTGCTCGCGGCGGCGCCCCGGACGCAGGCCGCCCCCCGGGCCGGGGCCGACGGCCGGCGGCTCGGGGCCGTCGTGGCATTCCTGCCGTTCCTGCTGGTGGGCCTGGTCTACGCGGGCCTGGAGACCAGCATCGGCACCTGGCAGTCGACCCAGCTGGAGCGCGACGGCTGGAGCACCCAGGCGGCGACCACCGCGGCCTCGGGGTTCTGGGCCGGGCTGGCCGTCGGCCGCCTGGTGATCCCGCAGCTGACCCGGCGGGTGCCGGGCCGCACCGCGCTGCCGGCCTACCTGGCGGCCGCGCTCGGCGCCTTGGCGCTGGCCGCCGTGCCGCACCTCGCGGTGGCGGCCTACCCGCTGGCCGGGCTGGCGCTGGCGCCGGTGCTGCCGACGCTGATCGCCTGGGTCTCGGGCGTGGCGGAGGTGCCCCAGCAGGCGACCTCGGTGCTGACGCTCTGCTGCATGCTCGGCAACGCCGTCGTACCGGCGGTGGTGGGGGCGCTCAGCGGGTCGGGCGGGCCGGTGGTGATCCCGCTGGTGCTGGCCGGGGCGTGCCTGCTCTGCCTCGGACTCGCGGGGTGGCTGCGGGCCGTACGGCGGTGAGCGCGCGTGGGAAGTCGACCCGGCCGACCTCCCGCGCGGTGGTCGGCCTCGGCGGGCGGAACAGGACGGAGCAGGGCGGAACTGGGCGGAGCAGGGCGGAACTGGGCGGCGCGGGGCGGGTTACATCGGCGTGGGCCGGATCATGGCGAAGGGGGCGCCCTGCGGGTCGGTGACCACGGTCATCCGGCCCGCCATCATGTCGAAGGGCGGGACGAGGACGGTGCCGCCGCCCCGGACCAGGGCGTCCACGGTGGAGTCCACGTCGTCGACCGCGAAGTAGGTCAGCCAGTGCGCCGGGGTGCCGGGCGGGTCGTTGGCGAGCAGGGTGGCGCCGCCGACCGCGCGGCCGCCGACCCGCAGCTCCCAGTACGAGTCCGCGCCGTCCAGCGGCTCGATCTCGATGCCGAACGCCGCGCCGTAGAAGGCGGTGGCGGCCGGGATGTCGCTGGTGTGCAGCTCGTTCCAGGTCAGCGCGCCGGCCTCGTTGACGACCTTGGCGCCGGAGAACTCGCCCGGCTGCCAGACGCCGAACACCGCGCCCTGCGGGTCGGCGGCGATCAGCATCCGGCCCAGCCCGCCGACGTCCACGGCCGGCGCGAGGAGGGTGCCGCCGGCCGCCACGATCGCTTCCTGGGTGGCCTCGGCGTCGGTGGCGGCCAGGTAGCTGGTCCAGACGGTCGGCGGCTCCGGCGTCCCTTCGGGCGTCATCGTCGGGCCGATGCCGGCCACGGCCCTGCCGTTGAGCTCGCAGACGGCGTAGCCGCCGAACTCGGCGGGGCCCAGCTCGCCCTGCCAGCCGAGGAGGTCGCGGTAGAAGTCCAGTGCGGCCTGCTGGTCCTTGGCCGTCAGGTCGACCCAGCACGGGGTGCCGGTCGGGTACGGGGAGGTGACCTCGGGCATGCTCGCCCTTTCTGGTGAGGTGTCTCTGCGGTGAGGGGGCTCTGCCGGTCACCATCGCCTCGGGCACGGTGGTCCGCCACTCGACACACCGCCGTGGCCGCCGGCGCGGCCCGGGGCGGCGGGGCCGGCCCGACGGCGTACGGGTGGGCCGTTCGCGTGACGGCCGGGTCGACACCTGCAAAGTGCCGCCGGACGGCTCGACCGCTGACGCTTCGAGGAGGCGGAGGTGCGCGGGAAGCGGGAGCGGCCCGCTCCCGCGCGTCGGGAGGGGCTGTCGGCGGGGCGGTACGACGGCGGTGCCCCCGTCGAGGTCGACGCCCGTACGGGGCGGGCCGAGGCGTCGGTCAGACGTCGACCTTCTCGAAGGCGAAGGCGGTGGAGCCGTCGAGGACGGGGAGGACCTCGATCGGGCTCTGCCTCCCGGGTTCCAGGACGGTCCACGAGGAGCCCTGGGGGGACTTGATCCGGTAGGTGGCCGGAAGGCCGTCGACGGGGATCAGCTCCCACTCGGTCGCGTCGCCCTGGTCGAGGAGGAGGGAGACCAGCGGGCCGGCCGGCCCGAGGCCCGCCACGGCGGTCGGGGCGCCCTTGGCGTAGAGCCGGTAGTGGTTGTCGGGGTGGGCCTCGACGACCCAGACGGCGTCCTGGTCGTCGGTGTGGGCGAAGACGGTTTTGGGGGAGAGGTCCAGGGCCTCGTGACGGGCTCGGCCGATCCTGGCGCCGCCGTTCTGGATGGTGTAGAGGCCGGACTCCAGCTGGGCCATGGCTGTCGTTCCTCCGCGGTGTGGGCGAGGTGCAGGACAGTTGTACGTGCTCGGAGGAAGCCGGGGCAGGGGCCTCGGCACGCCGTCACCTGAACGAGCTACGTCCCCGGGCGCCCGCCCCCTGGCCGCCCGCGCGCCGGGGCTGCGGCACGATGGCTCCCGTGACACAGCGGAGATTCGAACACGCCCCGGCGAACACCCTCCCCGGCCTGCTCCAGCGCGGCCGGGGCCTGGGCGCGCGGATGGCGGCGGAGGACCCGGCCGCGGCCGCCGACCTCGTGTACGGCTGCCTCCGGTGGGAGTGGCGCTGGGACTCGCGGACCGACGACCGGCAGCTGTACCTGGCCCGTCTGCTCCGGGACCTGGAGCTGCCGCTGGGCCCGGTGGAGGAACTCCTGACCGGGGACGAGGCAACCCGCGACCGGGCGGCCGGCGTCCTGGAGCTGCTGGCCTCCGGCGCCCCGGAGGCCCCCGCGCCGGCCCCGCACTGCCCGACCGGGCGGGTGGACCCGTCCCCGGACGGGGAGCCCGGCGACGTGCCGGCCCTGGTCGCGGAGCTGGAGCGGCACTGGGTGGACCGCGCCTGGTGCGGCCCGGGCGCCCTCGGGGGCGGGCTGGCGCGGCTCGGGGCCGGGGCCGGTACGGCCGACGCGGTCTCCCTGCTGCGCCGGTTCTGGCTGTGGACCCCGCACTCGTACGAGCGCCCCGACCACCTGGCGGCACTCGCCGCGCTCGGCTCCGCCGGGACGGCCGAGGCGTACACCGAGTCGCTGTGGGACTGCGAGGCGCGGGCCCGGCTCCTCGGGACCGCGCACGCCCCCGACCGGCCCGACGTACGGGCCCGGCTGACGTACCTCCGGGACGATCCGATGGAGCGGCCGGAGGTCCGCGAGGCCGCTGGAACGCGACTCGCCGGGCCGGCCTGGGCACCCCTCCCGGCGGACGGATGAGCCGTTCGGAGGGGGCTAGAGTAGACGGGTGAACGTGTGAGTGATGGTCCGGGCCCCGAGCGGCGCTCCGGGCCACATCCATTTCCGGGGGCATCCCCCGTGACCCGCACGTTCGCCGGCCCACCAGACCAGCACCAGAGCCTCCGGAGGCCCCGCCTTGAGCGACCAGCCGTTCGCGCATCTGCACGTCCACACCGAGTACTCGATGCTGGACGGTGCCGCCCGGCTGAAGCAGATGTTCAAGGAGGTCGAGCGCCTCGGCCAGACCCACGTGGCCATGACCGACCACGGCAACATGTACGGCGCCGCCGAGTTCCACAAGCAGGCCACCGCCGCCGGCATCACGCCCGTCATCGGCATCGAGGCGTACGTCGCCCCGGAGTCCCGCTCCAACACCAAGCGCATCCTGTGGGGCCAGCCGCACCAGAAGCGGGACGACGTCTCGGCGTCCGGCGCGTACACCCACAAGACCATCTGGGCCCGCAACAAGGAGGGCCTGCACAACCTCTTCAAGCTGACCTCGCGCTCCTACTCCGAGGGCTGGCTCGTGAAGTGGCCCCGGATGGACAAGGAGCTGATCTCCGAGCTGTCCGGCGGCCTGATGGCCACCACCGGCTGCCCCTCCGGCGAGGTGCAGACCCGGCTGCGCCTCGGCCAGTTCGACGAGGCCCTGAAGTCCGCGGCCGACTACCAGGAGATCTTCGGCAAGGAGAACTACTTCCTGGAGCTGATGGACCACGGCCTCGACATCGAGAAGCGGGTCCGCGACGGGCTGCTGGAGATCAGCCGGAAGCTGAACATCCCGCCGGTCGTCACCAACGACTCGCACTACACCACCGAGGCCGACGCCGGCGCCCACGACCTGCTGCTCTGCGTGCAGACCGGCAAGAACCTCTCCGACCCGGACCGCTTCCGCTTCGACGGCACCGGCTACTACATCAAGTCCGCCGCCGAGATGTACGCCCTGGACTCCTCGGACGCCTGGCAGGAGGGCTGCCGCAACAGCCAGCTGCTGGTCGCCTCCCGGGTCGACACCGAGGGCATGTTCAAGTTCAAGAACCTGATGCCCCGCTTCCCCATCCCGGAGGGCTTCGAGTCGGAGGCCGACTTCTTCCGGTCCAAGGTCTGGGAGGGCATGGACTGGCGCTTCCCGGGCGGGTACGACGAGGAGCACAAGAAGCTCGCCGAGTACGAGATGGACACCATCATCCAGATGGGGTTCCCGGCGTACTTCCTCGTGGTCGCGGACTTCATCATGTGGGCCAAGAGCCAGGGCATCGCGGTGGGCCCCGGCCGTGGCTCGGCGGCCGGCTCGCTGGTCGCGTACGCGATGGGCATCACCGACCTCGACCCCATCCCGCACGGCCTGATCTTCGAGCGCTTCCTCAACCCCGAGCGCATCTCCATGCCCGACGTCGACATCGACTTCGACGAGCGCCGGCGCGGTGACGTGATCCGCTACGTGACCGAGAAGTGGGGATCCGACAAGGTCGCCATGATCGTCACGTACGGCACCATCAAGGCGAAGGCCGCCATCAAGGACTCCTCCCGGGTCCTCGGCTACCCGTACGCGATGGGCGACCGGATCACCAAGGCGATGCCGCCGGACGTCATGGGCAAGGGCATCCCGCTCTCCGGCATCACCGACCCCTCGCACCCGCGCTACAGCGAGGCCGGCGAGATCCGCGGGCTGTACGAGACCGACCCGGACGTCCGGAAGGTCATCGACACCGCGCGCGGCATCGAGGGCCTGATCCGCCAGCCCGGTGTGCACGCCGCCGGCGTCATCATGTCCGCCGAGCCGCTGACCGACCACATCCCGGTCTGGACCCGGCACACCGACGGCGTCACCATCACGCAGTTCGACTACCCCACCTGTGAGGGCCTCGGCCTCCTCAAGATGGACTTCCTCGGCCTGCGCAACCTGACGATCATGGACGACGCCGTCAAGGCGATCGAGAAGAACAAGGGCATCAAGATCAACCTGCTTGATCTGCCCCTGGACGACAAGCCGACCTACGAACTCCTCGCCCGCGGCGACACGCTCGGCGTCTTCCAGCTCGACGGCGGCCCCATGCGCTCGCTGCTGCGGCTGATGAAGCCCGACAACTTCGAGGACATCTCCGCCGTCCTGGCGCTGTACCGCCCGGGCCCGATGGGCGTCAACTCCCACACCAACTACGCCCTGCGCAAGAACGGCCAGCAGGAGATCACCCCGATCCACCCGGAGCTGGAGAAGCCCCTGGAGGAGGTGCTCCGGCCGACGTACGGCCTGATCGTCTACCAGGAGCAGGTGCAGAAGGCCGCGCAGATCCTGGCCGGCTACTCGCTCGGCCAGGCGGACCTGCTGCGCCGGGCCATGGGCAAGAAGAAGAAGGAGATCCTGGAGGCGGAGTTCGTCCCCTTCCAGAAGGGCTGCCGCGAGCGCGGCTACTCCGACGCGGCCATCCAGGCCGTGTGGGACGTCCTCGTCCCCTTCTCCGGCTACGCGTTCAACAAGGCGCACACCGCCGGGTACGGGCTGGTCTCGTACTGGACGGCCTACCTCAAGGCCAACTACCCGGCCGAGTACATGTCCGGCCTGCTCACCTCCGTCAAGGACGACAAGGACAAGTCCGCGGTCTACCTCAACGAGTGCCGCAAGATGGGCATCCAGGTGCTGCCGCCGGACGTCAACGAGTCGGACTCGGACTTCACCCCGCACGGTGACACCCTGGTCCGCTTCGGCCTGACCGCGATCCGCAACGTCGGCGGGCCGGTGGTCGAGTCGATGATCCGGACCCGGAAGGCGAAGGGGAAGTTCGCGTCCTTCCCCGACTTCCTGGACAAGGTGGAGTCGGTGGTCTGCAACAAGCGGACCGTCGAATCGCTGATCAAGGCCGGCGCCTTCGACTCGCTCGGGCACACCCGCAAGGGCCTCAGCGCCCAGTTCGAGCCGATGATCGACAACGTCGTGGGCGTCAAGCGCAAGGAGGCCGAGGGGCAGTTCGACCTCTTCGGCGGCGACGCCACCGCGGACGAGCCGAGCTTCGGGCTGGACGTCGTCTTCTCCGAGGAGGAGTGGGAGAAGTCCTTCCTGCTCACCCAGGAGCGGGAGATGCTCGGCCTGTACGTGTCCTCGCACCCGCTGCACGGCATCGAGCACGTGCTCGCCGACAAGGCGGACTGCGCGGTGGCCGACCTCGCGGAGCGGCCGGACGGGACGATCGTCACCATCGGCGGCATCATCTCGGGCCTCCAGCGGAAGATGACCAAGCAGGGCAACGCCTGGGCCATCGCGACCGTCGAGGACCTGGCGGGCTCGATCGACTGCATGTTCTTCCCGGCCAGCTACCAGCTGGTGTCGTCCCAACTGGTCGAGGACGCCGTCGTCTTCGTGCGCGGCAAGCTGGACAAGCGGGAGGACGTCCCGCGGCTGATGGGCATGGAGCTGTCCGTCCCCGACCTGTCGAACGCCCACGCCGAGGCGCCGATCACCATCAACATCCCGAGCGGGAAGGTCACCCCGCCGCTGGTGGCCCGGCTCGGCGAGGTGCTGGGGAGCCACCGCGGCACCACCGAGGTGCGGGTGCGGCTGGAGAGCCGCAACAAGACCACGGTGCTCCGGCTGGACCGGCACCGGGTGAAGTCGGACCCGGCGCTCTTCGGGGACCTGAAGCAGCTGCTCGGGCCGAGCTGCCTGGCGGGCTGACGCGACGACGGAGGCCCGGGGCGCCCACCGCGGGGGGCGCCCCGGGCCTTCCGCGTACGGGCGGGAGCCCCTTCCGCGTCCGCGGAGCCTCAGGCGCCGCCGCCCAGGCCCGGGGGGACGGCCGTGTGCAGGGCCGAGACGAAGGCCGAGATGGCCGGGTGGGAGCCGGCGCCGGCGCGGAACGCGGCGCGGGTGCGGCGGTACATCGGCAGCCGGGTGAGGACGACTCCGGGCGGGGAGCCGGCCGTGCCCAGGTGGGGGACCAGGGCGACGCCCTGGCCGGCCGCCACCAGGGCCAGCACGGTGGTGAAGTCGTCGATCTGGTGCCGGATGCGGGGCGCGAAGCCCGCCGCCTCGCAGGCGCGGACGGCCATGGTGTGGCAGAGCGTGTCCGGCGGGGACATGATCCACGGCGCGCCGCGCTGCTCGGCGACGGTGCCCGGGGTGCGGGCGGCCAGGTACATGGGCTCGGTGAAGACCGGGCGGGTCACCGCGAGGCCCGGCTCCGGGTCGGCCGGGACGAGGTCGTACTCGTGCACCAGCGCCACGTCCAGCTCGCCCGCCCGCAGCGCCGCGCCGACGGCCGCCGGGTCCACCTCGGTGACCATCGGCTCCAGCCCCGGGTGCCAGCCGGCCAGCTCGGCGAGCACCGCCGGGATGATCGCCCGGGCTGCCGAGGGGTAGGTGCCGATCCGCAGCGGGCCGGCCAACCCCCGTTTGGTGTGGGCGAGTTCGGCGCCGGCCTGCTCCAGCAGGGCGAGCACCGCCTCGGCGTGGCGGACCAGGTTGCGCCCGGCCGGAGTGAGGGTGACCCGCCGCCCGGTGCGCTCCAGCAGCGGGACGCCCGCCTCCTTCTCCAGGACGGACAGCTGCTGGGACACCGCCGACGGGCTGAAGGAGAGCGCCTCGGCGACGGCCGCGATGGTGCCGAGGTGGGCGAGTTCGCGCAGCAGGCGCAGGCGTCGGACGTCCAGCATCAGGCCAGACTACGGCCTGGCCCAGGCCCTTCCCTGTCGAGCATCGGCTCAGCTTACGAGAAGCGTCGGAAACCTGAACTGGACCTGGGCGATCAGCGCGCCGCAGGATCGTGGGCATGGAACTCAAGGGCATCTACGTCCCCCTGATCACCCCCTTCGCTGCCGACGGCTCGGTCGCGCTGGACGCGCTGGAGAAGCTCGCGCACGAGGTGCTGGACGCCGGGGCGGCCGGGCTGTGCGCGCTCGGCACCACCGGCGAGCCCGCCGCGCTGAGCGCCGAGGAGAAGGACGCGGTGGTGGACGTCGCCGCGGCCGCCTGCGCCGCGCGCGGGGCGCAGCTGATCGTCGGCGCCTCCGGCGGCGACACCCGGGCCGTCGGCGAGGCACTGGCCGTGCTCGGCGCGCGGGTGCCGGGCGCGGCGGCGCTGGTCACCACGCCGTCCTTCGTCCGGGCCGGCGAGGCCGGGACGGTCGCGCACTTCCGGGCGCTGGCCGCGAGCAGCCCGCTGCCGCTGGTCGTCTACCACATCCCGTACCGCACCGGGCAGCAGCTCTCCACCGCCGCGCTGCGCGAACTCGCCGCGATCGAGGGCGTGGTGGGCGTCAAGTACGCGACCGGCGGGCTGGACCAGACGGCCGCCGAACTGCTCGCCGACACCCCCGAGGGGTTCGCCTTCCTCACCGGGGAGGACGCCTACCTGCCGCCGATGCTGGCGCTCGGCGCGGCCGGCGGCATCCTCGCCTCCGCCCACCTGTCGACCGCCCGGTTCGTCGAGCTGGCCGAGGCCTGGCAGGCCGGGGACGTGGCCCGGGCGCGGGCGCTCGGGCACCGGCTGACCGGGCTGGCGCTGTCCGCCTTCACGGCGCCGAACCCGTCGGTCACCAAGGGCGTGCTGCACGCCCAGGGCCGCATCCCGACCCCGGACGTGCGGCTGCCGCTGCTGCCGGCCGGGGAGGCGGAGGTCGGCGCCGCGCTGGCCCTCGCCAGTGGTCTGGACCGGTAGGGGCCGTCCGGGCGGCCTCTCACACCGTGGAACACCAGGCCGCCCCATCCGCGTGACAAGGCATGATGGGCGGAGTGCGGCTGTGAACAGCACCATTCAGAGGAGTAGTCGGAGATGAAGATCGGCATTGTCGGTGCCACCGGCCAGGTCGGCGGCGTGGTCCGCGAGATCCTGGCGGAGCGGAACTTCCCGGTGGAGCGGCTGCGGCTGTTCGCCTCGGCCCGTTCGGCCGGGCGCACGCTGCCCTGGCAGGGCACCGAGGTCACCGTCGAGGACGCGGCCACGGCCGACTACACCGGCCTGGACATCGTGATCTTCTCGGCCGGCGGCTCGACCTCCAAGGCCCTGGCCCCCAAGGTGGCCGCGGCCGGTGCCGTCGTGATCGACAACTCCTCCGCCTGGCGCCGCGACCCCGAGGTCCCGCTGGTCGTCTCCGAGGTCAACCCGGAGGCCGTCGCGGACCGCCCCAAGGGCATCATCGCCAACCCGAACTGCACCACCATGGCCGCCATGCCCGTGCTGCGCCCGCTGCACGAGGAGGCCGGCCTGGCCGCGCTCGTCGTCTCCACCTACCAGGCCGTCTCCGGCAGCGGTGTGGCCGGCGTCGCCGAGCTCCAGGACCAGGCAGTCAAGGTCGTGGACGGCGCCGCCGCGCTCGCCCACGACGGCGGCGCGGTCGAGTTCCCGGAGCCCAAGGTCTACCAGCGGCCGATCGCCTTCAACGTGGTGCCGCTGGCCGGCTCCATCGTGGACGACGGCTCCAACGAGACCGACGAGGAGCAGAAGCTCCGCCACGAGAGCCGCAAGATCCTCGGCATCCCCGGGCTGAAGGTCTCCGGCACCTGCGTGCGCGTGCCGGTCTTCTCCGGCCACTCGCTGCAGATCAACGCCCGCTTCGAGCGCCCGATCAGCCCCGAGCGCGCCGTCGAGCTGCTCAGCGGCGCCCCCGGCGTCGAGCTGTCCGACATCCCCACCCCGCTCCAGGCCGCCGGCCGCGACCCGAGCTACGTCGGCCGCGTCCGGGCGGACGAGACGGTGGACAACGGCCTGTCGCTGTTCGTCTCGAACGACAACCTGCGCAAGGGCGCCGCGCTGAACGCCGTGCAGCTGGCCGAGCTGGTCGCCGCCGAGCTCAGCGGCTGAGCCCGGGAGCCGGGCGTCCACCTCCCGTCGCCGTGGCCGGCGGCCACCGGTCCGGCACCGGTGTCCGCCGGTCGGAACACCGCCGCGTGACCTCGGGCGGGCCCCGTCGTTGTACGGGGCCCGCCCTCGCTTTCGTCCGCTCCGCGCCCGCGCCGCTGTTGCGGGACCGGGACAACCGGCGAGGTTCGGCAGGCGAACCGCGGGTAAAAGGTGACCCAACGATCGGGCGACGACGGGGGCCCCTCACCTCGGCACGCCCGGACGACGGGCCGAGCGCCCGTGCCCGAATGGACCCACCCGACTGATTCCGAGGGCGAGCGAAAAGAGGTGCGCGATGGACCGCTGTGTCGTCCTGGTGGACGCCGGATACCTGCTGGGCGCCGCCGCCAGCCTGCTCGCGGGGGATCCGTCCCGGTCCAGAGTCACCGTGAACCACACGGCCCTGATCACCGCCCTGCGCGAGCGCGCCGAGGCCGAGACCGGGCTGCCGCTGCTGCGGATCTACTGGTTCGACGCCGCGCCCGACCGGCGCCCGATGCCCGAGCACCGGCGGCTGCGGGTGCTGCCCCGGGTCACCGTACGGCTCGGCGCGCTCACCCGGGCCGAGGGGCGCTGGGTGCAGAAGGGCGTGGACGCCGCCATGCACGCCGAACTCTCCGAACTCGCCCGCAACCGGGCCTGCGCCGACGTCGTGCTGATCACCGGCGACGGGGACCTGCTGCCCGGCATGATGACCGCCAAGGAACACGGGGTGGCCGTCCACCTGTGGGCCCTGCAGGCGGCCGACGGCGACTTCAACCAGTCCGAGGACCTGGTCGGCGAGGCGGACGAGCGGCGGGTGCTGGACCGGGAGTGGATCGAGGGGTCCTTCTCGCTGCGGGACCACTCCAGCGTCTTCCCGGCCCCGGGGGCCCGGCAGGAGATCGCCAAGATCCTCGCCGCCCCGCCGGCCGCACCGCCCACCGGGCTGCCCGACGTGGTGCCGCCGGAGGTCCGTCCGGCGGCCGCCGCGGCCGCCGCCGCGGCCACGGCTCCGACGGGCGCCGCCCCCGCCGTCAACGGACGGCCGCAGCCGGCCGCGGCCGCGCTCAAGGTCGTACCGACGCCCAAGGACCTCGCCGGGCGGGCCTCCTCCGTCACCCCGATCACCCCGGTGGCGAACGGCGCCAACGGCCACGGCACGAACGGGCACGGGGTCAACGGGCACGGGGCCGTCGCGCAGGCCGGGCCGGTGCTGCGCTGGTCCTCCGACCGCGGCTGGGTGGACCGGCCCGCCCCCGAGCCCGCCGTCACCGCCGGCGACAGCCTGCCCACGCTCGCCCAGCTCACCACCGCCGAGCAGCGCTGGGCCGACCGCGAGGAGGACATCACCTCCATCGGCGGCGACGCCCACGAGGTCGGGCAGGTCTTCGCCCGCCGCTGGAGCGATCGCGTCGGCGACGCCGAGAAGCTCACCATGCTCTGGCCCGACTACCCGCGCATCCCGCACCGGGTGGACGGCGAACTGCTGCGCTACGCCGCCCGCTTCGGGCTGCTCGCGCACAAGGACGACCAGATCGACGAGCACGACCGCTACGCCATCCGGGCCGGGTTCTGGAAGGAGCTGGCCGCACGGGTGCCGGGCGGGTCGATGGTCGTCGACGACTGAGCCGGCCGTGCGCCCGGCCCGGCCCCGCCACTGACGCGGCCCCGCCGTCGGGCAGGCTCTGCCACCGGCCCGGTCCGACGGCTGGGCCGACCGGTCGGCGGCCCGGGCGCGGACAGGCCCCCGTTGTCCGGTTCGCCCGTATGAACGCGTAGAGTCTTCGGTCGTGAACGAGACGGCCGGGCGAGCACCCGAGGAACCCCTGCCGTGCGTTGCCGTGCGCGACCTGGTCAGGACCTACCGCAGCGGGCGCGGCGCCGCCGCCACCGAGATCCGGGCCAACGACGGGATCAGCCTCACCGTCCGCCAGGGCGAGGTCTTCGGGCTGCTCGGGCCCAACGGAGCCGGGAAGTCGACGCTGGTGCGCCAGCTCACCGGGCTGCTGCGCCCCGACTCGGGATCCGTCGAACTCCTCGGCCACGACATCGTCCGCCACCCCGAGCGGGCCGCCCGGCTGCTCGGCTACCTCGGGCAGGAGTCCACCGCGCTGGACGAGCTGACCGTGGCGCTCGCCGCCGAGACCACCGGACGGCTGCGCGGACTCACCCGGGCGCAGGCCCGCGGCGCCGCCGGGGACGTGCTCGCCGAGCTCGGGCTGGAGCCGATCGCCACCCGGCCGCTCGCCAAGCTGTCCGGCGGGCAGCGGCGGCTCGCCTGCTTCGCGGCCACCCTGGTGGGGGAGCGGCCGCTGCTCGTCCTGGACGAGCCCACCACCGGCATGGACCCGGTCGCCCGGCGGGCCGTGTGGAGCGCCGTGGACCGGCGGCGCGCCGAGCACGGGACGACGGTGCTGCTGGTCACCCACAACGTCATCGAGGCGGAGACGGTGCTCGACCGGGTCGCCGTGGTCGACGACGGCCGGGTGATCGCCTGCGACACGCCCGGCGGGCTCAAGGCGCTGGTGGACGGCGACGTCCGGCTCGACCTGGTCTGGCGGCACGAGGCGCCGCTCGGCGTGCCCGCCGTCGCCGCGCTGCGCGAACGGGCCGAGTGCACCGGCCGCCGCTGGACCGTCCGCACCACCCCCGAGCAGGCCCGCGAACTGGTCGCCGCCGTCACCACCGGCCCGGCCTTCGCCGCACTCGACGACTTCACCCTCGCCACCCCGAGCCTTGAGGACGCGTACCTCAAGCTGGGCGGCCGCCACGGAGGACTGGCCAAGTGACGCTGCTCTCGGTGCCCCCGCGGACCGACCGGTCCACGGCCGCCCCCGCCCCGCTCGCCCCCGCGGCCCGGCTGCTGCCGGCGCTCGCGGCCGTCTACCGGGCGCAGCTCGCCCGGGCGCGGGTGGCGCGCATCCCGCTGCTGTTCGTGGCCACCTTCCAGTCCGTGGGCATCCTGGTGATGATGCGGGGCGTGGTGGACGCCGGGCAGTCCTCGGCGGCGCGGTCGGTCGTCGCCGGGTCGAGCGTGCTGGTGGTGGCGTTCGTCGCGCTGAACCTGCTCGCCCAGTACTTCGGGAAGCTGCGGGCCACCGGCGGGCTCGACCACTACGCGACGCTGCCGGTGCCGGCCGCCTCGGTGGTGCTGGGGGCGGCCGCCGCGTACGCCTCCTTCACCCTGCCCGGGACGCTCGCCACGGCGGCGTTCGGGGCGGTGATGTTCGGGCTGCCGCTCGGCCAGCTGTGGGTGCTGCTGGCGGTCGTGCCGCTGGCCGGGGCCGCGCTGGCGGGGCTGGGGGCGGCCTGCGGGCTGCTCGCGCCGCGCCAGGAGATCGCGACGATGCTCGGACAGCTCGGGATGTCGGCCGCCCTGCTGCTGGGCGTGCTGCCGGTGGACCACCTGCCGCAGGCGGTGCGGTGGCTGCGGGACCTGCTGCCGTCCACGTACGGGGTGGACGCCTTCGCCCGGACGTTCACGCCGGACCCGGACTGGGCGATGGTGCTCGGGGACCTGGCGGTCTGCGCGGGGGTGGGCGTGGCGTCGCTGGCCCTCGCCACGTGGGCGTACCGGCGGGCGGTCTCGCGGTAGTACCGGTACGTCACGGTCGCCCCCGGCCCGGTGGGTACGGTGGTGGGTCGTTCGAGTGGCCGTCGTGAAACGATGGGGCCTGTGACCGTACCGAACACACCTCCGGATCCCGCCGCCGCCGATGTGCGGGCGGTGCCGGACGCAGCGTCCGACCCGTTCGCGCCGCCGCCGCACGGGGCCACCGCCCTCGGGCACGGGACGACCACCCCGCTGGGGCAGCGGTTGCTGCCGGAGGTGCGGGTCGGGGCCGGGGTCGTGGTCGCCTGTCTGCTGGCCGGGCTGATGGCGGCCGGGCTGTGGGCCTGGCTGGCGCCCAAGGTGCCGCTGGTGGTGGACGGGGACCGCATCCTCTACGCCGACCCCGAGGGGGAGCAGCGGGCCGGGGCGGACGCGGTGTTCGTGCTGATCTGCCTGGGCGCCGGGCTGGTGACCGCGCTCGGGGCCTTCCTGGTGACCCGGCGGCGCGGCGGCGGCATCTCGGTCGCGCTGGGCCTGGCCGTCGGCGGGCTGCTCGGGTCGATCGGGGCCTGGCGGATCGGGCGGTGGCTCGGGCCGAGCGGGGACCTGATCGGGGAGGCCCGGCGGGTCGGCGACGGCGGGCACTTCGACGCGGGCATCGACCTTGGGGCGCTGGGGGCGCTGCTGGTCTGGCCGATGACGGCGATGGTCGTGCTGCTGCTGCTCTCGGCCGCGTTCGGGAAGCGGGAGGAGGACCCGCCGCCGTACTGGGGGGCTCCGATGGGGGTGCCGCCCGCGGAGGCCCCGGTGGGGCCGTGGGCCGGGCCGGCGGGCGAGCCGGCGAGCGGCACGGGGAGCGGCGCCGGGCACTGACCCGCGGTGGGCGGTTCCGCCCGCTCGGTTCCCCGCGCCCGGTGGTGAGCGGGCGCGGGGCGGGGCTCAGCGGGCGATGGCGGCGGTGCGGGCCCCGGTGAGGGCGACGAGGTCGGCGGGGGCGAGTTCGACCTCCAGGCCGCGGCGGCCCGCCGAGACGTAGACGGTGGGGTGGCCGAGCGCGCTGGCGTCGACGACGGTCTGCAGCGGGCGGCGCTGGCCCAGCGGCGAGATGCCGCCGCGGACGTAGCCGCTGCTGCGCTCGGCGGCGGCCGGGTCGGCCATGGCGGCGCGCTTGCCGCCGACGGCGGCCGCCAGGGCCTTGAGGTCGAGCTGGCCGGCGACCGGGACCACGCCGACGGTGAGGGTGCCGTCCACGTCGGCGACGAGGGTCTTGAAGACCCGGTCGGGGGCGATGCCGAGGGCCTCGGCGGCCTCGCCGCCGTAGGAGGCGGCGGCCGGGTCGTGGTCGTAGGCGTGCACGGTGAACGGGACGGCGGCGGCTTCCAGGGCGACGGTGGCGGGGGTGCCCTGGCCGCCCTTCTTCGTCTTCTTGGCCATGCGGGGTCCTCGGGGTCGTCGGGTCGTCGGGGCCTCGGTCGGTCGTGGTCGTCGGGGTCCTCGGTCAGCCGGGCGCCCGGGCCGGTCGGGCCCCTGGTCAGTCCGGGCCCGGGCCCGTCGGGCGCCCCGGTCAGTTGGGGCTGAAGGTCTGGCGGGTGAGGTCGACGGCGGGCAGCGAGGGCAGCCAGCTGAGGACGGCGGTCTCGCGGCGCAGCAGGTCGAGTTCGGCGCGCAGCCGCTCGGCGTTGTCCGGGCAGGCGAGCAGCCGCTGCTTGACCGGCGTCTCGAACACCGAGGCGGCGGCGACCAGGTAGGAGAGCACCTGGGGGTCGTCCGGGAGGTCCTGGTGGCCGACGGTGCTGGCCTCGCGGGCGCCGGCCAGGCGCTTCTGGTAGACCCGGAACGCCCGCTCGACCTCGGAGGCCAGCGCGCCCGAGCCCTCGCCGGGGCGCTCGTCGATCGTCTCGGTCTCGCCGGTCAGGTACGGGCCGGAGGCGTCCACCGAGCGCAGCCGGAACCGGGTGGTGCCGGTGACCAGCAGCTCGTAGCGGCCGTCCGGCTGGTGCTGGACGGACGCGACGTCGGCGACGCAGCCGACCGGGAAGAGCGCCTCCAGCGGGTCCCCGGTGACGGTGCCGAGGCCGTCCAGCGGACCGGCCGGGCCCTCCTCGGGCCGGACCGGGGCGACCTCCCGGCCGTCCTTGATCGCGAGCACGCCGAACCGCCGGGGGGTGTCCTCGGGCTGTTCGAGCAGATCGGCGACGAGACGGCGGTAGCGCTCCTCGAAGACGTTCAGGGGCAGCACCAGGCCCGGGTAGAGCACGGTGTTCAGCGGGAAGAGCGGCAGCCGTTCTGTCACGGCGGACAGCGTAGTTCCCCGGGCCCGGCGGTTGTCGCCCGCCCGCGACGATCGACGCTATCCGCGCTGCAGCATCCGCGTGGCGCCGGCGACGACTGTGGAGGCGAGCAGCCAGCCGATCACGACCAGCCCGGCGGAGATCCACTGGGTGAGGCCGCCGGGGTTCCAGCCGCCCTGGTTGAGGTCCACGATCGGCAGCAGCTGGTTGAGGGTGTACAGCACCGGGTTCCAGTGCGGGCGCTCGTCGGCCTTGAGCGGCTGCAGCGGGTGGGTGGCGAACCAGAGGCTGCCGAGGATCCAGGCGAGCAGCAGCCACAGGCCCGCCCGGCCGGGCCGGTAGCCGTAGCCGACGGTGGCGTCCTGGACCGCGCCCCAGACCCGGGCCGGCAGCGGCAGGGTGCGCCGGCGCCGGCGCTGCTTGGCGTAGAGCACCTCGCGGGCGTCGTCGTCGGCGCCGTCGCGGCGCAGGGCGGCGGCGAGCTGCTCGTAGGACTCCGGCTGGAAGTCCACCGAGGAGCCCTCCAGCCAGGCGATCCGCTGCTGGACGGTGAAGGGCCTGAACGGGCGCAGGTTCTCGTAGACGAAGCCGGTGAGCCGCAGGTGCCCGCCGAGCGGCCAGGCGTCCGGGTCGTCGACCAGGTTGCCGACCCGGGCGCGGGAGAGCGAGACCGTGCCGGTGGGGCGGAACTTGCAGGAGAAGCGCAGCTCGGGGGTCTGGATGCGGCTCAGCGCGAGCTCGTCGTCACCCTCCAGGTGGAATTCGCCGGAGATCAGGCAGGCGGCCTCGAAGCGG
This sequence comes from Kitasatospora sp. NPDC092039, assembly GCF_044756065.1. Lineage (NCBI taxonomy): Bacteria > Bacillati > Actinomycetota > Actinomycetes > Kitasatosporales > Streptomycetaceae > Kitasatospora > Kitasatospora sp. NPDC092039. The sequence goes on along the minus strand of NZ_JBIVSD010000004.1, from coordinate 19,812 downwards.
GAGTCGGACAGCCGGACCCGGCCGAAGGCCCGGAACGGGGTGACGGGGCCGTCGGGCGGCGGGAGCCGGCCGTAGCCGGAGCCGTAGTAGCCGCGGGAGCCGGTCCAGCCGATGTCGGCGGAGCCGGTCAGGTAGAGGGTGTGGCCGACGATGACGCGGACGGCGTTGAAGCAGACGCGGTTCTTCTCCGGGACGGCGCGCAGCTGGGCGCCGCGCAGCGAGAGCCGACCGCCTATCCGGGCCGTCCGGATGCTCAACTCGCCTTCCGTCTCCAGGCGTTCGGCCTCGAAGTCCTGGTTGACGGTGATCCCGTCGGCGGACACGGCGCGGGCGTAGCGGTCGCCGCCGACCACCGTCTGGTTGAGCAGCAGGTCGGTGCCGATCTTGGCGTCGGTGAGCCGGATGCCGTCGGGGACGCGGCAGCGGGCCAGGTGGAGGTCGCCGGTGGTGGAGAGCCGGGAGGCCTCCAGCCGGGGGATCAGGCAGCCCACGAAGCGCAGCGTCGAGGCCGCGGCCTCGGAGACCAGGACCTTCTGGTCGAAGCGGCAGTCGTGGACCTCGACGTAGCGGTCGATGGTGGCGCCGGCCAGCTTGAGCGCGCCGGTCACCCGCACGCCGCTGAGCCGCAGCGAGGCGACCTTGCCGGGCGCGGGTTCCGGGCCGGCCAGCAGCAGGTGGGCGAGCACCTCGGCGCGGACGGTCCGCTCGGGGCCCCAGACGGCGTCGCCGAAGGCGTCGTCGTCCTCCGGCCGGCCCGTCCGCAGGTCCAGGACGTCACCCTGGCGGTAGGCCTCCCAGAGCCTCTGCTCGACCCCGTTCCAGCCCTCCGGAGCGCGCTCCGCCATGGTTTCCCCCGTCCCCCCGGTCGTCTCGCCTTTCGTATCACGGACTGAAATGCGGGGCCAGCGGTTCCGGCCACTCCTTACACTGGGTGGCGTGATCTCTCGAATCGACCTCCGCGGCTCGCTGGACGACCCGCGTGACCTGCTGCCCCGTGCCGAGTTCGACGTGGCGGCCGCCCTGGAGAAGGTGCGGCCGATCGCCGAGGACGTACGCCATCGCGGGGTCGCGGCGCTGATCGAGATCACCGAGCGCTTCGACGGCGTCCGGCTGGAGTCGACCCGGGTCCCGGCCGAGCAGCTGACCGCGGCGTTGGAGACGCTGGACCCGAAGGTCCGCGCCGCCCTGGAGGAGTCGATCCGCCGGGCCCGCGCCGTGCACGCGGACCAGCGCCGCACCGGGCACACCACCCAGGTGGTGCCGGGCGGCACGGTCACCCAGCGCTGGGTGCCGGTCGAGCGGGTCGGCCTGTACGTGCCGGGCGGGCTGGCGGTCTACCCGTCCTCCGTGGTGATGAACGTGGTGCCGGCCCAGGAAGCGGGCGTCCGGGGCATCGCGGTCTCCTCGCCGCCGCAGAAGGAGTTCGGGGGCCGGGTCCACCCGACCATCCTGGCGGCCTGCGCGCTGCTCGGCGTGGACGAGGTCTACTCCGTCGGCGGCGCCCAGGCGGTCGCGATGTTCGCCCTCGGCACCGAGGAGTGCGAGCCGGTCGACATGGTGACCGGCCCCGGCAACATCTACGTGGCCGCCGCCAAGCGCTACTTCGCCGGCCGGATCGGCATCGACTCCGAGGCCGGTCCGACCGAGATCGCCGTCCTCGCCGACGACAGCGCCCTGCCGTCCGACGTCGCCGCGGACCTGATCAGCCAGGCCGAGCACGGCCCGACCTCCGGCTCCGTGCTGGTCACCGACTCCCCGGCGCTGGCCGACGCGGTCGAGGCCGAGCTGGCCGAGCAGGTCGCGAGGACCAAGCACGGCGAGCGGGTGGCCGAGGCGCTGGGCGGCCGGCAGTCCGGCATCATCCTGGTCGACGACCTGGAGCAGGGCCTCGCCGTGGTCAACGCCTACGCGGCCGAGCACCTGGAGATCCAGACCTGCGACCCGCACGCGGTGGCGGCGAAGGTCGTCAACGCCGGCGCGGTCTTCATCGGCCGCTGGACCCCGGTCTCGCTGGGCGACTACGCGGCCGGCTCCAACCACGTGCTGCCGACGGGCGGCTGCGCCTGCCACTCCTCCGGGCTGTCGGTGCAGACCTTCCTGCGCGGCGTCCAGGTCGTCGAGTACGACCGGGACGCGCTGGCGGGCGTCGCCGCGCACGTCGTCACCCTGGCGAACGCGGAGGACCTGCCGGGGCACGGGGACGCGATCAAGGCCCGCTTCGACTGGACGGTGCCGGGCTCGTGACTCCTGAGACCTCTGGGACTCCTGTGCCTCCTCCGACACCGGCGGCCCCGACGGGTGCCGCTCCGGCGACCGGAACGCCCGCGACCCGCATCGACGACCTCCCCGTCCGGGACGAGCTGCGCGGCCAGTCCCCGTACGGCGCGCCGCAGCTGGACGTGCCCGTCCAGCTGAACACCAACGAGAACCCGTACCCGCTGCCCGAGGAGCTGGTGGCCCGGATCGCCGAGCGCGTCGCCGAGGCCGCCCGCGGGCTGAACCGCTACCCCGACCGGGACGCGGTCGAGCTGCGCGAGGGCCTCGCCGCGTACCTCGGGAGGACCACCGGCTTCCCGGTCCGGCGCGCGCAGGTGTGGGCGGCCAACGGCTCCAACGAGGTGCTCCAGCAGCTGCTGCAGACCTTCGGCGGCCCCGGCCGCAGCGCGCTCGGCTTCGAGCCCTCGTACTCGATGCACGCGCTGATCTCCCGGGGCACCGGCACCGCCTGGATCTCCGGCCCGCGCAACGACGACTTCACCATCGACGTGGACGCCGCCGTCGCCGCCATCGCGCGGCACCGGCCGAACGTGGTCTTCGTCTGCTCGCCCAACAACCCGACCGGCACCGCCGTGGACGCCGACACCGTGCTGCGGCTGTACGAGGCCGCGCAGGCCGCCCGGCCCAGCCTGGTGGTGGTGGACGAGGCGTACGTCGAGTTCTCGCACCGCGCCTCGCTGCTGCCGCTGATCGAGGGCCGGCCCAACCTGGTGGTCAGCCGCACCATGTCCAAGGCCTTCGGCGCGGCCGGGCTGCGCCTGGGCTACCTCGCCGCCGACCCGGCCGTGGTGGACGCGGTGCAGCTGGTGCGCCTGCCGTACCACCTGTCGGCCGTCACCCAGGCCACCGCGCTGGCCTGCCTGGAGCACACCGACACCCTGCTCGGGTACGTCGGGCGGCTCAAGGAGGAGCGCGACCGGCTGGTCGACGCGCTGCGGGGGATGGGCCTGGAGGTCACCGACTCGGACGCCAACTTCGTCCAGTTCGGCCGCTTCGCCGACACCCACGCGGTGTGGCGGGCCATCCTCGACCAGGGCGTCCTGGTCCGCGACAACGGCGTCCCCGGGTGGCTGCGCGTCACCGCCGGCACGCCCGCCGAGAACGACGCCTTCCTGGACGCCGTCCGCAGAGTCAGCAAGGAGCTGTGACCCCCATGTCCCGCATCGGACGCGTCGAGCGCACCACCAAGGAGACCTCGGTCCTGGTCGAGATAGACCTCGACGGCACCGGGCGGACCGACATCTCCACGGGCGTCGGCTTCTACGACCACATGCTCGACCAGCTCGGCCGGCACGGCCTGTTCGACCTCACCGTCAAGACCGACGGCGACCTGCACATCGACACCCACCACACCATCGAGGACACCGCCCTCGCGCTCGGCGCCGCCTTCAAGCAGGCCCTCGGCGACAAGGTGGGCATCTACCGCTTCGGCAACTGCACGGTGCCGCTGGACGAGTCGCTCGCCCAGGTCACCGTGGACCTCTCCGGCCGGCCGTACCTGGTGCACACCGAGCCCGAGGGCATCGCGCCGATGATCGGCTCGTACGACACCACGATGACCCGGCACATCCTGGAGTCCTTCGTGGCCCAGGCGCAGATCGCGCTGCACGTCCACGTGCCGTACGGGCGCAACGCGCACCACATCGTGGAGTGCCAGTTCAAGGCGCTGGCCCGGGCGCTGCGCTACGCCGCCGAGCGCGACCCGCGCGCGGCCGGAATCCTCCCGTCGACCAAGGGTGCGCTGTGAGCAACACCGCGATGATCCTCATCTTCGTCGGCCTCTTCCTGGCCGGCGGAGTCATCTCCTTCTGGAAGCAGAAGCACTCGAAGAGCGTCATCCTGGTGCTCGCCTTCGGCTCCGTGATGTGCCTGGCCTCCGGCCTCATGCGCCTGTAGACCCGCCGCCCGCCGCATAGAGACTGGACACCTGAACATGGGCAAGAACGTCGTCGTCCTCGACTACGGCTCCGGCAACCTCCGCTCGGCGCAGCGCGCCCTGGAGCGGACCGGAGCGGACGTCACGGTCAGCTCCGACTACGACACCGCGATGGCCGCGGACGGCCTGCTCGTCCCCGGCGTGGGCGCCTTCGAGGCCTGCATGCGCGGGCTCAAGTCCGTCCGGGGCGACTGGATCATCGGCCGCCGGCTCGCCGGGGGCCGGCCGGTCATGGGCATCTGCGTCGGCATGCAGATCCTCTTCGAGAGGGGGGTCGAGCACGGCGTGGAGACGGCCGGCTGCGACGAGTGGCCGGGCACCGTGGAGCCGCTGGACGCCCCCGTCGTCCCGCACATGGGCTGGAACACCGTGGACGCGCCCGAGGGCACCCGGATGTTCGCCGGCCTCGACCCGGAGACCCGCTTCTACTTCGTGCACTCCTACGGGGTGCGGCACTGGGAGCTGGAGACCCACAGCGCGCGGATCAACCCGCCGCTGGTCACCTGGGCCACCCACGGGCAGCCGTTCGTCGCGGCCGTCGAGAACGGCCCGCTGTGGGCCACCCAGTTCCACCCCGAGAAGTCCGGCGACGCCGGCGCCGCCCTGTTGACCAACTGGGTCGACACCCTCTGACCGTCTGAGAGTTGATCTGATGAGCCTCGAACTGCTGCCCGCCGTCGACGTCCGGGACGGTCAGGCCGTCCGCCTGGTCAAGGGCGCCTCCGGCACCGAGACCTCCTTCGGCGAGCCGCTGGCCGCCGCCCTCGCCTGGCAGAACGCCGGCGCCGAGTGGCTGCACCTGGTCGACCTGGACGCCGCCTTCGGCACCGGCTCCAACTACGAGCTGCTGCGCGAGGTCACCGGACAGCTGGACGTCAAGGTCGAGCTGTCCGGCGGCATCCGCGACGACGAGTCGCTCGCCCGCGCGCTCGCCACCGGCTGCACCCGGGTCAACCTCGGCACCGCCGCCCTGGAGGCCCCCGAGTGGGTCGCCAAGGCCATCGCCGAGCACGGCGACCGGATCGCCGTCGGCCTCGACGTCGTCGGCACCACCCTGCGCGGCCGCGGCTGGACCCGCGACGGCGGCCAGCTCTTCGACGTGCTGGAGCGCCTCAACCGGGAGGGCTGCGCCCGCTACGTCGTCACCGACGTCAACCGGGACGGCACCCTGACCGGCCCCAACCTCCAGCTGCTGCGCGACGTCTGCGCCGCGACGGACCGGCCCGTGGTCGCCTCCGGCGGCGTCTCCTCGCTCGACGACCTGCGCGCCATCGCCACGCTGGTCGGCGAGGGTGTCGAGGGCGCCATCGTGGGCAAGGCACTCTACGAGCAGAAGTTCACCCTCGAAGAGGCCCTGGAGGCGGTTTCAGGATGACGGACGGTCGGATCGTACGCGGCAGGGTCGGTGGCTTCTCCCCCTGGGAGGACGAGTTCGGCTACTCCCGGGCGGTCGCCGCGGGCGACCACGTGCACGTGGCCGGCTCCACCGCCTGGGTGGACGGCCGGATCGAGCACGAGGGCGACCCGTACCGGCAGACCCTCGCCGCGTTCGGCGTCGGGCTCAAGGCCCTGGCCGCGTACGGTCTGACCACCGACGACGTGGTCCGCACCCGGATGTACATCACCCACGTCCGCGACGCCGAGGAGGTGGGCCGCGCCCACCGCGAACTCTTCGACGCCGCACGCCCGGTGGCCACCATGGTGGTGGTCGAGGGACTGATCGACTCCCGGATGATGGTCGAGATCGAACTCGACGCGTACCGATCCGGGCTGGCAAAGACCCTGGAAGCCCAGGGACCCCTGGAAGGCGAACAGCCGTGACCCTCGCAGTACGTGTCATCCCCTGCCTCGACGTGGACGCCGGGCGGGTGGTCAAGGGCGTCAACTTCCAGAACCTGCGCGACGCCGGCGACCCGGTCGAGATGGCCAAGCTCTACGACGCCGAGGGCGCCGACGAGCTGACCTTCCTCGACATCACCGCCTCCTCCGGCGACCGGGAGACCACCTACGACGTGGTCCGCCGCACCGCCGAGCAGGTCTTCATCCCGCTGACGGTGGGCGGCGGCATCCGCGCCGTCGAGGACGTCGACAAGCTGCTGCGGGCCGGCGCCGACAAGGTCGGCGTCAACACCGCGGCGATCGCCCGGCCGGAGCTGGTCCGGGAGATCGCCGAGCGGTTCGGGCGGCAGGTGCTGGTGCTGTCGGTGGACGCCCGGCGCTGCCCCGCGGGTGTCGAGACCGCGTCCGGCTTCGAGGTCACCACCCACGGCGGGCGCCGGGGCACCGGGCTCGACGCCGTCGAATGGGCGGCCCGGGCCGCCGAGTTGGGGGCGGGCGAGATCCTGCTCAACTCGATGGACGCGGACGGCACCAAGGACGGCTACGACCTGGACATGATCCGGGCCGTGCGCGAGGCCGTGTCGGTGCCGGTGATCGCCTCCGGCGGGGCGGGCAGGCTCGCGGACTTCGCGCCGGCCGTCGACGCGGGCGCGGACGCGGTGCTGGCCGCCAGCGTGTTCCACTTCGGGGACCTGCGGATCGGCGAGGTCAAGGGCGCGCTGCGGGAGGCCGGGCACCCGGTGCGGTGACCGGTCCGTAGTTCCGGTCCGTACGTTCCGTCCGGACGTCCTGTACGTGGGAGGGCCCGTCGCACCGGTGTGCAGCGGGCCCTCGTCGTGTGCTCAGGACTCCCGGGGCTCGCCCTTGATCAGGGCGAAGGGGGCGCCGTTCGGGTCCGCCAGCCAGGCGAGGCGCCCGACGTTCTCCACGTCCGAGGCCGGCATCAGCACCGTGCCGCCGGCCGCCGTCGCCCTGGCGATCACCCCGTCGACGTCCTCGGTGGCGAAGTAGGGCGTCCAGGCGGGCGGCTGCTCGGGGGACATGGTCGGGGCGATGCCGCCGAAGCCGGTGGCCTGCTGGTCGCCCTCGGCGGTGGAGACCACCCGGTAGTTCATGCCCGGCGACGGCTCGAAGTTCTCCACCCGCCAGCCGAACAGCTGCCGGTAGAAGGTGAAGGCGCTGTCCTGGTCGGAGGTGTGCAGCTCGGCCCAGACCAGCGCGCCCTCGTCGGAGACGAGGTCCAGCCCCTTGGTGTTGCCGGACTGCCAGATCGCGAACCGGGCGCCCTGCGGGTCCGAGAACTGGGCCAGCCGGCCCTCCTGCATGACGTCCATGGGCTCGACCAGGACCTTGCCGCCGGCCTGCTGGACGGCGTTGGCGGTGGCGTCCGCGTCCGCGCTGCGGAAGTACGTCGTCCAGGTGGACGGGTCCCCCTCGTTGAGCGAACCGATCGCGCCGACGGTCCTGCCGTTCAGCTGGACGAACCCGTAGCCGCCGGTCCCCGGGACCTCCTGGAAGGTCCAGCCGAACACCTGGTCGTAGAACGCGGCGCTGGCGGGGATGTCCGGGCTGCCCAGGTCGATCCAGCAGGGCGAGCCGATGGGGAAGTCGGTGGTGATCATGCCGGTGGCCCTTCGACGGAGAGTGGCCGGGACGGTTCCGTCGGGCGCGCGCACGCCCCCTCCCGGCCACCTGCGAGTCTGCACCCGGGCACCGACATCCGCAGCCGGAGAGCCGTTGCCCGCTCGGCGGGCGGCCGAGCGGCACGCTCGCCGTGATGACCCTCTGACTCCGGGTACTGTCAGCTTGCTGGAGCAACGTTTGCTCAAGGTCGTCGTCCCATGGACTCGGCCTCAGGCTGAATTCCTCGCATTGGCGTGGCGCTGGTACCGCGCGATGACGGACTCGCGCCGAAGGTACCAAAATGTGCCGAAGTGGGAGCTGAGGAGCGCGGAGAAATCACTGCCGGTAATCAATTCCAGCCGTGGCTCGCCAGCGGCAAGCGTCATGGCCCCTCTGGTGAACCGTCCGCAGGTGACCAGGGCGCCCTTGTTCGCGCGCTCGGTCGACACCACGCCAAGCAGAGAGCGGGCGATCTCCACGCCGACGGGAGCGGAGTGGGCCTTGCATTCGACCAGCACCACTTCACGTTGTCCGGGCCTCTCCTTCACGGCCTCGACGTCACGGCCGCCGTCCCTTTGGTGTGGGGTGAGGGTTGCCCGGTATCCCATGGCTTCGTACAGCGCGGCGGTCAGATATTCCAACTCCCTGGGACTGAGGGTGAAGAGTGCATCCCGTCCGTGGGTGTCAGGATCCAACCACCGCGCCCGAATGACCGCCATGGCGTCGCTCAGGCCGTCGATCCTCCCGTCGGGGAGCATCCAGAAGTGCGCCGTCAGATAGCCATGGATCACGTCGATTGCAGCCTTGGGCGCAAACGGCAGTAGGTCAAGACACCAACGGACGCCAGGATGCGGCCTGGTCTTCCGGCCCAGCCATCGGTGCAACCTGCGCGCATATTCGTGAGGAATATCTGCGGATGTATTATCGTCCTTTCCGCCCAGGACGGTGTCGAGCAGCCGGAAGTCCGCGTCGAACGCCGCGTTCTCGAAGAGGAACGTGCGTAGGAGTCGGAGCACGGAATCTTCGGAGCGGGACAGCGCGGATTCCAGGTACTCGTTCCGTAATTGGTCGGTGGGGAAGGACCAGTCATGGACTCCACTGGGTGGCTCGTAGTCAGGCTGCGCACCGTACCTGGCGTGCTTCGAAACGCCTGGACCTGTGGCGGTATCCAGCCACTCCTCAAGGCGTCCGTCCCAGAAAAATCCGATTCGGGTGTTATCCCGGGAGTCGTCTCCCGCTCCGCTGTTCGTCATCTGCTGATCTTGGCACCCTGCTATGACATGAGATCGGCGCGAGCTCGGGACTCGGTCGGATGGTGGGGCGCGGTACGGAAATCTTTGACTCTCGGGCGCGCTTCGCGTATTCTGCCTCGCCGCCCTCGTTGGAGAAGAGTGAGGTAATAGCTCTCTTCATATTCAAATTGTTTATTACTCCGAGGGCAGCGGCAGGACGTGGCGCAGGGCCTCGACGGCGTCCGGGGCGCCGTCGACGGTGAGGGTGGTCCGTTCCCCGCGGCCGTAGGCGAACAGGACGAGCTCGGCGGGCTCGCCGGTGAGGCGGACGGTGGCGGCGCCCGTGGGGCCGACGGTGAGGGAACGGCCGTCGGGGTGGGTGAGGGCCAGCCGGACGGGTGAGCGCCGGCCGGCCTCCAGCCGGGCGATGAGCGGGAGACGGCGCCAGAGGGCCTCGGCCCGGCCGGGCGGAACGGGCTGCGCGGTCCAGTCGTCGGCCGCGCGCAGGACGTCCTCGGCGTGGACGAAGTACTCGACGGTGTTCGCCGCCTCGTCGGCGCCGGGCAGGGCGAACGGGGAGTAGACCGGCGGCCCGGCCCGGAACAGCCGCACCAGCTCCTCGTACGGCCGCTCCGCGTACCCGTCCTGCACCCGCCGCGTCCACCCGGCCAGCGCCCCGACCCGGATCCCGGCCGCCGCGTCGGGGCGGCGCTCACGGACCACCAGGTGGGCGGCGAGGTCCCGGGTGGTCCAACCGGCGCAGAGCGTGGGGGCGTCCGGCCCGGCGGCGGTAAGGAGTCGGGCGAGCCGGTGGCGTTCGGCGAGGGCGTGGTTCGACATGACGTCAGCCTAGGGGCTCGGTCCCGCACCCGCCGAAGGCGGCGGCGAAGCCGGCGCAGAGCAGGTGGACGCTTCGTGCGAACTTCTCGTCCTGGCTCAGGCGGGGCATCAACGGGCCCATGACCAGGGGGAACCGTTCGCGCAGTTCGGCGTAGCGCTCGGCGGTGACGGCCGGCGGCGCCGCCGGCTGGTTCTGCTCCTGGAGGACGAAGCCGGTGACGTGGCTGAGCAGGGTGTCGGCGGCGACGCCGCAGTGGTCGGCGGGCAGACCGGCGTCGAGGAGGGTGCGCAGCAGGCGTTCCATCAGGGAGAGGGCGCCGGTGCTGAGCATGCCGGGGCTCTCGGCGAGGAGTTGGGCGCCGCCGGGGTGCTGCTTGATGCTCAGCCGCAGGGCGGTGGCCTGGGTCCGGATGCGGTCCTGCCAGGTGGCGGTGGCCGGGAGGGCGTCCAGGGCCTCGGTGCCGGCGTCGTACGCCCGGCGGCAGACCCGGTCGGCCATCAGGGCGAGCAGCTCGTCCTTGCCGCGTACGTGGTAGTAGAGGCTGCCCGCGCGGGCGTTGAGGCGCTCGGCGACCTGGCGCATGGACAGGTTCTGGTAACCGACCTCGGCGAAGACGGCCATGCCCGCGTCGACGATGCGGTCCTTGGTGAGCTTCATGGATTCACCGTACCGCGTTTTCAAACGCCGTTCGAAAGTTGTGCTAGCTTTGCGCCAGCAAGTTTTCGAACGGTGTTGGAAGCAGCACCGGAACCGGGGGGAGGGGCCAGACGTGGAGGCGATCGTCTTCAACGTGACCACGGCCGCGCTGATGGTCATGATGGTCAACTGCGGGCTCGGCGTGGTGGGTCGCGACACCCTGCGCGGACGGCCGCTGCCGTGGGCGGCGATCGCCCTGACCGCGCTGGCCGTCGGCGGCGTGCTGCTCCAGCTCGTCTGGTCCGGTGCGATGGACGCCCTCGACGGCGACCCGTCGAAGTCCGGCTGGTGGCGCGAGTTCACCTCGGTGTTCATGCAGAACGGCGGCCTCTTCGGCGGCCTGTGGAACCTCGTCAGCCTCGCCGCCGTCGCCGCGCTGGCCCAGTGGTACTGGGGCGGCCCGCTCACCCTCGGCTTCTTCCTCGCCGGCATCCTGCTGCCCGGCCGCATCGACACCCTGCTCGGCTTCGGCGGCGGCCCCAGCACCGACCCGCGCAACTTCGCCGGCAGCTCCGGCGCCACCTACTTCCTCGGCGCCTCCCTCGCCCTCGCCCTCCTCACCCGCACCCGCCTCCCCAAGGAGATCGCCCTGGCGGCCGGCGTCCCCGCCCTGGGCCTCGCGATGTGGCTCGCCCAGGAGAACGGCCACGGACTGGTGTCCGTCTACGGCTTCGTCCTCGCCGCGGCGGTGTGGGCGGTCCGCCGCCGGCTGCGCCGCCCGGCCTCCGACCGCGCGGCCTGACCCGCAGCGCTACGGCGGCCGTCTCCCGTGGTCCATGGCAGGGCCGACTGCGGTGCGGGTTCTCGGAATGCCGAGAACCCGCACTGAAATCCCGTCCATCTGAACAGCTTCTGTTCTTCTCGGCACGTGCCCGGTGGCGCCGCTCCACGTCCGGGTGGCCGCCCGTTGGGGGCGAGTTCGGCGAAGCGGCTGTCAGGTGGGGGTCGGGTGGGCCATCCTCGTGGCCATGACCTCCGAGCAGCCGCCGCCCGCAGGCGGGTCCAGCCCGTCCCGGGGCCTGGTCCTCACCGTTGCCGCCGTGCTGGTCGTCCTGCTCGCGGTGGTGGCCACCGCGGTGCTGTGGCCGGACGACGAGAAGCCCGCCGCCTCGCCGCCGCCCACCCCCACGGCAACGGTCACCCCGACGCCGACACCCACCCCGACGCCCACGCCGCAGCCGCCGTACGCCTTCTTCCCGGTCGGCGCCTGCTTCGACCACCCGCAGCTGAGCCCGGTGATCACCAAGCCGGAGGAGCGCCCCTGCGCCGGCGACCACGACGGTGAGGTGATCGCCGACCTCAAGCTGGCCGACGGCATCACCGGCGACATCCCGCTCGCCCTCGCCATGCGGGACGGCTGCAAGGAGGCCGAAGCCGCCGCCAAGGCCCGCCAGGGGGACGGAAGGACCTACTACGGCCGTCAGTTCGGCCCGGCGATGGCCAACTACCAGCAGGGCTGGCGCGACTACACCTGCACCCTGACCGCCGGCAACAAGCAGGGCGCCCCCAAGCTCACCGGGCAGCTGCACCCGTAAGGACCCCGGTGGCGCCCGGTACGGGGCGGTGCCGCCCCGCCGGGGTGGTGGAGCGGGCTGACACAATGGGGCCCATGTCCACGACACCCGCCACCCCTGGCAGCACCGCCCTCGCGCCCGAGATCGCCGCGCGGCTCAAGCGCACCGAGGACGGGCTGCTCCCGGCCATCGCCCAGCAGTACGACACCGGCGAGGTGCTGATGCTCGGGTGGATGGACGACGAGGCGTTGCACCGCACCCTCACCACGGGCCGCTGCACCTACTGGAGCCGCAGCCGCCGTGAGTACTGGGTGAAGGGCGACACCTCGGGCCACGTCCAGGCGGTCAAGTCGGTGGCCCTGGACTGCGACGGCGACACCCTGCTGGTCAAGGTCGACCAGAGCGGCGCGGCCTGCCACACCGGTGACCGCACCTGCTTCGACGCCGACGTGCTCCCGCTGTCCTGATCCCACCCCGTCCACAACTCCAGAAGGTGCCGCCCGTCATGGATCTCGAAGCCTTCCGCAAGCTCGCCGTCGACACCCGGGTCATCCCGGTCACCCGCAGGCTCCTCGCGGACGGCCTCACCCCGATCGGCCTCTACCGCAGCCTCGCCGAGGAGCGGCCCGGCACCTTCCTGCTGGAATCCGCCGAGCAGGGCCGCAGCTGGTCGCGCTACTCCTTCGTCGGGGTGCGCAGCGCCGCCGCGCTCACCGTAGGCCCGGACGGCGGGGCCCGCTGGCTCGGCACCCCGCCGGTCGGCATCCCCACCACCGGCGACCCGCTGGAGGTGCTGCGCGCCGCCCTGCAGGCGCTGCACACCCCGCGGCAGGAGGACGACGGCCTGCCCCCGCTCACCGGCGGCCTGGTCGGCTACCTCGGCTACGACATCGTCCGCCGGCTGGAGAAGCTGCCCGACCTCAACCCGGACGACCTGGGCCTGCCCGAGCTGACCATGCTGCTCGCCACCGACCTCGCCGTGCTCGACCACGTCGACGGCACGGTGCTGCTGATCGCCAACGCCGTCAACCACAACGACCTCGCCACCGGCGTGGACGAGGCCTGGGCGGACGCGGTTGCCCGGCTGGACGCGATGGAGGCCGAGCTGTCCAAGCCGGTCGACCCGGGCCTGGCCACCTTCACCCCGGCCGGCCCCGGCGAGGTGCACTCGCCGTTCGGCGGCGAGCCGTACCGGGCCGCGGTGGAGGAGATCAAGGAGCGGATCCGGGCCGGCGAGGCCTTCCAGGTGGTGCCCTCGCAGCGCTTCGAGGCGCCCTGTCCGGCCTCCGCGCTGGACGTCTACCGGGTGCTGCGCACCACCAACCCCAGCCCGTACATGTACCTGTTCCGCTTCCCCGGGCCGGACGGCGGCGCCGAGGGCGGCTTCGACGTGGTCGGCTCCAGCCCGGAGGCGCTGGTCAAGGTGACCGGGGGCGAGGCGATGCTGCACCCAATCGCCGGCACCCGGCACCGCGGCGCCACCCCGCACGAGGACGCGGAGCTGGCCGCCGAGCTGCTCGCCGACCCCAAGGAGCGGGCCGAGCACCTGATGCTGGTGGACCTGGGCCGCAACGACCTCGGCCGGGTCTGCGAGCCGGGCAGCGTCGAGGTAGTGGACTTCATGCAGATCGAGCGCTACAGCCACGTGATGCACATCGTGTCGACGGTGACCGGCAAGGTCGCGCCCGGGCGGACCGCCTTCGACGTGCTGACCGCCTGCTTCCCGGCCGGCACCCTCTCCGGCGCCCCCAAGCCCCGGGCGATGCGGATCATCGAGGAGCTGGAGCCCACCCGGCGCGGCCTGTACGGCGGCTGCGTCGGCTACCTGGACTTCGCCGGGGACTCGGACACCGCGATCGCGATCCGCACCGCGGTGCTGCGCGACGGCACCGCCTACGTGCAGGCCGGCGCGGGTGTGGTCGCCGACTCCGACCCGCACGGCGAGGACACCGAGTGCCGCAACAAGGCGGCCGCCGTGCTGCGGGCCGTCGCCACCGCCAATACGCTGCGGAGGCCGGAACTGTCCTGAGGCGCGAGGAGGCGGCCGGGATGCCCGAGGTCCCCGACGTGCCCGACGTCCCCGAGACGGCCGAGGTGCCGTACGACGAGCTGCGCTGGGCGGTCGTGCTCGGCGCGGTCGGCCAGCTCGGCGAGCAGCCGGCGGGCCACGGGCGGGTGCTGTCCGGGGTGGCGATCGACTTCCCGGCCGACTCCTCGGCCGACGCCCCGGCGGTGCTCGCCCCGGACCTGGCCGTGCTCGCCCCGGACGCGGTCCGGGGCGGGCGGGGCCGGTTCGTGGCGGCCGGGGTCGAGGCGGTGCTGGAGCTGGCCCGGCCGGGCCTGGCGGAGGCGGCGAGGGCGTACGCGTGCAGCGGCGTCCCGCTGTACGTGGTGGTCGATCCGGCCGCGGCGGTCTGCACCGTGCACACCGCGCCGTCCCCGGAGGGGGTGTACCGGGAGGCCGAACGGGTGCCGTTCGGCAACGACCTCTTCCTGCCGCTCGCCGGCCGCACGGTGGTGCTGCGCACGGACGAGTTCCCCACCCCGCGACCCGCCCCCTGATCGGCCCCGCGCTCACCCCCCGACCGCCCCCGCGACGCGACCCGCCCCACCCCGGGTACGGCGCCCGGCGTCGGCCGGGGGATAGTGGACGGGTGACCGCTGAGCAGACCCCCGCCCCCGCCACCCCCAGCCGCCGCACCCTCGGCGTGATGCTGCTGCTGACCGTGCTGAGCGCCGTGCTGGTGCTGACCGCGGTCGGGCGGACCTGGGCCGAGGGCCGGGCCGGCACCCTGGACGTCTCCGTCACCGGCGGCAGGATCTCCGAACTGCCCGGCGGCCTGGCCCTGGTGGGCCTCGCCGCGGCGGTCGCGGTGTTCGCGGTGCGCGGCGCCGGCCGGCTCGCCGTCGGCGCGCTGACCCTGCTGGCCGGGCTCGGCGCGGCCGCCGCCTCGGTGGCCGGGGCGGGCGACACCGCCGCGCTGGACGCCGAGGCCGCCCGCAAGCTGGCGCTGACCGGCTCGGCGGCCACCGAGGTCTCGCACACCGGCTGGCCCTGGGTGGCGCTGGTCGGCGGGGCGCTGCTCGCCCTGGCCGGACTGCTCACCCTGCGCTACGGCCGGGGCTGGCCGGCCATGGGCAGCCGCTACGAGGCGCCGACCCGCAGGACCCCGGCGAAGGCCGACACCCCGGGTGACCTGTGGAAGGCGCTGGACCGCGGCGAGGACCCCACCGCGGTGTGAGCCGCGCGCACGCGACGCGTGAGCCGCGCGCATGTGACGCGATAGACCCGCCACCCGCTTTGGGCCCCCGATGTGTGGCCCGGCACAATGGAACCCGTCAACCCGCCGGCGGCCCCGCAGGCCCGGCCGGGCCCCGAGAGCCAAGGAGCACCATTCAGATGGCAGCAGCAGCACACGGCCACACCCCCGCCGCCTGGACCGGCGTCGTCATCTCCTTCGTCGGTTTCGGTGTCGCGGGCGTCGCGATGATCCTGCCGTCGGTGCTGCTCGTCTGGGTCGGCCTGGCGGTCGTCCTGGCCGGCGGTGTGGTCGGCAAGGCCATGTCCCTGGCGGGCATGGGCAAGCAGGCCAGCACCAACGTCTACAAGTCGGTCGAGGAGCAGACCGCGGCCCGTGAGGCCGCCGCCGTCGCCGCCTGACGACGGATCGTCGCACCACACGTTTGTCGTACATCGGAACGGCGGGCGCGCCACGCCCGCCGTTCCGTCGTGTCCGGGCCCGATCCGGGCAGAATCGGGGCGTGACCTCCGCCTCCACCGCCTCCGCCCCGCCGCCCGTGCTGCGCCGGCTGAGGCCGCCGCTGACCGCGCTGGCGGCGGTGGCCGTCCCCGCCGCGTACGTCGCCGTGGTGGACCCGAACACCCCCGGGCACTACCCGGAGTGCCCGTTCCTGACCGCCACCGGCTGGTGGTGTCCCGGCTGCGGGGGGATTCGCTGCGTCCACGCGCTGACCCACGGGGACCTCACCGGGGCCCTGCACGACAACGCCGTCGCCGTCCTGCTGTTCGGCGTGCTGGCGGTGCTCTGGCTGCGCTGGGGCTGGGCCGCGCTGACCGGCGGGGCGCCGCCCAGGATCACCGTCGGGGGCCGGCGCTGGGCGCTGATCGCCTTGCTGGTGCTGGTGTTCACCGTGGTGCGCAACTCGTCGATCGGGGCGGGGCTCGCGCCGCCGCTGGTCTGATCCGGCCGCGGGACGGCCGGTCCGGGCCGCTCTGCCGGCCGTTGAACCCGCTTCTCCGGCGCCGGACCCGTCATTCCGGCCGCCGGACCCGTCTTTCCGGCCGCCGGACCGTGCGTCCCGGCCTGCCGAACCGCGCTTCCCGGCCACCGGCCGCGTCCGGGCGGCCCCGGGACCGTCCGAAAACCGGTGCGAAGACCGTCCGAAAACCGCTGCGGCGCCGACGAAGCCGCAGCTGGGGCGCACCGGGGCGGACGTCCGGTCGGGAGGACGGGGTTCGAACCGATGCGCTCCCCGCCCCCGGGTGCCGATACCATCGAAGAGCCGGTGGGCTGTCGCCCGCCGACTCGCGCCGACCAACTGGCAGAAAAGATGGGGGCTCCTGAGTGAGTGTGCTCGACTCGATCATCGAAGGGGTCCGCGAGGACCTCGCCGAGCGGCAGGCCCGGGTCTCCCTGGACGAGCTCAAGGAGCTCGCCGCCAAGGCTCCGGAGGCCAAGGACGGCGTCACCGCCCTCAAGGGCGACGGGGTCCGGGTGATCTGCGAGGTGAAGCGCTCCAGCCCGTCCAAGGGCGCCCTGGCCTCGATCGCCGATCCGGCCGCCCTGGCGGTCGACTACGCGGCCGGCGGTGCCGCCGCGATCAGCGTGCTGACCGAGCAGCGCCGCTTCGGCGGGTCGCTGGCCGACCTGGACGCCGTCCGCGCCGCGGTGGACACCCCGCTGCTGCGCAAGGACTTCATCGTCACCGCCTACCAGCTGTGGGAGGCCCGTGCGCACGGCGCCGACCTCGCGCTGCTGATCGTCGCGGCCCTCGACCAGCCGGCCCTGGTGTCGCTGATCGAGCGCGCCGAGTCGATCGGCCTCACCCCGCTGGTGGAGGTGCACGACGAGGAGGAGATCAAGCGCGCGGTGGACGCCGGCGCCCGGATCATCGGCGTCAACGCCCGCAACCTCAAGACGCTCGAGGTGGACCGCAACACCTTCGAGAACGTCGCCCACGCGATTCCGGACGGCATCGTCAAGATCGCCGAGTCCGGCGTGCGCGGCCCGCTGGACGTGATCAACTACGCCAACCTGGGCGCCGACGCGGTGCTGGTCGGCGAGACCCTGGTGACCGGCAAGGACCCGCGCGCCGCGGTCGCCGACCTGGTCGCCGCCGGGGCCCACCCCGCCGTCCGGCACAAGGACTGACGCCACCCGATGAAGATCGCCGCCCGACTCGCCCCCGGTTGCCGCCCGCGCGGCTGCCGCGCGCCCGC
Organism: Kitasatospora sp. NPDC092039; assembly: GCF_044756065.1. Lineage (NCBI taxonomy): Bacteria > Bacillati > Actinomycetota > Actinomycetes > Kitasatosporales > Streptomycetaceae > Kitasatospora > Kitasatospora sp. NPDC092039. The sequence continues at coordinate 2,393 of NZ_JBIVSD010000004.1, read as the reverse complement.
ACGCCGGGTGCTGGGGCGTCGGGTGCGGTACGTCATCGGGTGCGAGCCCGGGCAGGTGCCGGGGCGGCGATGGCGCGTGACGTCCGGCTGAGGCCCAGCCACCCGGCTGAGCCCGGCCGGTCGGACGTCATCGTTGTTCATCTCCGTTCAAGGGATACCACCATGTCCGAGAAGGACTACCTGCCCGGTGCCCAGGTGCCGGACGCGCGCGGCTACTTCGGCGCGTACGGCGGCCGCTTCATCCCCGAGGCGCTGGTCGCCGCGGTCGAGCAGGTCGCCGAGGAGTACGAGAAGGCCAAGGCCGACCCGGCCTTCGCCGCCGAGCTCGACGGGCTGCTCAAGGACTACACCGGGCGCCCGAGCCCGCTGACCGACGTGCACCGCTTCTCCGCGGAGGCGGGCGGCGCGCGCATCCTGCTCAAGCGCGAGGACCTCAACCACACCGGCTCGCACAAGATCAACAACGTGCTGGGCCAGGCGCTGCTCACCCGGCGGATGGGCAAGACCCGGATCATCGCCGAGACCGGTGCCGGCCAGCACGGCGTGGCCACCGCGACCGCCTGCGCGCTGTTCGGCTTCGACTGCACCATCTACATGGGCGAGGTCGACACCGAGCGCCAGGCGCTCAACGTCGCCCGGATGCGGATGCTCGGCGCCGAGGTGGTGGCCGTCAAGTCCGGCAGCCGGACGCTCAAGGACGCCATCAACGAGGCGTTCCGGGACTGGGTCGCCAACGTCGACTCCACCCACTACCTGTTCGGCACCGTCGCCGGGCCGCACCCGTTCCCGATGATGGTCCGGGACTTCCACCGGATCATCGGCGTCGAGGCGCGCCGGCAGGTGCTGGAGCGGACCGGGCGGCTGCCCGACGCGGTGGTCGCGTGCGTGGGCGGCGGCTCCAACGCGATGGGGATCTTCCACGAGTTCATCCCGGACGCCGGGGTGCGGCTGGTCGGCTGCGAGGCGGCCGGCGAGGGCGCCGAGACGCCCAAGCACGCGGCCACCCTCACCAAGGGCGACCCGGGGGTGCTGCACGGCTCCCGGACGTACGTCCTCCAGGACGAGGACGGCCAGACCATCGAGTCGCACTCGATCTCGGCGGGGCTGGACTACCCCGGGGTCGGGCCGGAGCACGCCTGGCTGAAGGACACCGGGCGGGCGGAGTACCGGCCGGTCACCGACGACGCCGCGATGCAGGCGCTGCGGCTGCTGTCCCGCACCGAGGGGATCATCCCGGCCATCGAGAGCGCCCACGCGCTCGCCGGGGCGCTGGAGCTGGGGCGCGAGCTCGGGCCGGAGGCGACCGTCCTGGTCTCGCTGTCGGGACGCGGGGACAAGGACATGCACACCGCGGCCGAGTACTTCGGGCTGTACGACGAGGGGACCGGCGGTTCGGGCGAGGGCTCCGGCGACGGCACCGCCGAGGGGGGCAAGTGACCATGACTTCCAAGCTGAGCGGTGTGCTGGCGGCCGCGAAGGCCGAGGACCGGGCCGCGCTGATCGGCTACCTGCCGGCCGGGTTCCCCACCGTGGACGGCGGGATCCGGGCGGTCGGGGCGCTGATCGAGGGCGGCTGCGACGTGGTCGAGGTCGGCCTGCCGCACTCCGACCCGGTCCTGGACGGCGCGGTCATCCAGACCGCCGACGACATCGCGCTGCGGGGCGGTGTGCGGATCAAGGACGTGCTGCGGACCGTCCAGGAGGTCGCCTCGGCGCACCCCGGGGCCGCGGTGCTGGTGATGACGTACTGGAACCCGGTCGACCGCTACGGCGTCGCGCGGTTCGCGGCGGACCTGGCGGCCGCGGGCGGGGCCGGGTGCATCCTGCCGGACCTCCCGGTGGAGGAGTCCGAGGAGTGGCGCAAGGCGGCGGACGAGCACGGTCTGGACACCGTGTTCGTGGTCGCCCCGAGCAGCAAGGACGCGCGCCTCGCGGAGGTCACGGCGGCGGGCAGCGGGTTCGTGTACGCGGCCGCGGTGATGGGCGTGACCGGGACGCGGTCGGCCGTCGGGTCGATGGCCGAGGACCTGGTCGCCCGCACCCGGGCCACCACGGACCTGCCGGTCTGCGTCGGGCTCGGCGTGTCGGACGCGGCGCAGGCGGCGGAGGTCGCCCGGTTCGCGGACGGCGTGATCGTGGGGTCGGCGTTCGTGAAGCGGATCCTGGCCGCGGGCGAGGACGAGGCCGCGGCGCTGGACGCCGTGCGGGCCCTGGCCGGGGAGCTGGCCGAGGGCGTGCGCAGGCGCTGACGCCCGGTAGGACCGTCCGACCGACGGCCCCCCACTCCTCGGCTTGGGTTCTAGGGATCGTTGCAACATCCCAGTTGGGGAGTGCAATGACCTTCGAGATCCGCAAGGATCGGACGGTGCGGGGACGGCGGAAGCTGGTCCGTG
>NZ_JBIVSD010000003.1:432888-698877 GCF_044756065.1 Kitasatospora sp. NPDC092039 | reverse complement strand
ACTGATCCACCCCGAAGGGCTTCACCGTTCGACTTGCATGTGTTAAGCACGCCGCCAGCGTTCGTCCTGAGCCAGGATCAAACTCTCCGTGAATGTTTACCCGTAATCGGGTCGACACCCGCGTTGAGCGGCACGGCAACCACCGGAATAGGGCGGCCCCGCGCACTGCGTCCTCGCTAGTGTTTGTTTCAAAAGGAATCTCCAACCCCAGGAATCCTGAGGCCGGGGATGTCAACATATCTGGCGTTGACTTTTGGCACGCTGTTGAGTTCTCAAGGAACGGACGCTTCCTTCGAGCCGCCTTCCAGCAGGCCCTCCGGGCTTCGTTCTTTCGTGTTTCCAGCTTATCAGATGTTTTCCGCTCCGTTTCCGGGGCTTCCTTCATCCAACTCGCCGGTGCCTTCCGGGGTTTGACGCCCCGTCCGACGTTTCAAACTCTAGCCGATCCCCGCTCCGAAAAGCGAATCCAGCCGCAATCCGATAAAATGCGCACGCCAAATACGCACCAGGCCGCGACGTGAATACGACAGAGCGACCCGGCTCGAACCAGGAAGTGGTGTTTCAAGGGATTGGCTGCCCCGGGACCGTCCGCGCTGATGCGTGTCCGGTGCTCCCTGCCAGGCAGCTCGAAGAACACTAGACCTCTGGGGTGCCCGAGTCAAGCGGCGCAAGCGGATTTTCCGCGTCCTCCTCCGCCGGCAGCTGGAAGGCCAGGACGGCGACGTCGTCGTCGTGCTCGGAGGTCACGCCCATCGCCCGCAGCAGCCGGGCGCAGATCACCTCGGGGGCGCCGATCGCACCGGTCAGGGTGCGGGCCAGAAGGTCGAGCCCCTGGTCGATGTCCTCGTCGCGGCGCTCCACCAGTCCGTCGGTATAGAGGACGCCGGTCGTGCCGGGGAGCAGCCGCAGGGTGTGGGACACGTGCAGGCCGCCGCCGGTGCCGAGCGGCGGTCCGTTCTGTTCCTCGCTGCGCAGGATGGTGCCGTCCGGGCAGCGCAGCAGGACGGGGAGGTGTCCGGCGGAGGCGTAGGAGAGGGTGCGGCGCCGCGGGTCCCAGACGGCGTAGGTGCAGGTGGCGATCTGGTTGGCGTCGATCTCCATGGCGAGGCCGTCGAGCAGGCGCATCACCTCGTGCGGCGGCAGGTCGAGGCGGGCGTAGGCGCGGACGGCGGTGCGCAGCTGGCCCATGACGGCTGCGGCGCGCAGGCCGCGGCCCATGACGTCGCCGATGACGAGGGCCGTGCGCCCGCCGTCGATGGCGATGACGTCGTACCAGTCGCCGCCGACCGCGGCCTCGGCGCCGCCCGGCTGGTAGGTGGCGGCGACCCGCAGGCCGGCCGGCTGGTCGAGCTTCTGCGGGAGCAGGCTGCGCTGGAGGGTGACGGCGGCCTCGCGCTGGCGGCGTTCGGCTTCGCGCAGGCGGGCGGCGGCGAGGACCTGGTCGGTGACCTCGGCGGCGAAGATCAGCACGCCGGCGGGCGGCCCCTCGGCGGGGGCGTCGCCGTTCTCCCCGGCGCCGAGAGGGACGCAGGAGACGTTGTAGTAGCGGTTGCCGGTGAGGCCGAGGATGCAGCGGGCCTTGACGCTGCGCGGGCGGCCGCCGCGGATGACCTGGTCCATCAGGGGCAGGACGCCCATGGTGGCGAGCTCGGGGAGCGCCTCCGCCGCCGGCAGGCCGGTGTGGCGTTCGCCGAAGAGCTCGCGGTAGGCGCGGTTGGCGTAGCCGAGCTGGTGGAGCGGCCCGTAGGTGACGGCGACCGGGGCGGGGATGCGGTTGAGGACCTCGCGCAGGTTCTGGGGTTTGTGCGGGTCGGCGAGTTCGGCGGTGGTGGCGGGGCTGGTCGGGTCGCGGGGGCTGGGCACGACGACGCCGTCGGGGCAGGGCGCACCGTCCTCGGTGCCGGTCCCGTCGGGCGGGAGGGCACGCCAGGGGACTCCGGTGAGCCGGGCGCTCCAGCGCATGAGGTTCAAACGACGGCCGCTTCCTCGTTTTCCAGGCATATCATCACTTTTTGTGTGCGCAACGGCACACGGGGTAATGACCAGACGGGCTGATCCTGTCAGGCGGAGGCCCGGTTCCGGAAGTCGCGCGCCCGGCGTGGCCGTCCGATCCGTCGCCCGTTTCGCCCACCGGTCCGTCGTCCGGTCGGCCGTCGGCCCGGGTCGGAGGGCGCGGTCACCGGGGAGCGTCCGGTCCGGCGTCGGACGGCCGTCCGGACCTCGGGTCGAACTCCTTCTCGAAGGCCGAACGCGGATGCTCCATCGCGCCCAGCGAGACCGCTTCGCGGGAGAACACCCCGCCGAGCATCCAGTCCACCAGCACCCGCACCCGACGCTCGGCGCTCGGCAGCCGCCGCAGGTGCCGCGCCCGGTGCAGCCACCAGGCGCGGCGGCCGGTGAGCCTGCGGCCGCGCCGGGTGTGCGCGACGGCCCGGCGCGGGCCGAGCGAGGTCGAGCAGGCGGCGGGGCCGGGCCGGTAGTCGGCCAGGCCCGGGGCGTGCGGCCCGCCGTCCAGGGCCACCACGACGTTGCGGGCGAGCAGTTCGGCCTGGGCGAAGGCGTGCTGGGCGTTGGGCGCGCAGGGGGCGCCGTCCGCGTTCGGGTCCGGTACGGCGGCGCAGTCGCCGGCCGCCCAGACGCCGGGCAGGGCGCGCCCGTCCGGTCCGACGGCCTGCAGGGTGGCCAGACATCGCACCCGGCCGAGGGTGTCCAGCGGCAGGTCGGTCTCGCGCAGCAGCGGGGAGGGCCGGACGCCCGCCGTCCAGACCAGGGTGCGGGCGCCGAAGCGGCTGCCGTCGGAGAGCGCCACGACCCGGTCGACGGCGGACTCCAGGGTGGTGCCCAGCCGGATGTCGACGCCGCGCTCGCGCAGTTCGCCGAGGGTGTGGGCGGCGAGTTCGGGCGACTCCTCGGCGAGGATCCGACCGGTCGCCTCGACCAGGACCCAGTGCAGGTCCTCGGCGCGGACGTTGTGGTAGCCGCGCACGGCGGTGCGGGCCATGTCCTCCAGTTCGGCGAGCGCGCCGACGCCCGCGTAGCCGGCGCCGACGAAGACGAAGGTGAGCGCGGACTGGCGCAGGGCCGGGTCGCGGGTGGCGGAGGCGAGGTCGAGCTGCTCCAGGACGTGGTTGCGCAGGCCCACCGCCTCGCCGACGGTGGAGAAGCCGAGACCGTGCTCGGCGAGGCCTGGCACGGGTGCCGTGCGGGAGACCGAGCCGGGGGCCACCACGAGGACGTCGTAGGGAAGTTCGACCGGGGCGGGGGGTTCGCCGGGGGCGGCGGCGTCGGCGAGGGCGAGCCGGGCGGCGTGTTCGATCCGGATGATCCGGGCGGTGAGCACCCGGCAGTCCGGCAGGACCCGGCGCAGCGGGACGACCACGTGTCTCGGGTCGATCGAGCCGGCCGCCACCTCGGCCAGCAGCGGGTGGTAGGTGAAGTAGGCCTGGGGCTCGACGACGGTGATCTCCACCTCGCCGCGCCGCAGCCGGTCCCGCAGGGCGCGCTGGAGGTGGAGGGCGGCGGCCGTTCCGGCGCAGCCGCCGCCGGCGATCAGGATCCTGATGGTGCACCTCCTGCCGAAGCGACGTGTCCTCCCGGCCGCCCCGCGGCCGGGGGTGTGCCCCCGTTCACGCCCCCTATGAAGGACCGGCGGGGGTGGTCTTGTCCACAGTCCGTACGGGGCTGGTTGCACCTCGGGTGACCCACGGGGCCAGTTGTGCCTACTGGGCGACTTTCTGACGCACTTTCGGCCTCGGAGAGTGGTGAACTATGGTCGGATTGTGTACCGGGGCGGCCGTCGCCATGACAATCGACGACGACGCACCGTGGAGCGGCCACTACGGCCAGTTCCAGCGTTGGCGTGAGAACCCGACTGGGGGACAGTCATCCGGGGAAGGGTAGTTCCCGGACAGGGCCCCGGACGGTGCCGACGCGCCGAGCCGGACGTGGACCCGGCACGGCGGCACGAACCGTGGTCACCGGAACCGGACGGGCGGCACGAGCAATGGGTCATCGGGTCATTTCTGACGGGCTGAGCTGCACCGGGGGGTGCAGGGGCGGGCGACGACAGGGTCCGGATTCGGACGCCTGCGGGGGAGAGTTGGGATGATGGATCAGGAGCAGGTGTTGGGGCGGGCGGGTGCACCGCAGGCCGGAACGGGCATGGTCCCCGAGCAGCGCGGCCCGGTGGACCTGCCACCGCAGGGCGGGCTGCCACAGGCCGGAACGGTTCACGCCGCGGTCCCGTACCGGGTCGAGCCCGCACCGGCCGCGCCGGTGCCCGGGGCCCGGCTGCGGGTGGACGCGCGGCGGAACCTGGAGAGCGTGCTGCGGGCGGCCCGCGAGGTGTTCGGCGAGTTCGGCTACGGCGCGCCGATGGAGGAGGTCGCGCGCCGGGCCGGGGTCGGGGTCGGCACCGTCTACCGGCGCTTCCCGAGCAAGGAGGTGCTGGTCCAGCGGATCGCGGCCGAGGAGGTGGCGTGGCTGACCGCGCAGGCGCGGGAGTCGCTGTACGGCGGTGACGGCGCCTGGGAGTCGCTGGCCGGCTACCTGGCCCGCGCGGTGAGCAGCGGCGCCGGGCGGCTGCTGCCGCCGGAGGCGTTCCGGTACGCGGAGGAGCTGGGCCGGGTGCCCGAGCAGCGCGCGCCGGAACCGCCCGCGGCGGTCCGCTTCGACCTGCGCGGCGAGGAGGCCCGCTCGGGCGGGGCGGTCGAGCCGTCGGCGGCTGACGCCGATCCGCGGCTGCTGCTGCAGCTGCTGGCCGCGCTGGTGGCGCGGGCCGGTGCGGCGGGCGAGCTGCGTCCGGGCGTCACGGTGTCGGACGTGGTGCTGGTGCTGACCGCCTCGGTGCCGGTGCACGCGGCCCGTCCGTCGGTCTCCGTGCCGGCGGCCGGCGGTTTCTCGCCGGTTTCTCCGCAGTCGGACGGCCAGCCGGTCGCCGGGCCCTCGGACCGGCTGCTGCAGATCCTGCTGGACGGCCTGCGGGCGGGCTGACGTCCGTCGGGCGTCCGGTCCGCCGCGCCCGGCGGACACGGGAGTTGGAGGGATGACCGGCGCGCGGCCCGAGTGCGCGCGCCGGGTGTGGAAGTCGCACACCCCACCGCCGCACGCTGGGCGAACACCTTCGCGGCGGCCCCTCGGAGGGGTGGAAGGCGGCCGGTACGGCTACCGCCGTTCCCTGCGCTATGCCATCCTTTGCCCGTGGTTGGAGCCAATGTCCCGATGCGCGCCGTTCGCGCGCCATCGGCGCCGTACGCCGGGGAACCGTGCGCCCACGCACTCCCGCGCGCCCTGCCACACTGCGGGGGCTGTCGTGGAATCTGGGGTCCGTTGTGAGCGCCGAGGAACAGAACGACTACGGGTACGGCCTCGACTTCGGGGGCCTCTCCGGCGATGCCGCCGAGGGGTCCGCCGCGGGCCCCCGCAGTCTCGGCGGCACCGGCGGGACGGCCCAAGTGCCGGGCGCCGCAGCGGGTTCGACCGCCGGGCAGGTCCCCGACCAGGCCGGGATGCCCAGCCGCGAGACGCTCTCCGCCTCCGCCGCCGCGCTGCCCCCGGGCCGGGTGCCCGGGCAGGCCCCGGCGGGCCGGGGCGGTGTCGCCCCCGAGGCGTTCGTCGGCGAGCCCTTCCCCGGTGACGGCCGGACCGCCCGGTCGACCGTGCCCGCCCCCGCCGACCCGGTGGACGGCGAGCGTCCCGCCTCCGACGCCGAGTTGACCGCCCGGGTGCGGGCCGGCGACGACGCCGCGTACGAGGAGATCTACCGCCGGCACGCCGACTCGGTGCGCCGCTACGCGCGCACCTGCTGCCGGGACAGCTTCACCGCCGAGGACCTCGCTGGCGAGGTCTTCGCCCGCACCCTGCAGGCGCTGCGGGCCGGCAAGGGCCCCGAGTTCGCCGTCCGCGCCTACCTGCTGACCGCCGTGCGCAACGTCGCCGCCGCCTGGCACCGCAGCGAGCGGCGCGAGCAACTGGTGGACGACTTCGCGGTGTTCGCGCAGACCTCGGCCGCCGTGGTCGACTTCGACCTCGCCGACCCGGGCGCCGACGCCTGGGCGATGGCGATGGCCGACCAGCGGATGGTCATGCAGGCCTACGCCGAACTCCCCGAGGACGACCGGGTGGTGCTCTGGCACACCGAGGTCGAGCGGGAGTCCCCGAAGACCGTCGCGGTGATGCTCGGCAAGACCGCCAACGCCACCGCCGTCCAGGCCCACCGGGCCCGCGACCGGCTCGCCGCCGGGTTCCTCCAGGCGCACGTCTCGGGCAGCCAGGACAGCTCGTGCGAGGCGTACGCCAACCGGCTCGGGGCGTACGCGCGCGGCTCACTGCGCAAGCGGGCCTCGGCGGAGGTCGGCCGGCACCTCCAGGAGTGCGACCGCTGCACGGCCGCCTGCCTGGAGCTGACCGAGATCAACACCGGGCTGCGCGCCCTGCTGCCCGGCGGGGTGCTGGTCTGGATCGGCGTCGGCGGGTTCGGCGCGGCCGCGGCCGCCGTGGGCGGAGCCGCCGCCGTCGGCGGTGCGGCAGCGGCCGGGACGGCCGCCGCGACCGCCGGGTCCTCGGGAGCCGCGGCCGGTGCGGCCGGTGCGGCAACCGCCGGCTCGACCGGTGCGGGCTCCGGCGGGGCCGCCGCCGCGGCGGCCGGCGAGGGCCTGGGCACCGCTGCCAAGGCCGGGATCGCCGCCGCCATCGCGGTGGCCGCGGCCGCCGTCGCCGCGTACGCGCTCACCGGCTCGCCCGAGCCGAAGCCCCCGGTGGCCGCTCCCCCGGCCTCCGGTGCCCCGGCCGCCGCCTCCCCGGCCCGGCCGGTGGCCCCGCCCGCCGCGGCACCGGCCCCGGCCCCGGCGCCACCCGGCGCCGCCGCTGCGGCCCCCGAGGCACCCGCGACGAGCCCCGGGGCCAAGCCGGCCCCCAGGCCCACGCCGACTCCCCCGCCCGCCACCACCCGGGCGCCGGAGCCCGTCGCGCCCGCGCCCAGCAGCCCGAAGGTGCCGAGGCCGACCGTCGTTCCCCCGGTCGTGACCGTGCCGACCCTGCCGCCGGTGCCCACGCCCGACGTGCCGGTCGTCCCGACGCCCACCCTGCCGCCGGTGCCGACCCCGACCGTCACCACGCCCGCGCCGCCCGTGCTCAGCGACTACTGGGGCAACTCGCTGCCCGTGCTCAAGCCCGGCAACAACCGGGTGCCGCCGTCCGAGCCGAGCATCCGGCAGAAGGGCAGCGACAAGTTCTGGCAGCGCGACGGCGGCTGGATCGGCGGCGGCTACCACCCGCACGCGATCACCGTGCACGCCCCGGCGACCACCGTGATCGACCTCAACCGCGGCTGTACGTCCTTCGACGCGGTGGCCGGGGTGGACGACGCCACGCTCTCGCCGGGCGGGGTCGTCTTCTCCGTCCAGGACGGCGACGGCACCACCCTGTGGCGCTCCCGCGCGCTGGCCCTCGGCGACGACCCGGTGCCGGTGCACGTGCCGCTGGCCGGGCAGAAGTCGGTCAAGCTGGTGGTCACGCCGGTGAACGGGATCTGGTCGGCGATGAACGTCGCGGACTGGGCCCAGGCCCGCTTCCGGTGCTCGTGACCGGGGCGCGCCCCGGGCGGTCGTGACGGAGGCCCGCTCCAGGACTCCTGGAGCGGGCCTCGTCCGCGGGGTGCCGCGGGCCCTGCCGGGGGCGCGGCGGACCGTCAGATCGCGCAGGAGCCGTCCGCGCAGGCCTCCCCGGCCGGGGCGACCTGCACCGGGGCGGGGCGGCGCTCGCCGATCTCGGCGGCCACCTGCTCCAGCACCTTGCCGAAGGTCGCGGCGTCCTGGCCGCCCTGGACGGCCCACTTGCCCTCGAAGACGAAGGTCGGCACGGCGCTGATGCCCAGCTCCCGGCCCTCGGCCAGCTGGGCGTTGACCTCGGCGGTGCCCTCGTCGCCCGCCAGGTAGGCGGCCACCCGGTCCCGGTCCAGCCCGGCCGACACGGCGACGTCGGTCAGCGCGGCGCGGTCGCCGACGTCGACGCCGTCGGTGAAGTGCGCCTTCAGCAGGGCCTCCTTCAGCCGCCCCTGGACGGCCGCGCCGTACTCGGCCTCGGCGAGGTGCAGCAGGCGGTGGCCCAGGAAGGTGTTGGCGTGCAGCGCGGCGTCGAAGTCGTACGTGATGCCCTCGGCGAGGCCCAGCTCGGCCACCCGCGCGTCCATCGCCACCGACTGCGGGCCGTAGCGCTCGGCCAGCCAGGCGCGGTGCGGGCTCGCGGTCGCAGGGGCGTCCGGGACCAGCTGGTAGGGGCGGTAGACGACCTCGACCTGCTCCTTGCCCGGGAAGTCCGCCAGGGCCTCCTCGAAGCGGCGCTTGCCGATGTAGCACCAGGGACAAGCGATGTCGCTCCAGATTTCGACCTTCATGCGGGGGCTCCAGGGGCGTGGGTTCAGACGGGTACGAGATAGGTGAACGGTGAACCATCTCGGTACATTCCCGGCACTCCGGCCCCGGCAGCCGGGCCGACACCCCTTGGGCGGCCTCCGGGCGCGGCCTCCGGGCCGGTCAGGCCGCAGGGGGTGCCGGGACCACCAGTACCGGGCAGGCCGCGTGGTGCACCACCGCCGAGCTCACCGAGCCCATCAGCAGCCGGGCGAAGCCGCCGTTGCCCCGGGTGCCGATCACCAGCGTGTGCTGCCGGGTCGCCGCCTCCAGCAGCACCTCGATCACATTGCCCAGCACCACGTGCAGCGACAGCTCCCCCGCGTACGGCGCGGGGCGCTGGCGCTGTACGGCGGCCACCGAGCGGCGCAGCCCGTCCGCCATGCTCTCCACCAGCGTCTCCACGCTCTCCTGCACCAGCTCCGCCATCCCCGGGGGGTACCCGGTCGGCGCCGGGTTGACGACGGCGAGCACGTACAGCGGCAGCCCGAACAGCTCGGCCTCCGTCATCGCCCGGTCCAGCGCCCACAGCGACCCGTCCGACCCGTCGCACGCCGCCAGCACCCCCGGCGTCCGCCCCGCCGGCGGACGCCCGAGCACCGACAGCACGACCGGCACCTCCCGCTCCGCGCTCCCACCGGCCACCGCACACCCTCCTCACCCCGGATCCACACCTCCGCCATCATCACCGCCCCGACGACCCGCACCCGGCAACCGCGCCGCAGAGCGGGGACCGGGGGCGGGGCGGAGCGGCACGGGGAGCGCCTGGACCGGCCGGGGGCGACCGGCCGGGGACCAGCGTGGCCTGGCGACCAGGTGCCAGTGGCCAGCGAGGCGGGGAGCGCCTGGAGGGAGCCGGCCCAGCGGCGGGGCAGCGGCCACAGCTGAGGGGCCGCCCGGCGAAGCGGAGCGGCAGCGAGCAGGACTGGACGGGCGGGCTCGGGGAGCGGCACGCGGAGCGCCCGGAGAGGGGTCGGCCAGGGGCCCGGCACGACAGGGCCCGGTGGCCAGCGGGCGGGCGGGAGCGCCCGGGGGGCCGGCAAGGCGGCGCGCCAGGCGTCGGGAGGTGAGGCGCCGTCCAGCGAGGAAGAGGGCGGTGGGAGCGGACCGGACGGGCCGGCCAGCGAGCCGGGCAGAGCCCGAACGGGGCGGGCCGCAGGCCGGGGTGGCCTGCGGGGACCGGGACGGCCGGATGGCCAGCGGGGCGGGGAGCGCCCGGAGGGAGCCGGCCCAGCAGCGGGCGGGAGGTCGGAGGGTGACAGTCCGCAGGGCGGGCGGGCCGGCGGCCCGGCGGTCAGGGGGTGAGGGCGGGCTGGCGGGGCCCGGGCAGGCCGGTCCAGCAGGCGCCGTGGCGGCGGGCGCGGATGCGGCGGAGCCAGAGTTCGGTGGAGACGAGGTCGGCGAGGCCCGCCAGGGCGGCGGCGGAGAGGGGCGTGGCGGGGTCGGCGGCGTGGACGAGGTCGGCACGGACGGCGGGGAGGTCGATGAGGCCGGCCTCGGCGAGCAGCGGGGCGTCGAAGAGTTCGGCGAGGCCGTCGGCGGCGAGGCGCAGTCCGGCGCGGGCGGGGGCGGTGCGATCGGGGCGGGGGCCGCGGCCCCAGTCGGGGGGCAGGTCGGTGCGGCCGGCGCCGGTGAGGACGGCGTGCAGGAGGGCGTGCCGGGCGCCGGGCTGGAGGCGGACGTCGTCGGGCAGCAGCCGGGCGGCGCGCACCACCTGGTTGTCGAGGAAGGGCGCGTGCAGCCGCTGTCCTGGCTGTTCGGCGGCGTGCACGAGCGTGCGGAAGGAGCGTGCCTGCCGGTAGAGGGCGTGCCGGGCCCGGTACGCGCCGGGGTGTTCCTCGGGAGCCGGTTTGCGCGCCGCCAGGCGGAGCCGCAGCGCGACCGAGGAGAGCGCCTCGTCGGAGAGCCAGCGGGCGGCCGGTCCGGGCACGCACCAGGCGAGGTCGACGGCCGAGCGGGCCCCCGCCGTACCGGCGTCGTCCGGGACGTGGCGGGCGGTCAGCCTGGCGGCCGCCTCGTCCAGCGCCTCGGCGTAGCGCACCCGGGAGAGCCGGTGGGCGGCCCGGACCACGGTGAGCGGGGTGCGCAGCGCGCCGGTGAGGACGCCTGCGGCCGCCCGGTCGGCGCCGGCCAGCGCGGCGACCGGGGACAGCAGTTCGCGCGGCCGGCCGGCCCGGATGAGGTCGGCGAGCCGGGCCGGGTGCCCGTCCAGCACCTGGCGGGCGCCGTAGCCGGTGAGGTGGTCGGTGCCGCCCGCGTCGAAGCGGGCCTCGGCCCGGGCGGCGGCGACGAGTTCGGGTCCGGGCTCGTCGGTGAGCCGGCCGGCCTGCGGGTCGGCGCCCGGCCCGGCGTACGGGAGGGTGTCCGGGGCCGGGTCGAGCACGGTGTGCCGCAGCCGCGGGGTGTCGGGGGCGAGCGCGAGGCCGGTCGGGGGCCCGGTCTCGCCGAGGGTGACGGCGGCCAGCCGCTCGGGGGCGGCGGGTTCCCGGACGGCGGCGGCGCGGGCCCAGGAGCCCTTGACGGCGCCGCTCCTGGCACCGGCGGTGGCCGCCCGGGCCGCCGCGGCGGCCGTGGGCGCCGGCGGCAGCGGGACGGCGGCGGCGAGCAGGGCGACGGTCGCGGAGGCCGTCCCGTACGAGAGGTCGACGCCGAGCCGGTCCCGCCCGGCCGGGTCGAGCGCCGGGCCGGTGGTGCGGACCCGGGAGCGGACGGCCTCCAGCAGGGCGCGGGTGAGTTCGCGGACGGCGGGCGCCTCGCCCCGCGGCTGACCGGCGCCGCCCGGGTCGTCGTAGCCGGACAGGTACGGGCGGCCGCCGCGGACGCCGAGCACGTGGCCGGGCGGCACCCGCTGGACGCCCAGGTACGGGGTGCCGGTGCCGAGCGCCTCGGGGGACTCGGGGCAGGCGAGCCGGGCGGCGAGGTGGCCGGTGTCCAGCGGGGCGCCGACCAGGTCGGCGAGCGGCAGGGCGGCGGTGGCGTACGCGGTGCCGCCGGCCCACGGGGTGTGGAAGACGGGCTGGGCGCCGGCGAGGTCGGTGAGCAGCAGGGTGGAGCGGGTGCCGGAGCGCAGCACGACGGTGTAGCTGCCGGGCCAGGCGGTCAGGTGGCGGACGGCGCCGCCGCGGGCGGCGGCGAGGCCGGCGGCGAGTTCGGCGTCGGTGGCGCCGCAGTGGCCGAGGACGGCGAGCCGGGAGGTGGCGGGGGTGTCCTCGACCTGGTCGGGGGCGGTGGGCCCGGTGCTGACCACGGCGGGCGCGCCGGGGCGGAGGGTGACCAGGCGGATCTCGCCGGGGCGCCAGTCGCCCACGGCCCAGAGCGGGTCGGGCCCGGTCCACAGGGGGCGCGCGGCGATGGGCTCGACCCTGCCGAGTGCCTCGTGCGCCGGAGTGCCCGCGCTCGGCACGCCCGTGCACCAGCCCGTCAGCCACCGCATCGCGCCTCCAGCGGACGAGGACCTGCATCCGTGGGCGCGTTCGCCGCCCGCCGGGCGGCCGGGTGGTGTGCCGTGGCGGCCCGTGCGCGTCCCGGCGTGCCCCCGCAGCTCGACGCGCCGTCAGGAGACATCGTGCCACCGCGGGACGCCGCCGTGGCCGGTGTTCCGGGTTCCGATTCCGTTCGGACCGGCCGTTCGACGGCCGGGTGCGGGCGTCCGGGCCGGTGCAGGTGCGCCCGCGGACCGGGGGGCGGCCCCGGAACCACCGCGGCACCCGATCACTGCGGGGGGTCAAGTTCCGTGCAGTCGAAGAGAGTTCGATCATCCCGCCACTCCGGCGGGGCGGGCGGGCCGGGCCTCCCCCTCCCCGGCCCGGACCGCCGGCGAACGCCTTGACATGGGCATCGCGAGATGGCCGAAAGGCGTCGCCCAGCCCGGGAGGGCATCCGCATGCCCTCCCGGACTTCACCGCCGCCCGCGGGGATTGAGGCGGCGGCATCCCCCGGCCCGCCGGGTCCTCGACGGCAGGCCGACCCACGACCACCAGCGAATCGCCGACCAGCCGGTCGGGCCAGGGGGCACGGCCGGGCGCACGTGAACACGGGACCGGAGCACGACGCTCCGGCGCGCGGTGCGGTCGGCCGGATCCGAGCGGTCCGGACCAACTCCGGTGCGGCACCGCCGAGTGCGCGATCCCGCCATCCGGAATGCGACCTCTTAACCGTCGGAACGCGTCCGACTACGCTAGGTACAGCAGCTACGGCCCGGTGCCGCCCGGGCCCCGCGCACAAGGCCGCAGGAGGTGCCGCCGCCACCATGACCGTCAGCCCACGTGGACCGAACGAACGGCTCGGCACGCTCCTGACCCTCGCCCAGATCAGCAACGCCGGACTGGCCCGCCGGGTCAACGACCTCGGTGCCCAGCGCGGGCTGACCCTGCGGTACGACAAGACCTCGGTGGCCCGCTGGGTCAGCAAGGGCATGGTGCCGCAGGGGCCCGTCCCGCACCTGATCGCCACCGCGATCGGCGGCAAGCTCGGCCGGCCCGTCCCGCTGGAGGAGATCGGCCTGGGCGACACCGACCCGGCGCCCGAACTCGGCCTGGCCTTCCCGCGCGAGGTCGCCGACGCGGTCCGCTCGGCGACCGACCTGTGGCGGGTCGACCTCGACCTGCGCCGGGGCCCCGGCGGCGGACGCTGGAGCGACAGCCTGGCCGGCACCTTCTCGGTCGCCGCCTACGCGACCCCGGTCTCCCGCTGGCTGATCACCCCCGCGGACGGCTCGGTGGCCCGCGAGGTGCCGCGCTCCCCCACCGACACCTCCTCCTACCGGGTCGGCCACTCGGACGCCGCCAAGCTCCGCGAGGCCGCCCAGGAGGCCCGCCGCTGGGACTCCAAGTACGGCGGCGGGGACTGGCGTTCGTCGATGGTGCCGGAGTGCCTGCGGGTGGAGGCGGCGCCGCTGCTGCTCGCCTCCTACAGCGACGCGGTCGGCCGGGCGCTGTTCGGCGCGACCGCCGAACTGACCAGGCTGGCCGGCTGGATGGCCTTCGACACCGGACAGCACGAGGCCGCCCAGCGCTACTACATCCAGGCGCTGCGGCTCGCCCGGGCCGCCGCCGACGTGCCGCTCGGCGGCTACGTGCTGGCCTCGATGAGCCTCCAGGCCGGCTACCGGGGCTTCGCCGAGGAGGCGGTCGACCTCGCCCAGGCCGCGCTGGAGCGCAACCGGGGCCTGGCCACCGCCCGCACCATGAGCTTCTTCCACCTGGTGGAGGCCCGGGCCCAGGCCAAGGCCCGCAACGCCGCGGCGTGTGCGACGGCGCTCGGCGCGGCGGAGAGCGCGCTCGAACGCGCGCGCGCCGGGGATCCCGATCCGGCGTGGATGGACTTCTACGCCTACGACCGGCTAGCCGCCGACGCCGCCGAGTGCTTCCGCGACCTCGGAGTGCCCTCCAAGGTCCGGCAGTTCACCCGCGAGGCGCTGGCCACCCCCACCGAGGGCTTCGTCCGCTCGCACGGCCTGCGGCTGGTGGTCTCGGCGATGGCCGAGGCGGAGGCGGGCAACCTGGACGCCGCGGTCGCCGCCGGCGAGCGCGCCGTCGAGGTGGCCGGGCGGATCTCCTCGCAGCGCAGCCGGGAGTACGTGGTGGAGATGCTGCGGCGGCTGGAGCCCTTCCAGGGTGAACGCCGGGTACGGGAGTTGACCGAGCGGGCCCGGGCGGTGATCGTCGCTCCGGCGTGAGCGGTGGGTCCGCCGGAGTTGACGGTAAATGAGGTGCACGCGCGGGAACGGCCTGGCTAAGGTCTCTCTCGTCCAGGTGCGCAGGCAGAGGTTACTTCCACTGTTAATGGGCGTGTCGCGGGTTCGAGTCCCGTCACCGGCTTCGGGCCGGTGTAGCTCAGTCGGTAGAGCAGCTTCGTCACCTCAGCCGCCTTCGATCTCTGGACACCCATACCTGAATAGTTCGTTCCGCACCTCCCGGTGCGACGGCAGCGGTTACTTCTGGTAGACGCCGGTTCTCCGGCGTAGCGGTTCGAGCCCGCGAAACACCGCCGCCATCCTGATCTCGGGAGGCAGTGCGCTCCGGAGTGCCCGGTGCGCGGGCGGGGGTTACTTCGGATCTTGCGGTTCCGGGTTCGAATCCCGGGCGGCCGTGCGCGAGCGCGGCCGGTAGCTCAATCCGGTAGAGCACAAGGCATACACCTCCGCCGACGTCGGCCGTCCCACGGCCGGCACGATCTCGGGCACGCCGCACCGCAGCACGCCTCCCTCCCACTGACACCAGCAGGCCGAGGGGGGCTTTCGCATGTCCAGGTTCAACTTCCGCGGGGCCAAGGCGGGTCCGACCTCGCCGGTGGCCACCACCGGGCGGCTCACCCGCAACCACAACGGCGGCGTCGGCCACGTCCGGGACGCCAGGTCCGAGCTCTTCCTGCTCGCGATCGCCAACATGGTCGGGCAGGACGCCTTCCACGAGCGCGGCGGCACGCGCGACGACCGCTACACCGCGCTGGTGCGCGAACTCGCCGTCGCCGAGCCGGAGTGGACCCTCGGGCTGCTGCGCTGGCTGCGCCACGGCGCCCAGATGCGCACCGCCGCCCTGGTCGGCGCCGCCGAGTTCACCCGTGCCCGGCTGGACGCCGGCGCCCACGGCCACTCCCGGCAGGCCGTCGCGGCGGTGCTGCGGCGCGCCGACGAGCCCGGCGAGCTGCTCGCCTACTGGACCTCGCGCTACGGCCGGGCGCTGCCCAAGCCGCTCAAGCGCGGCGTCGCGGACGCCGTCCAGCGCCTGTACGACGCCCGCTCGCTGCTCAAGTACGACACCGCGGGCAAGGGCTACCGGTTCGGCGACGTGATCGAGCTGACCCACCCCTCGCCGGCCCCGGACCGGCCGTGGCAGGGTGCGCTGTTCGCGTACGCGCTGGACCGCCGGCACCGGCCGGAGGAGGCCGTCCCGCCGGCCGTCGACCGGATGCTGACCGCCAACCGCGAGCTGCTGGCGCTGCCCGTCGAGGAGCGCCGGGCTGCGGTGACCGCCGAGGGCGGCGCCGAGCGGCTGGCCGCCGCCGGGCTGTCCTGGGAGGCGCTGGCGGGCTGGCTGCAGGGGCCGCTGGACGCGGCCGTCTGGGAGGCGGTCATCCCGTCGATGGGTCCGATGGCGCTGGTGCGGAACCTGCGCAACTTCGACCGGGCCGGCGTCTCGGACGCCGTCGCGGCCGAGGTCGCCCGGCGGATCTCCGACCGGGGCGAGGTGCGGCGCTCGCGCCAGTTCCCGTTCCGCTACCTGGCCGCGTACCGCAACGCGCCCTCGCTGCGCTGGGGGCACGCGCTGGAGACGGCGCTCGGCCACTCGCTGGCCAACGTGCCGGAGCTGCCCGGCCGGACGCTGGTCCTGGTGGACCGCTCCGGTTCGATGTTCGACCGCTCCGGCGGGCCGACCGAGCTCAACCGGGCGGACTCGGCGGCGATCTTCGGCACCGCGCTGAAGGTCCGGGCCGAGGAGGCGGACCTGGTCGAGTTCGGCACCACCAGCCGGCTGGTCGAGGTCGGCCGGGGCGAGGCGGTGCTGCGGGTACTGGAACGTTTCTCCAGCCTCGGCGGCACCAACACCGCCGACGCCGTCCGCGCCCACTACCGCGGCCACGACCGGGTGGTGATCGTCACCGACGAGCAGACCGGCCCGGGCCACCGGGGCGACCCGCTGGCCGCGGTCCCGGCCCAGGTGCCCGTCTACACCTGGAACCTGGCCGGCTACGCCACGGGCCACGGGCCCGGCGGCGGCGCCCACCGGCACACCTTCGGCGGCCTGAGCGACGCGGCCTTCCGGCTGATCCCGCTCCTGGAGTCCGGGGCGAACGCCCACTGGCCCTGGGAGGGGTAGCGGAGCCCGCGCCGGCCGGGCGGGGAACGGGGGAGGAGCCATCACGGGGGTGTGGCTCCTCCCCCCTTCTCCACCGGCGGCCGGGCGGACCGCGCGGCGGGCCGGGCGGGCGGCGATCGGGCGGATGAGCCCGGTCACAGGCCCGGCCGACGACCCCCGACAGCCCCGTAGACTCGGGTGATTGTGACTGCCACCGCCCCGATCCCCCAGCCCTCGCCGTCCGCCCGGCTGTCCGCCGCGCCGGCCGCCTACCCCGCGCCGATGTACCCGCACAAGGCCACCGAGGCCCAGCACCGCGAGCGTCGCATCCGCAGCTTCCAGCCGCGCCGGGGCCGGATGACCAACGCCCAGGCGAGCGCCCTGGACCGGAGCTGGGAGACCTACGGCATCCCCATCGACGGCACCCCGCTGGACCTGCCGGAGCTGTTCGGCGGCCTGCCGGTGACGCTGGAGATCGGCTTCGGCATGGGCGAGACCACCGCCGCGATGGCCGCCGCCGACCCGGCCATGGGCATCCTCGCCGCCGACGTGCACACCCCCGGCCACGGCAACCTGCTCGGCCTGCTGGAGCGCGACGGCTCCCGGAACGTCCGGACCGCCGCCGGCGACGCGGTGATCCTGCTGCGCGACATGCTCCCGGATGCCTCGCTGGCCGGTCTGCGGGTCTACTTCGCCGACCCGTGGCCCAAGCCGAAGCACCACAAGCGCCGGCTGGTCCAGCCCTCCTTCCTCGACCTGGTGCTGCCCCGGCTCGCCCCCGGCGCCCTGGTGCACTGCGCCACCGACTGGGAGCCGTACGCGGAGCAGATGCTGGACGTGCTGTCCGCCTCGCCGGAGCTGGAGAACCTGCACCCCGAGGGTGACGGGACCGGCTGGCTGGAGCCCGCGGACCACCCGGACGGCAGCATCCCCGGCTACGCCCCTCGGCCGGACTGGCGACCGGTCACCAAGTTCGAACGGGCCGGGATCGCCAAGGGCCACGTCGTCCACGACCTGCTGTTCCGCCGCCGCTGACCCACCGGCGCCGTTCGAACCGGCGGCCGCGCGGCGGCCGTTCGGGCGGGCCGGGGACGGGCGGTCCGCCCCGGGTCCTCCCGACGGGCCGCCGCCGTGGCCTACCCTGTGCCGCATGGGCAGCCCGTCCGGCGGCGGGTTCCGGACGAACGGTCGGACGACGGTCCGGGCCGCCGCCGACGCACCGGAGACGGTCCCGAGCACCGGCGGCACCCGGACCATCCCGGGCCCCCGGAGGCACCGGGCCCGGCGCCTGCTGCCCCGGCCGGGTACCGCCCCCGCCGGGCCGGCCCGGACCGCGGCCCCCGGTCCCCGCCCCGGCCGCAGCCGCTCGGTGGCGCTCTCCTCGGTCACCACGACCGCCGTGCTGACCCTGATCGGCTGCGGGGTGCTGATCCTGCACCTGGTCCAGCGGCAGACCGGCACGGTCGGGCTGCTGGTCGGCCTGGGCCTGGCGCTGGTGCCGCTGCCGTTCGTGCTCGGCGGCCTGGCCTGGCTCAACCTCACCGCCCGGGTGCCGCTGCGGCACACCGTGTTCTGCCTCGGCTGGGGCGCCTGCGCGGCCACCACCGTCGCCATCCTGGCCAACAACTGGACGGCGAGCTACCTGACCCGGCACCGGGGCGCGTTCGGGGAACTGCTCGGCGCCGGGATCGCCACCCCGGTGATCGAGGAGACCGCCAAGGCCACCGCCCTGCTGGTGCTGCTGCTCCCGTTCGGCCAGCGGCTGCGCTGCCACGGCCGCCGCACCGGGCGCCCCTGCGCGCCGCTGCTGCGCCGGTCGCCCGCGCCCCGGAGCCCCCGCCCGTACCCGCGCCACCCCGCCGGGCCGCACGCCCGCGGCCGGCTGCGGCTGCGGCCCCGCCTGCGGCCGCTGCCCTACCTGCGGCCGGCCCCGCCGCCGCACCAGCGCTCCCGGCCGCGCACCCTGGCCGCCGGGGTGGTGCTCGGCGGGATGGCCGCCTGCGGCTTCGCGTTCACCGAGAACGCCCTCTACCTGGGCCGGGCCTTCACCAGCGACCAGCGGCAGCGGCTGGACAGCATCGGCCTCGGCGACCCGCCCAGCCTGCGCGACTTCGACAGCACCGTGCAGACCTTCGTGCTGCGCGCCCTGCTCTCCCCCTTCGCCCACCCGCTGTTCACCGCGCTCACCGGGATCGGCCTGGCCGTCGCCCTCACCACCGGCCGCCGCTGGCTGGCCCGGCTGGCGCTGCCGGCCGGCCTGCTGCTGGCGATGGCCCTGCACGGCACCTGGAACGCCGCCGCCGACCTCGGCACGGACGGCTTCCTGGTGGTGTACGCGGCGCTGATGGTGCCCTGCTTCGCCGCGCTGGTCTGCTTCGCGGCCTGGGCGAGATGCCGGTCGGCGCGGCACGCGGCGCCCGGCCGGCCGCGGGTCGCCAGGGCGCCCTGAGGAACCGATTTCCCATCCCGGCGACTTCCACGTATCGTTGTGTTCACCGACGCGGGGTGGAGCAGCTCGGTAGCTCGCTGGGCTCATAACCCAGAGGTCGCAGGTTCAAATCCTGTCCCCGCTACTCAGTAGCGGAAAGGCCCGGAGGACACGTCCTCCGGGCCTTTCGCATGTCCGGGTACGGGCAGCCCGCGGTCCCGCCGCGGGCGGGCGCGCCGAGGACGGCGACGGCGGGACCGGCTCCGGCGGGTCCGGGACCGGCTCAGGACCGACTGCGGCGGACGCGGCTCCGCGAAATAAATCCGTTGCCTCCGCCCGGTGCGCTGCCTAGGCTGGCAGCACACTGAAGGGAGGTGATCCTGAGTTGAGTTCCATCAGGATGCGTGAGGTGGCTGCTCGCTAGAGCCGCCCCTGCCTGCGCGGGGTGAGGCCCCAGGCCTCCGGCAGGCGAAATCCATAGCAGTCACCCGGCCCGCGGGCTCACCGGTACATCCCCGGTGCCTCGGCGCCTGGCCAGTGCACGGGCCGGCGTCGCAGGAGCAGCCCGCGGGCCGTCTGCGTTCCCGGGGAGCTTCCGGCACGGTCCGCAGGCTCCCCGCGGCGCTAGAGTCGGCGCGGGTTCCGGAGCGGAGCGGCGCGGACACAGGGGGCGGGCGATGGCGGAGGCACGACGGCCGGGCGGCGGGGCCGCGCTGCGGACGGCGCGGTGGGGCGCCGCCGGTGTGGCGGCCGGGACGGGGCTGCTCGGGCTGGTGCTGTTCGCACTCGGCCGGGAGCACGCCTGGCAGGCGCTCGGCGGCGGGCTGGTGGTGGTCGGCGCCTCGGTGGTGCTGGGCGGCGGGCTGGGCTTCCTGTTCGGGGTGCCGCGGGTGCGCGGTGGTGCCGGCGCCGGAGAGCCGCCGGGCTCGTACGCGCCGAACACCAATCTGGAGCAGGTCTCGGACTGGCTGACCAAGGTGCTGCTGGGCGTCGGGCTGACCCAGCTCGGCTCGCTCGGCCGGCGGCTGCACGACCTCGGTACGGCGCTGGCGCCCGCGCTCGGCGGGGGCGAGGGGGTGGCGCCGTTCGCGGCGGCGCTGGTGCTGTACTTCCTGGTCCTCGGCTTCCTGGCCGGCTGGCTGGTGACCCGGCTGGCGCTGCCGCAGGCGCTGACCGAGACCGACCAGGCGCTGGACCTCTTCCTCGCCGGGCAGGACCACGACCGGCACGGCGACAAGGTGGGCGCCGACGACCTGCGGGTCCGCGCGATGCAGCAGCTCGGGCTGCTGGGCGGCAGCGCGGAGCGCCCGGCCGCGCTGGCCGGGCAGCTGCCGCCCTCCTCCGGATCGCCGACCGGGCCGGAGGGCGTGGTGGCCGAGGTCCGTTCGACCGCGCGGCGTTCGGCGCTGACCGCCGACCAGGTGCGGGACCTCTTCGCGGACGGCTCCGAGGGCCGGCGGATCCAGGCGCTCGCGCTGATGCAGGGCGATCCGGCGCTGGCGGACCTGCCGAGCGTGCTGGACGCGATCGGGCACCCGCGCTCGGACTTCGAGCAGTACCACGCGCTGCTGGCCGCCCGGGGGCTGCTCTCCCGGCTGCCCGCCGCCGAGGCGCAGCGGGTGCGGGACGCGGTGGCGACCCAGCTGGTCGACCCGCGCGGGATCCCGTACGGGTCGGACCGCAGCTGGCTGGCGGAGAAGATCCTGTCCCGGATCCAGGCGCCGGGCCTCGTGCCGGCGCGGTCGGGGCCGCCCGCCCCGCAGGCCGTACCGCAGGTCGTACCGGTGGTGGTGCCGGTCCAGCCGGGCGCACCGGACGCTCCGTCGGAAGGCGGGAACTCCTAGACGGTGAAGCGCAGTTCGGGCTGTTCCCAGGGCGTCCTGGGCTGCGGGGGCCGGGTGCCGGTGCGTACGGCGCCGACCCGCAGGTAGAAGCGCTCGGCGGGCGGGTGGGACACGACCTTGACCGAGGCGGTGCCCGCCTCCCGCGCGCGGTCGAGCATGTCGGCGATCAACTGCCGCCCGACGCCCAGCCCCTGCGCCTCGTCGGCGACGAACATCAGGTCCAGCTCGGCCGGTTCGCGGATCAGGCCGTAGAACCCGAGCAGGCGGTCGTCGGCGGCGTCCACGGCCATCCGCACCAGGTGGCGGGCGATGTAGTCGGGAGACACCCGGTAGCCGTCGATCATCGCGGAGTACGCGCCGCGGTAGGCGCCGGAGGCCTGGATGAGCGCGGTCAGCCGGTCGGCGTCGGTCGCGTCGGCGAGCCGGATGGTCGTCTCGGTCATGCGGGCGAGTATAGGGGCATCCATGATGAGTGACCATTACATACCCGGATGCCGGGCAGCCGCCGGAAGCCGCCGACGGGACCCGGTCCGCCGGAAGCCTCCGACGGGAGCGGTCAGCGGCCGAGCAGGCCCAGGGCGGCGGCCCGGTTGACGTTGGTCAGGCCGCGGACCAGCTGGGTGGTGAGGAAGACCAGCAGCAGCCCGGCGAGCGAGAGCCCGGCGATCTGCCAGGGCGACTGGATCTCGTACAGGTGCCGGATGCCGTCGCTGTCGCGGAAGTCGAACACCCGGTACCCCTTCCAGGAGGTGTACGTCGGGAAGACCCAGTGGTACAGCGGGTAGAGCGTCAGGGCCCAGCCGAGCACCAGGAACACCAGCGTCATCGTGAAGCTGAACAACGCCCAGGGGAACATCACCACCTGGTACAGCACGGCCTTCCAGCCGGCGCCGTCCCCCAGCCGCGCGGTGATCGCACCCCAGCTGCCGGGGCGGACCTGGCGCACCGGCTCCGGGCCCGGGACGTCCAGGGCCAGCATGCCGCGCACCCGGGCCCGCTCCAGTCGGCCGAAACCGCGGGCGAGGCTGGTCAGTGCGCCCAGCACGGGCAGGCCGAGGACGGTGACGAAGGTGCCGAGGCCGAGGCAGAACATGGTGACCGAGACGGCGAACCCGGCGATCGCCACCGGCAGCCCGGTGAGCGCGTAGCCGACCTCGCGGTAGTAGTACGCCGAGAACGGCGCCCGCCACAGGGCCGGCCGCCGCTCGGTCCGGCGGGCCCCGGCGGGGCGCCGGTCGTCCCCGTGGACGCCCGGGACGTCCCACTCCCGGTCCTCCGTGCTGCGGCTGCTGCTCATGATCCCGGCCCCCGGCCCCTCGTGCTGTCGGTCGTTCGTCCCGCTGACGGTGTCCAGTCTGGTGGATGCGGTGGCCGGTCGGGATCCGGGGGCCTGGCGGATCCGGGGTGGGGTTAACCCCCCTGCGTCCGGGCGGCCGGGCCGGGCCACTCGTCGGCGAGCAGCGAGTAGAGGTACGAGTCGGTCCAAACGCCGTCCTTGAACCCGTCGTGCCGCAGCCGCCCCTCGCGCCGGAAGCCCAGCCGGGTGAGCACCCGGACGGAGGCCTCGTTGGCCACGGCGACCCGCGCGGCCACCCGGTGCAGGTCCAGGGGCCCGAAGGCGAGGTCGCAGAGCAGGCCGACGGTCTCGCCCGCGTAGCCGCGCCCCCAGGACCCGCGGGCCAGCACGCACCCGAGCTGGGCGGCGCGGTACCCGTCGAGGGTGAGCGAGGCCTGCCCGACCGGCGTGGCGTCCGCCGGGTCCTCGGCGTCGGCGAGCCTGGTGACGGCGAGCCGGTAGGTGTCCCGCTCCCCGGCCATCGCCTCCTCCAGGTAGAGCTCGACCTGGTCGGCGCACTCCTCCCGGTCGCCCGGCCCGAACGGCAGGTGGCGGGTGACCTCCGGGTCGCCGAACAGCGCGTGCAGCGCGTCCACGTCGCGCTCGGTGTGGTGGTACTCGCGGACGGCCAGTCGCGGGCCGGTGAGTCGTACGGGGACCATGGCTGCCGACCCTATCCCCGCCCGGCGGCTACCGTTCGGACTATGAACGACGAAGACCTGCGGCTCGCCCCGCGCACCAAGGCCGCCGACCTGCTCGACTGGGCGGCCGAGCAGGGCCGCGCGCCGGTGGCCGAGGGGCCGCTGCGCGCGGTGCTGGCGCTGCTGGAGCTGGGCGAGGGCAGGATGCGCGACGGCTGGCCCGAACTGACCTCCGACGCGGTGGAGCACCTGCTGTACGAGCGGCTCCACCTGTACGTCCAACCCGCGCCCGAGGAGGACCCGCTGGCCTACGGCGACGCCGTCCGGCTGCTGATCGACCACCAGCGGGCGGCCCGGCGGCTGAACGCCAAGCGCCAGGAGCGGCTGCACGCGGAGGCCGAGTGGCAGGGCGAGGTCGCGGCCGGGCTGCTGCGCCGCGCCGACCTGGTGACCTGGCCCCGGCTGTACGCGCTGCTGCTGCACGCGCACGGGGTGGACGTCACGGACGCGGCGGCGGTGCGGGACTGGCTGGCCGGCTTCGCGGAGCTGTCGGAGGACGAGCGGCTGGCCGCGTACGGGGCGCTGGTGCCGGCCGGCTGGCTGGACGAGCCGGACGAGCAGGGCTGGGGCCCGGGCCGGGTGCTGGCGGTCGGCATGGCCACGGACGGCGCGCGGCGGCTGCTGGAGCAGGGCCTGATGCGGCGCAGCTACCGCAACCTGGCCGAGCTGACCTCGCTGGGACGGCCGATGCCGGACGAACTGGCCGGGGACTTCGGCCGGTTCGAGGAGGCGGCGGTCGACGCGGCGCTCGACCTGTTCGGCGGGTGGACGGTGCCGGGGCTGCCGCGGCTGCTGGTGACGGAGTTCCCGGAGCTGGCGCCGGAGCCGGGCCACGAGGAGATCGAGGCGTACCTGGCGCAGCTGCCCGTCGAGGAGTGAGTCGGCGCGCGAAGGCCCCCGGCCCGGGAGCTGCGGCTCCGGGCCGGGGGCCTTCGCGGGTGCGTCAGAGGGTGAGGCCGCGCTGCTCGAGCCAGGGCTCGGGGTCGACCGGGGCGCCGCCGCCGGGGCGGACCTCCATGTGCAGGTGCGGGCCGGTGACGTTGCCGGTCGCGCCGACCTTGCCGATCTGCTGGCCGGAGACGACCTTGCCGGAGCCCTTGGTGATCGAGGAGAGGTGGCAGTACCAGATCTCGGTGCCGTCGGGCAGGGTCTCGACGATCCGGTAGCCGTACGAGCCGGCCCAGCCGGCCGAGGTGATGGTGCCCTGGCCGAGCGCGTGGACCGGGGTGCCGGTGTCGGCGGCGAAGTCCAGGCCGGTGTGCAGGTTGGCCCAGTAGCGGGCGCTCTGGCCGTAGTGGGCGGAGAGCCGGTACTCCTTCACCGGGAGGGTGAGGGCGGCGGCCTTGACCCGCTCGGCCTCCTCGGCGGCGCGCTTGGCCTCGGCCTCCTTGGCGGCGGCCTTGGCCTCCGCCTCCTGCGCGGCCTGCAGCCGGGCGGTCTCCTCGGCGGCGGTGCGCTGGCTGTCGGCCTGGTGCTGGATGCGGGCGGCGAGCGCGAGGCCGGGGTCGGCGGAGAGGGCGACCGGGGTCTCGTCCGGGGCCTCGACGGCGGGGGCGGCGGCCGGGGTGGCCGAGGCGAAGCCGGTGGCGCCCAGGGTGGCGGCGACGGCGGTGACGCCGAGCAGCGGGGAGGCTCCGCGGGTCTGACGCGGCATCCGGTGGCGGTTGGTCTCGACCTCCGGGCCGAAGGCCTCCGCACCGAAGGCCTCGGGGCCGTCCGTGCCGGGGTGGTCGAGAAGCTGGGTGCCGGCTGCGGAGCCGGGGTGTGCCGGGGTGTGCGTCGACGCCACGGGAGGCGCGCTCCTTTCCTTCCTTCGCGCCTACCGGGTTAGCTGACGGGTTCGGAGCAGGAAGGTCTCCTACGGCCGGGCCGGGGCCCCGCCGATTCACCCCAAGGAACGTGGTTCCCCGGCTCCCTGACCTGCCCGGGGGCCGGTCGGCGGGATTAGGCGACGGCGCACGGTGCCGTCTGGGTACGGCGTTGACGACCGCGCTGCGTTATCAAACGTTAATCCTAGGAGGCTCTGATTCCAAGCCATCCGTTCCGAGCAGCTTACGCCCAGGTGATCGGACGTCAACGAACGACCCCTCATGCACGGCTCCATCTGAGTACGCCTACTCATGTGCGGTCCGACCGGGCGGCCGCATCCTGACGCCATGAGCACACCGATGCAGAGCCGCACCACGGCCGCCTACTACATCCAGGCCGTCCTCTCCTTCGCCGTCTCGGGAACCGCCCTCGCGGTCGGGATCGCCTACCTGCCGGTCGGCGGGTGGACCCGGGCCTTCCTGGGGATCGGCCTCCTCTACACCGTCACCTCCGCGTTCACGCTGGCGAAGGTGATCCGGGACCGGCAGGAGTCCAACGAGATGGTGACCCGGGTGGACCAGGCCCGGCTGGAGAAGCTGCTCAGCGAGCACGACCCGTTCAAGGTGGAGGGGGTCTGACCGCCCCCTGCGCCGACTCGTCCGCCGACCGCTTGACGGCTAAGGCTATTAGCCTTAGCTTTATGGCTATCGGCGGCACCCGCCGATGCCCCGCACCGGCGGCCCGAGGAGGACCACCATGAACGGCACCACGACCCCG
Organism: Kitasatospora sp. NPDC092039; assembly: GCF_044756065.1. NCBI lineage: Bacteria > Bacillati > Actinomycetota > Actinomycetes > Kitasatosporales > Streptomycetaceae > Kitasatospora > Kitasatospora sp. NPDC092039. The sequence goes on along the minus strand of NZ_JBIVSD010000003.1, from coordinate 673,778 downwards.
AGCACCCAGTACCTGACCGTTCCCGGCGGCCGGATCGCCTTCGACGACACCCGGCAGGGCGACGGCGCCCCCGTCGTCCTGCTGCCGGGCATGCTCGACAGCCGGGCCGCCTACCGGCACCTGCGCCCGCTGCTGGTCGCCGCCGGCCACCGGGTCGTCACCATGGACCTGCGGGGCTTCGGCGAGTCCTCCGTCGCCTGGGACGACTACGGCCCGGCCGCCCTCGCCGGCGACGTCCTCGCCCTGCTCGACCACCTCGGCATCGAGCGCGCCGTGCTCGCCGGGAACTCCTACACCGGGGCGACCGTCGTCAGGGCCGCCGGGGACGCGCCCGAGCGGGTCGCCGGGATCGTCCTGCTCGACGCCTTCGTCGAGAACCCGCCGCCGGGCGCCCTGATGCGGGGCGTCATGGGCCTGATGGGCGCGGCCCTCGTCCACTGGCCGGCCTCCTGGGGCTTCTACCTGCGCCGGATGGCCTTCCCCGGCGCCAAGCCCGCCGACTTCGACGCGTACGTGGACGGCCTGGTCGCCGCACTGCGCACCCCGGGCCGCAAGGCCGCCACCCGCGGGTACGTCCGCGGCGACTCGGCGCCGGCCGGCTGGACGGCCGCGGTGCGGTGCCCGGCGCTGGTGGTCATGGGCAGCGCGGACCCCGACTTCCCGAAGCCGGAACTCGTCGCCGACCGGCAGGCCGCCGCCCTGGGCGCGCGGAAGGTGATGATCGAGGGGTCCGGGCACTACCCGATGGCCGACAACCCGACGGCCACCGCGGACGCCCTGCTGCCGTTCCTCGCCGAACTCGGCTGAGCCCCGCCCCCGCCCGCCACCCGACCCCACCCGTACGGAGAGCCCGAACCCATGCCCCGCGTAGGACTGACCCCCGGCCAGGTCGTCGACCACGCCCTCGCCCTCATCGACGAGCAGGGCGCCGAGGCCCTCACCCTGGCCTCCGTCGCCGCCCGGGCCGGGGTCGCCACCCCCTCGCTGTACAAGCACGTCAGCGGCGGCCTGGCCGAACTGCGGCGGATGATCGCCGTCCGGGTCACCGGAGACCTGGCCGACCGGCTGGCCGAGGCGGCCGTCGGACGCAGCGGGGACGACGCCGTCGCCGCCGTCCTGCGCGCCTACCACGCGTACGCCACCGAGCACCCGCACCGCTACCACGCCCTGCCCCAGGCCCCGCAGCCCGACGACGACCTGACCCGGGCGGCCGCCCGGCTGGTCGGCGTGATCATCGCCGTCCTGCGGGAGTACGGCCTCGACGGCGCCGAGGCGATCCACGCCGCCCGCACCGTCCGCTCCCTCGCCCACGGCTTCGCGTCCCTCTCCACCGCCGGCGCCTTCCAGCTCGCCGAGGACCTCACCACCACCCACGACCGCCTCATCGCCACCCTCACCGCCGGCCTGCGCGGCTGGCCCGCCTGACCGCCCCGGCCGTCCCGCCCGGCCTCGGGGCTCGGCGCCCCTGCACCGGACGACGCCCCTTCCGCAACACCTCGCACACAGGCCCCACACATCACAGGACGCGATCCGGCCGACCGGCTCGGTCCCGCCGCCGGCCGCCGGGGCCGGTCAGGCCGGTGGGACGCCTCGTCAGGCGGTGCGATCGGGGTCGAACGAGCGCCGATTGACGCCGAATTGACTCGATATTGACGAGATCCGGTCACTTGGCGGGATCCGTTCACACCTTCGTAGGATCATCACCCTAGAATTCGCCGCGTGACGATGACTCAGTGGTCCGTAACGGCAACCGGCGTGCTCGCCGTCCTCGCCCTCGTGGCCGCCGCGCGGTACCGCGCCGTGTCCGTCACACACCGCCGCCGCGCCGACCGGCTGCACGGCGAACTCCTCGCCCTCCAAGACCAGCTGGCCGTCGAACTCTCCCGCCGCGGCGCCGAACTCGCCGCCGTCCAGCAGGAGCAGGAGCACACCGCCTCCACCCAGCGGGCCTTCCTCAGCGTCGCCCGCCGGATCCTGGTGATGGCCCACGACCAGCAGGCGCTGCTGGACGAGATGGAGCGCACCCACGACGACCCCGCGCTGCTGGAGGGCCTGCTCAAGGCCGACCACGCGGCCGCCCAACAGGCCCGGCTGGCCCAGACCCTGGCCGTGCTGTGCGGCGCCCGGGCCGGCCGGCACTGGCCGGAACCCGTCTCCCTGGAGGACGTCGTCCGCGGCGCCCAGTCGCGCATCCTGCCGTTCCAGCGCGTGGTGGTGCGCAGCCGCACCGAGACCGCCGTGGTCGGCGCCGCCGCCGAGGCGCTGATCCACGCGATCGCCGAGCTGCTGGACAACGCCACCCGCTACTCCCCGCCCAGCACCCAGGTGTTCGTCACGCTGATGCCGGTGCACAACGGCGCCGTCATCGAGATCGACGACGGCGGCGTCGGCATGCCGGAACAGGCGGTGGCCAAGGCCGCCGCCGCGCTGGCCGGCGGCAGCACCCTGGAGGTCTCCCGGCTGGGCGAGGTGCCGCAGCTGGGCCTGGCCGCGGTCGGCCGGCTCGCCGAGCAGTACGGCTTCCGGGTCACGCTCAGCTCGGCGCCCTCGCCGTACGGCGGCGTGCGCGTCGTCCTGCTGCTGCCGAACGCGCTGCTCACCGAGCCGCTGCCGCCCACCGTCCCCGGCCTCGGGCCGGACGACCGGGCGTTCAGCCCCGGTCCCCGACCGGCCTCTCCCGCCGGTCATCCCATGGTGGAGACCCCGCCCACCGGCCGGCACGCCGCCACCGGTGACGCCCCTCCCCCGCTGCCCCGCCGGAGCCACCGGCGCGACCGCACCGGCCGACCCGCCCAGCACGCCGCTCCCCCACCGCCGCCCGCGCCGCCCCACCGCTCGGCCCGGGACGCGCAGGCGTTCATGGCGATGTTCCAGGCCGGGACCGCCAGCGGCCGTTCCGCCGTCCGGGCCCAGGCCCAGTCAGACCGTTCCCTGCCCGCTTCCCCCCGACTTCCCCAGCGCTCCGGAGAGTTCCATGACCACCACCCCTGATCTCGGCTGGCTGCTCGCCGACATCATCGCCGTCCCGCAGGTCCAGCACGCCGTCGTCGTCTCCAACGACGGCCTGGAGATCGGCCGCAGCGCGGGCATCGCGCGCGACGACGCCGAACGGCTCGCCGCCGCCTGCTCCGGACTGCAGTCGCTGGCCCGCGGCGTCGCGACGGGCTTCGGCGGCCCCGGCAGCGCCACCCGCCAGATCGTCATCGAGTACGGCGGCGGCTACCTCTTCGTCGTCGCCGCCGGGGCCGGCGCCCACCTGGCCGTGGTGACCGGCGAGGCCGTCGACGCCGGCCTGGTCGCCTACCAGATGCAGGTCCTGGTCGAACGGATCGGCGCCCACCTCACCAGCCCGCCGCGCGTCGACCACGCGGCGGGGGGCCACCGTTGAGCGGCCCGGTCCGGCCGTACGTCATCACCGGCGGGCGCAGCCGCCCCACCCGGGCCGAGCTCGCCGTGGAGAGCCTGGTCAGCGCGTTACCGGAGGCGCCGGACCTGCCCGAGCACGAGCTGCTGAACCGCGAGCACCGGCGCATCCTCGCCCTCTGTCACAGCCTGCTGTCCATCGCCGAGGTGGCGGCCCACCTGGGGCTGCCGCTCGGCGTCGTCAAGGTGCTGGTCGGGGACCTGTGGGACCTCGGCGCCGTGCAGGTGCTCCCGCCCGTACCGCAGGCCGAACGCCTGCCCGCAACCCTTCTGGAAGAGGTGCTCGTTGGCCTCCGCCAACTCCGCTGAAGCCGCCCCCGGGGCCACCGGGTCCGCCGACGGGCCGCAGTACCTGCCCTCCTCGGTGCAGGGCGCGGTCAAGATCCTGGTCACCGGTCCGTTCGGGGTCGGCAAGACCACCCTGGTCGGCTCGTTGAGCGAGATCACCCCGCTGCGCACCGAGGAGACGATGACCGCCGCCAGCGCCGGCGTCGACGACCTCACCGGGCTCGCCGGGAAGAGCACCACCACGGTGGCGCTGGACTTCGGCCGGATCACGCTCAACCCGCGGCTCGCGCTGTACCTGTTCGGCACGCCCGGGCAGCAGCGGTTCTGGCCGCTCTGGGACGACCTGTCGCGCGGTGCGCTCGGCGCCATCGCCATGGTCGACCTGCGCCGTCCGGACGAGAGCTTCGACGTGCTCGGCCGGCTGGAGGAGCAGCGCATCCCCTTCGCGGTCGCCGTCAACACCTTCCCGGACACGCCGAGTTACCCGGAGGAGGAGCTGCGGTCGGCGCTGGACCTGCTGCCGGAGGTGCCGATCCTGTACTGCGACGCGCGCGACCGCCGGCAGGCCTACGACCTGCTGATCGACTTCGTCGACCACCTGCACCGCAGCTCGGTCCTGGAGCTCCAGGGATGACCGCCCCCGAACCGCCCGGGCCTCCCGGGTGCCCCGTCGCCCACGGCGGCGGCCGGCCCGGCGGGCTGCCCGTGGGCGTGCCGCTGACCCCGCTGTACGGCCCGGCCGTCGCCGACGACCCGCACGGCCTGTACGCCCGGCTGCGCGAGCGCTACGGGCCGGTCGCACCGATCGAGCTGGAGCCCGGGGTCGAGGCCTGGCTCGTCCTCGGCTACCCCGAACTGCTCGAACTCACCCGCAACGAGGCGCTGTTCTCCAAGGACTCGCGCCGCTGGCGGGTGCCCGCCGAGGGCCGGCTGGCCGCCGACTCCCGGCTGCTGCCGATGACCTCCTGGCGGCCCACCCTGCTCAACCTGGACGGCGCCGAGCACCAGCGGCTGCGCTCCGCCGTCTCGGACACCCTGGCCCAGATCGACCACCGCCAGCTGCGCGGGACCACCGAGACGGCCGCCAACGGGCTGATCGACAGCTGGGGCCCGGACGGCACCGCCGACCTGATCGCCCAGTACGCCCGCATCCTGCCGCTGCTGGTCTTCACCCAGCTGGTCGGACTGCCGGTGCAGAGCGGGCCGCGGCTGGTCGAGCTGATCAGCCACTTCGTGGACAGCAGCGCGCAGTCGCAGCGCGCCGGCGTGGAGTTCCAGACGCTGCTGGTCGACCTGGTGCGCAGCCGCCGGGCCGTCCCGGGCGCCGACCTCACCTCCTGGCTGCTCGCCCACCCGGCCGAGCTGACCGACGAGGAGGCGGTGCACCACCTGGTGGTGCTGCTGGTCGCGGGCAACGAGACCTCGATCAACTGGACCGGGAACACCCTGCGGCTGCTGCTCACCGACCGGCGCTTCCGGGCCACCCTCACCGGCGGGCGGCTGACCGTCTCCGACGCGCTGGAGGAGGTGCTCTGGCGCGACCCTCCGACGCAGAACTTCCCCGGCCGCTGGGCCACCGGTGACACCGTGCTCGGCGGCCAGTACATCAGCGCCGGCGACATGCTCGTCCTCGGCCTGGCCGCGGCCAACGCCGACCCGGCCGCGCAGGGCGTCTCGGCCGCCGCCCAGGGCTCGCTCGGCGGCAACCGGGCGCACCTCGCGTGGGGCGCGGGCCGGCACGTCTGCCCGGCCCAGCACCCGGCCCGGATCATCGTCGAGACCGCCGTCGAGACCCTGCTGCACCGCCTTCCCGACCTCCAACTTGCCGTACCTCCGGGAGAGTTGACCTGGCGCCCGTCCCCGTGGTCACGGGCCCTGACCGCCCTTCCGGTGCTCTACAGCGCCTTCACCCCACCCCGCCCGCCAGCCCCCGAGAGGCCCGCATGGACACCGTCGACGCCGGAAACCGCGCCGAGCCCGTCAGACTCGACCCCTTCGGCCGTGACCAGCACGGCGAGAACGCCCGACTCCGTGCGGCCGGCCCCGCGGTCCTGGTGGAGCTCCCTGGCGGGGTGGTGGTCTGGGCGGTGACCCACCACGCCACCCTCCAGTCGCTGCTGGCCGACCCCCGGATCGGCAAGGACGCCCGGCTCTGGACGACCTTCCGGGAGGGACGGCTGCCGGAGGGCTGGCCGCTGCTCAACTTCGTGGTCGTCCCCGGCATGGTCACCGCCGACGGCGACGACCACCGGCGGCTGCGCGGGCTGGTCTCGCAGGCCTTCACCCCGCGCCGGATAGCCGACCTGGCGCCCGCGGTCGAGGCCCGGACGATCGCGCTGCTGGACGGGGTCGCGAAGCTGGAGGGCGAGTTCGACCTGCGGCGGCACTTCGCCTACCCGCTGCCGATGCAGGTGATCGGCGAGCTGCTCGGCCTGGCGCTGGAGCAGCAGGACGAGTTGCACGAGCTGTCCGACACCATGGTCTCCAGCTCGGCCACCCCGGCCGCGGCCCTGGCCGCGCAGCGGGGCCTGAACGCGCTGCTGGCCTCGGTGGTGGCGGCCAAGCGGGCCGAGCCCGGCGACGACCTGACCAGCGACCTGATCGCCGCCCACGACGCCGGCCACCACCTCGACAAGCAGCGGCTCAGCGAGGCCGAGCTGGTGGGCACCCTGCTGCTGATGCTGGTCGCCGGGCACGAGACCACGCTCAACCTGATCACCAACGCCGTCCGCGCCCTGCTGGCGCACCCGGACCAGCTGCGGCTCGTCCTGGACGGGGAGCAGCCGTGGTCGGCGGTGGTCGAGGAGACGCTGCGCTACGACTCCCCGGTCGGGCAGTTCCCGCTGCGCTACGCGATCGAGGACATCGAGGTCGGCGACGTGGTGATCCGGCGCGGCGAGGCCGTGCTGGCCTCGTACGCGGCGGCCGGGCGGGACTCCGGGCACCACCCGGACGCGGACCGCTTCGACCTCACCCGCCAGCCCGCCAAGCACCTGTCGCTCGGCCACGGCCCGCACTTCTGCCTCGGCTCCGGGCTCGCCCGGCTGGAGGCCGAGACGGCGCTGCGGCACCTGTTCACCCGGTTCCCCGGGCTGGCCCTGGCGGAGGGCCGGACGGACGAGCCGATCGCCTCGTTCGTCAGCAACAGCGTTCGCACCCTGTGGGTGACGGTCTGAGCGATCCGGTGACCTGAGGGCGGTCCGGGTCGTTCGGCAGGGCATGAAGAAACTCGCCACCCTGGCCGCCCTCACCATGGCGGGCCTCGCCCTCGCCGTCCCGGCGGCCTCCGCCACCACCCAGACCGCCTCCTCGCCGGACGTCTCCGGCGGGCTCACCGACGGGCTGGAAGTCTCCCCCGCCGACCTCGCCCTGCGGACCGTGGGCAAGCTCCCGGTCGTCGGCAAGGCCGCCGACCAGGTCGAGGCGCTCGGGACCAACCAGATGAGCCACCCGGGGCTCAGCGGGCAGGTCCTGAACTGACCCGCCGGTCCGGCGGCCGCCGGACCCGGTGAACCGCCCGTGGCCGGCCGGCCGACCCCCGTACGGCCGGCCGGCCACGGCGTTCGGCCCGCGGCGGTCGGGCGGCGGCACCCGGCACCGCGCCGCCCGGCCCCGCGCCGCTCAGCCCGCGGCGAGCCGGTTGAGCTCCGGGTAGCTCAGCCCCTCGGCGAGCGCGGTGAACGTGCCGTGCCCGTACACCTCCTCGGCGGCCCGGCGGACCGCCGCGTACGCCACCTCGGCCAGGCCCGGGCCCAGGCTGATCCGGGCCACGCCGAGCGCCGCCAGCTCGGCCACCGCCGGGGAGCCGGGGCCGGCCAGCACGTTCAGCGGCGCCGGGACGGCCGCCACCAGGGCGGCGATGGTCTCCGGGTCGGACACCCCGGGGACGAACACCCCGTCCGCGCCCGCCGCGACGTACGCCCGCAGCCGGCCCACCGCGTCGTCGAACCGGCCCTCGGGGGCGCCGATCCCGCGCAGGAACACGTCGGTACGGGCGTTGACGAAGAGCGGCACGCCGGCCGCGTCCGCCGCGGCCCGGGCCGCCGCGATCCGCTCGGCGGCCTCCTCCGTCGGTCGGCCCTCGTCCTCCAGGTTCACCCCGACGGCGCCGGTGGCGAGCAGCGCGGCGACCGTCTCGCCGACCCCGGCGGCGGTGTCCGCGTAGCCGGCCTCCAGGTCCGCGGTGACCGGCAGGTCGACCGCGCGGACCACCTGGGCGGTCCGGGCCAGCACCTGCTCGCGGTCGGCGCCGCCGCCGTCCGCGCTGCCGAGCGACCAGGACACGCTCGCGCTGGCCGTCGCCACCGCCCGCGCCCCGGCGGCGGCCACCAGCCGGGCGCTCGGCACGTCCCAGGCGTTCGCCAGCACCAGCGGCCCGCCCGGGCGGTGCAGCTCCCGCAGCAGCCGGGCCTTCTCCCGCCGGACGGCGAGGTCGGTGGCGCTCACCTGGCGGCCGGGCTCATGCGGGTGGACACGCCGATCCGGTTCCAGGCGTTGATGGTGGTGATCAGCGCGATCAGCTGGGCCAGCTCGGTCTCGTCGAACTGTGCGGCGGCCTCCGCGTACACCGCGTCCGGCACGTGGCCCCGGGTCAGCAGGGTGACGGACTCGGTCAGGGCCAGGGCGGCGCGCTCGCGGGCGGTGAAGAACGGGGTCTCGCGCCAGGCCGGCAGGGCGAGCAGCCGGTGCTCCCGCTCGCCGTGCCCGCGGGCGTCGGTGGCGTGCATGTCGATGCAGAAGGCGCAGCCGTTGATCATCGAGGCGTGCACCTTGACCAGCTCGGCGAGCACCGGGTCGAGGCCCTCCCGGGAGGCCCGGTCCACGGCGACCATCGCCTGGTAGAAGGCGGGGGCGAGCTTGTCCATCCTCAGGCGCTGCTCGGGGGCGGGCACCGGGGCGCCGTCGGTCGCGGTCGTCACGTTCGTCGTCATGGCCGCCAGCCTAGGGGCGCGGTGGCCTGCCGCCCTGGTGCGTTCGGCCGTCCGTTCCTTGGGCCACTTCCGGCGTGCGAACGGCCGTGCGAGGATCGCTGGCAGGAGATCGCCGACAGGACGAGGTCAGGGGGCGGGCCGTGTGCACGGCGTTCGTCAGCATCGAACCGGGAGCGGCCGTCCCGGTGCTGCTGCTGTCCGTCCGGGACGAGTACCTGGGCCGCGCCTGGCTGCCGCCGGACCACCACTGGCCGGACCGGCCCGAACTGCTCGGCGGACTGGACCTCGCGGCCGGCGGCACCTGGCTGGCCGTCGACCCCGACCGGCGCACCGCCGCCTGCCTGCTCAACGGCTTCGGGCCACCCGCCCCCGCCGGCGCCCGGCTCAGCCGCGGCCGGCTGCCGCTCACCGCCGTCCGGGAGGGCGGGATCGGCCACCTCGACCTCACCCCGTACGACCCCTTCCACCTCGTCCTGGTCCGGGCCGACGGCGCCCGGGTGTCCAGCTGGGACGGCGGGCGGCTGGTGGAGCGGGAACTGCCGTCCGGCCTGAGCGTGGTGCTCAACGACGGGCTGGAGGGCCTGGCGGCGGGGCGGACCACCTCCGAACGGATCCACGCGCTGATGGCCGCGCGGGCCGCCCACTTCCGGGCCCGGTTCACCGCCGAGCCCCGGCCCGGGCCGACCGCCGCGGGGCCGGCCGCGGCGGCCTGGGGCGGATGGCTGCCGATCGTCACCGGGGACGGGCTGGCGCCCGACGCGGACGCCGCGCTGATCCAGCGGCGGGACTTCGGCGACGGGCGGATCTGGGGCTCCTCGTCGATCTCGCTGCTCGCGCTGGGGCCGGAGCTGCTGCGCTACGACTTCGCGGCCGCGCCGGTGGCCGCGGACGGACCGGGGTGGCGCCGGGTGGCCGCGCGCTGAGCGACGGCGGGCCCGGGGGCCGGGCCGGCGGGCCGGATCGGCGGCGGCCACGGGTCGGCGGCGGAAAAGGACTTGAACCTGACGCTGCGGGAGGCGGCATCGTGGCGCGGGTCGAGCCCGAAGGAGACCCGCCGTGACCCGCCCGGACGCCCCGCACCGTCCCCGCCGCCTGCTCGCCGTGCTGACCGTCGCCCTGCCGCTGGCGGGCACCCCGGCCGCGGTGACCGCCGTCGTGCTGCTCTGCGACGCGGCGCACCGGGCCGTCCCGTCCGCCACCGTGCTGGCCGCCGTGGCGGCGGCGCTGATCGGTCACCTCGGCCCCGGCGCCCCGCAGCCGTACGGTGGGTGAACCGCCGACGGCGGGCCGCGCCCACCGTCGGCGGTCCGCCCTCCTTCCCGTCCCCCCCGGTCCTCCTGGCCGAAGGGCCGCGGCGCGGCCTACCGGTCGCTGCGGGCCGGCTGCGCCGCCCCGGCCAGGACCCTGGCGAGTTCGACCGGCCGGGAGAACATCGGCCAGTGCCCGGTGTCCAGTTCCACCAGCCGCCAGTGGCCGTCCGCGACCAGCCGGGCGACCACCGGCGGCGGCTCCGGCCAGTCCAGCAGGCACTTCACGTACACCGCCGGGAGCGCGCTCAACGGGCCTTCCAGGGCGGCGGGTTCGGTCAGCGAGCGGCCCGGGTGCGGGGTCGCCCCCGCCGCGATCCGGTTGATCTGCCCGACCGTCAGACCCTGCTCGGCGAACTCGGCCGGCGGCAGCGGCGGCCACCAGCCGTCGTGCGCGGCGAGGTCCGCCCGCAGCGCGGCCGGCTCCGGCATCTGGTCGGCGAACGACTCCCCCGTGACCGGCGCGTTGGCGTCCACCAGGACCAGCCCGGCCAGCCGCCCGCCGATCCGTTCGGCGGCCTGGCCCACCGGGATCCCCGAGTAGCTGTGCCCGACCAGCACCACGTCGCGCAGGTCCAGCCGCTCCACCTCTGCGACGACGTCCGCCACGTGCGTCTGCTGACCGGCCGGCGAACCGCGCCTCTCCGCGAGCCCGGAGAGCGTCACGGGGTACGCTCCGTGCCCGGCCGCGCCCAGCTCCGCCACGACCCCGTCCCACGCCCAGGCACCGAGCCAGGCGCCCGCCACCAGTACAAAGTTCGCCATGGGCGGCACGGTAGCGCGTGGCCGTCCGGGCGGCGCGGGAAGCACCGGGGAACACCACGTGGAGGAAACGTGCTGGACGCACCGAGCGGGCCGGGCCCGCTCACCGGCCAGAACCTCCGCGCCACGGGCGGCCTGGCCTGAGCGCGCCCCCGGACCGGCCGGGTGCCGGCCGGCCCGGGGGCGTCAGGGCGGTCAGGGGGCGTCAGGGCGGTCAGGGCGTGAGGCCCAGGGCGGCCAGCCGGGTCGGGTCGGTGAGGATGTCCATCGCGGTGACGCGGCCCGCGTGGATGGTGAACGACATGACCGACAGCGGGCGGCCCCCGGCGAAGGACACCACCCCGGGCGAGCCGTTGACCAGGACCAGCCGGCCGTCGGCGGCGAAGCGGGCGAAGGCGATCGCCTGCGCGGCGACGTCCGCGGCGCCGCGGGACAGCGCGCTCGGCACCAGCGTGCCGCCGTCCGAACGGGCCACCACGTCCGGGTCGAGCACGGTCAGCAGGGCGTCGAAGTCACCGCCCCGGGCGGCGGACAGGAAGGCCTCCACCACCTCGCGCTTGCGGGCGTTGTCGGAGTCCGCGGCCGGGGTGGCGCCCTGGACCCGACGGCGGGCCCGGCTGGCCAGCTGCCGGGTGGAGGCGGAGGTGCGGCCGAGCACCTCGGCGATGCCGTCGAAGGGCACCTCGAACATGTCGTGCAGCACGAAGGCCACCCGCTCCGCCGGGGAGAGCGTCTCCAGGACCACCATCAGCGCGATCCCGACCGAGTCCGCGACCAGGATCTCGTGCACCGGGTCCAGCGCCGACAGCCCGCTGACCACCGGGTCCGGCAGCCGCACCTGGCCGTCCTGCTCGGGCAGCGGCTCCTCCCGGCGGGAGGTGCGCGAGCGCAGCTGGTCCAGGCAGACCCGTCCGACGACGGTGGTGAGCCAGGCCCCGAGGTTGCGCACCCCGCCCACGTCGCTGCGGCTCAGCTTCAGCCAGGTCTCCTGGACGGCGTCCTCGGCCTCGGCGATCGACCCGAGCATCCGGTAGGCCACCGACCGCAGTTGGGGGCGCTCCGCCTCGAAACGCCGGGCCAGTTCGGCCGGTTGGAGCTCCGCCGAACCGGTCGGAGGGATTTCCTCGCTCACTCTGTCACATCCTCGCGTCGGGATCCGTCGGTCCAGTGACGGACGCTAACCGACGAGGAGGACACCATGAGCACCGCCCACACCGCTCGCATGAAGAACCCCGCCACGGTCCTGCCGGACGCCATGAAGGGCATCCAGACCGTCTACCGGGCCGTGTACCAGGGCGGCGCCGACCCGAAGGTCCTGGAGCTGGTGCACCTGCGGGCCAGCCAGATCAACGGGTGCGGCGCCTGCGTGTACGCGGGCGTCCAGGGCGCGCGGAAGCACGGCGAGACCGACGAGCGGCTGCACGCGGTGGCCGCCTGGCGCGAGGCGCCGTTCTTCACCGACGAGGAGCGCGCCGCCCTGGCCCTCACCGAGGCCGCCACCCGGATCGCCGACCGCTCGGGCCGGGCCGTGCCGGCCGACGTCTGGGACGCCGCCGCCGACCACTTCACCGAGGAACAGCTCTCCGCGATCATCCTGATGATCGGACTGACCAACCTCTTCAACCGCGTCAACACCACCATCGAGGAGCCCGCCGGCGCCGCCTGGTGACCCCGACCCGCGGGCGAGAATGGGGCCGTGAGCACCTCCTGGACCACCTTCGGCGGCGACCTGCACCTCGACCTCGGCGGGCGGCGGGCCGCCGGCGCCGGACTGCGGGCCGCCCTGGAGGACGCGCTGCGCGAGGCCGTCCAGGACGGGCGGCTCGCCCCCGGCACCCGGCTGCCGTCCTCCCGGGCGCTCGGCGAGGACCTCGGCATCGCCCGCAACACCGTGGTCGAGGCGTACGGCCAGCTCACCGCCGAGGGCTGGCTCAGCTCCCGGCAGGGCTCCGGCACCACCGTCGCCCGGCGAGCGGTGCCCGAGCCGGTCCCGGCCCGACGGCCCGCCTCCCGGCCGGAACCGCGGCGCCAGGCCGCCCGCTACGACCTGATGCCCGGCCGGCCCGACCTCTCGCTCTTCCCGCGCACCGCCTGGCTGGCCGCCACCCGTCGCGCCCTCGCCACTGCGCCGCACGAGGCCCTCGACTACGGCAGCCCGCTCGGCCGGATCGAGCTGCGGCAGGCGCTCACCCACTACCTGGCCCGGGTCCGCGGCGTCCGCACCGACCCCGACCACCTGCTCGTCTGCACCGGCGTCACCCAGGGCCTCGGCCTGCTCTGCGCCGCCCTGCGGGAGCGCGGGGCCCGCGCGCTGGCCGTCGAGGAGTACGGGCTGCCGCCGCAGCACGCGGTCGCCCGGGCCGCCGGGCTCACCGTCACCCCGGTGCCGCTGGACACCGACGGCGCCCTGGTCGACCGGCTCGACAACCGGGCCGGCGCCGTCCTGCTCACCCCTGCCCACCAGTTCCCCACCGGCGCGGCGCTGGCCGCCGACCGGCGGGCGGCGGCGGTGCGGTGGGCGCGGGAGCAGGACCGGTACGTCGTCGAGGACGACTACGACGGCGAGTTCCGCTACGACCGGCAGCCGCTCGGCGCGATGCAGGCCCTCGACCCGGAGCGGGTGGTGTACGCCGGGACGGCCGCCAAGAGCCTGGCGCCGGGCCTGCGGCTGGCCTGGCTGGCCCTGCCGGACGCGCTGGTCGAGCCGGTCGCCCGGCTGAAGGCGCTGGCCGACACGATGTCCCCGGTGCTGGACCAGCTGACGCTGGCGGAGCTGATCACCTCCGGCACGTACGACCGGCACGTACGGCGCTGCCGGCTGCACTACCGGCGCCGGCGCGACCACCTGGTGGCGGCGCTCGCCGAACACGCCCCGCGGGTCCGGGTCACCGGCATCGCGGCCGGTCTGCACGCCGTCCTCCAGCTGCCGCCCGGATCCACCCCCGAGGCCGAACTCCTCGCCCGCGCCCGGCGGGCCGGGCTCTCGCTCGGCGGCCTCGCCTGGAACCGTGCCGCGCCGGCCGCCGCCGAAGCCCCGCCCGCCCTGGTCATCGGCTACGGCACCCCGCCGGAGCACGCCTTCCCGGGGGCCGTGCGGGCCCTCTGCGAACTGCTGCGCGGGGCTTAGGGCGTGTCCGCCCGCCCCCTCGGGGGTGGGGGCGGGCGGACGGTCGGGGGTGCGGACTACTTGTTGCGGCTGCCGAGGGAGAACAGGAGGATGATGAAGCCGGCGAAGGCGTGGCATCCGACGGTGTAGATCAGCAGGCGGAGGTAGATCCGCTTGTTGGCCCACTTGCCGGCGTCCATGGTCTTCGGGCCGGCGGCGGTGTCGGGGGCGACGGTGGTGGTGGGATCGGCCATGGTGATCTCCTCCGGGGTGTTCTGACGGCAGGTCAGTGGACGGCGGCGGGGCCGCCGCCGAGGCAGAGTTCGCCGCCGGGGCTCTGCAACAGGGTGTGGACGAAGAGCAGCTCGACGCCGCTGTCCGACTCCGCGGCGATGCAGTGCGGGGTCAGCGAGTCGTAGTGGGCGGAGTCGCCCACCCCGAGGTGGTGGACGCGGTCGCCGAGGGTGACCCGGAGGGCGCCCTTCAGGACGTACAGCCACTCCTCGCCCGGGTGCACCCGGACCACCGCGTCCTGCACGCCCGGCGGGACGTGCACCCGCAGCGCCTGCATGGCACGGCCGGGGGCGCCGGCCCGGCGGTAGCCCCAGCCGCCGGCCCGGCCGGGCTCGATGGCGCCGCCCCGGACGATCGGGTCCGGCTCGGCGAGCGTCTCGCCGAGCAGCCCGGAGACCGAGGTCCCGTACGCGCGGGCGAGGCCGAGCAGCACGGGCAGCGAGGGCTGTCGGCGGCCGGTCTCCAGCCGGGACAGATAGGCTGGGGAGAGCCCGACCCGCCCGGCGGCCACCTCCAGGGTGAGCCGGCTGCTGAGCCGGTGCTCACGGAGACGGGCGGCGAGGCCGGCGACCTCCTGGTCGTCGAGCTGTTCGCCGGTGGCTGCGGCACCGGTGGAGCTGCTGGTCATGTGTCCAGTGGACACCCGGCGTGCCGCTCGGGCAAGAAATTTGCCTCAGAGGCAAGGTGCCGGGAAGCCCGCGCGCTCACGGCCGCGGGATGTTCCGCAGGTTGCTCCGGGCCAGGTCGATCATCCGCCCGACCCCGCCCGAGAGCACCGTCCGGCCTGCCGCCAGCGCGAAGCCCTTCAGCTGGGCGGCGGTGATGTGCGGCGGGATGGACAGCGCGTTGGGGTCGGTGACCACGTCCACCAGGGCCGGGCCCGGCCGCTCCAGCGCCTCCGCCAGCACTTCCCGGACCCGGGCCGGCTCGGTCACCCGCTTGGCCTGGATGCCCATCGCCCGGGCGATCCCGGCGTAGTCCACGTCCCCGTTGTCGATCTCGGACTCCGGGTAGCCGGAGACCAGCATCTCCAGCTTGATCATGCCGAGCGCGCCGTTGTTGAAGACCACCGTCTTCACCGGCAGCCGGTGCCTGGCCACCGTGAGCAGCTCGCCGAGCAGCATGCCGATCCCGCCGTCGCCCGCCATCGCCACCACCTGCCGCCCAGGGCAGGCGAGCTGGGCGCCGATCGCGTGCGGCAGGGCGTTGGCCATCGAGCCGTGCAGGAAGGAGCCGATCACCCGGCGGCGGCCGTTGGGCTGGAGGTAGCGGGCGGCCCAGACGTTGTTCATGCCGGTGTCCACGGTGAACACCGCGTCCTCGGCGGCCACCTCGTCCAGCACCGACGCGACGTACTCGGGGTGGATCGGCAGGTGCTTCTCGATGTCCCGGGTGTACGCGCCGACCACGTCCTCCAGCGCCCGGTAGTGCTTGCGCAGCATGCCGTCCAGGAAGGCGCGGTCGGACTTGGCGTCCAGCAGCGGCAGCACGGCCCGCAGGGTGGCGGCCACGTCGCCGTGGACGGCCAGGTCGAGGGCGGTGCGGCGGCCGAGCCGGGTGGCGTCGTGGTCGACCTGGACGGTGTGCGCCTGCGGCAGGAAGGAGTCGTACGGGAAGTCGGTGCCGAGCAGCAGCACCAGGTCGGCGGAGTGCAGCGCCTCGTGGCAGGCCCCGTAGCCGAGCAGGCCGCTCATGCCGACGTCGTACGGGTTGTCGAACTGGATCCACTCCTTGCCGCGCAGGGAGTGGCCGACCGGCGCGTTCAGGGCCCGTGCGGCCGCCATCACCTCGGCGTGCGCCGCGCGCACCCCGGCGCCGCAGAACAGGACCACCTTGCGGGCCGCGTTGAGCAGCCGGGCCAGCTCCTGCACCTGGGACCACGGTGGCGCGGCGACGGCCTGCTCGGTGAGGAAGTGACTGGTGCCGGTGGGCGTGGCGGCGGGGAGCGCGGCGACGTCCCCGGGGAAGGCGAGCACCGAGACGCCGTGCGAGCCCAGCGCGTGCTGGACGGCGACCCGCAGCAGCCGGGGCAGCTGGGCGGGGGCGGAGAGCATCTCGCACCAGTTGCTGCAGTCGGTGAACACGCGCTCGGGGTGGGTCTCCTGGAAGAAGCCGGTGCCGATCTGCCCGGACGGGATGTGCGAGGCGAGCGCGAGCACCGGCAGGCCGCTGCGCTGGGCGTCGTAGAGGCCCTGGATGAGGTGGGTGTTGCCGGGGCCGCAGGAGCCGGCGCAGACCGCCAGCCGGCCGGAGAGCTCGGCCTCGGCGGCGGCCGCGAAGGCGCCGGCCTCCTCGTTGCGCACGTGCACCCAGCTGATGCCGTCGGCCCGGCGGATCGCGTCCACGACGGGGTTGAGGCTGTCGCCGACGACGCCGTAGACCCGCTCCACCCCGGCCTGCCGGAGCACTTCCACCATCTGTTCGGCCACGCTCGGCACGGTTGCGCTCCTTCGGTCGCCACGGGACACCTGCACCCTCCGCCGGGGCGGTGCCGCGCGCAGCCGGGGTGGGCCGGACGGGTGGGCGGGCCGGCTGGGCAGGACCGAGCGGAGCGGCCGACCGGGGAGCGGGGCGGCCAGGCAGGACCGGGGAGCGGGGCTGCCGGGCGGGACGGGCGGCCGGGCTATTCCGCCGGAAGGTGGTCCTGCTGGCCGAGCTTGCCCGCCGCGAGGCCGGCCTGGGGCTGGCGGCGGGCGGGTTCGCGGCCCGGGGGCTGGGCGACCCGCTCCTGGGCGGGCGGGACGGTGGTCGGCACGGTGACCGGGGCGCCGGACTTGACCTCCACCGCCTCGCCGTCGTGCCACAGGTGGAGGACCTCGCCGCGGCGCAGCGTGTACGTCGTCCGCGCGTGGGTGATGTCGACCTTCAGCAGGTGCCCGCGCACCAGCAGGGAGAAGCCCAGCCGCATCAGCCCGGACGGCAGCCGGGGCCGGAACGAGAGCGTCCCGGTGTGGTCGCGCAGCCCGCCGAAGCCGGCCACCAGGGCGATGCAGGCCCCGGCGAGCGAGGCCATGTGCAGGCCGTCCCGGGTGTTGCCGCCGAGGTCGTGCAGGTCCATCAGGGCGGCTTCGGCGGTGTAGTCGTAGGCGAGGTCGAGCTGGCCGACCTCGGCGGCGATGACCGCCTGGGTGCAGGCGGAGAGCGAGGAGTCCCGGACGGTCAGCCGCTCGTAGTAGGCGAAGTTGCGGGCCTTCTGCTCGTCGGTGAAGGCGTCGCCGCGGACCTGCATGGCGAGCACCAGGTCGGCCTGCTTGACCACCTGCTTGCG
This sequence comes from Kitasatospora sp. NPDC092039, assembly GCF_044756065.1. Taxonomy (NCBI): domain Bacteria; kingdom Bacillati; phylum Actinomycetota; class Actinomycetes; order Kitasatosporales; family Streptomycetaceae; genus Kitasatospora; species Kitasatospora sp. NPDC092039. The sequence goes on along the minus strand of NZ_JBIVSD010000003.1, from coordinate 656,399 downwards.
GTACAGGTCGAAGTACGGGTAGTGCAGCAGCAGCGGGTAGTTCTCCGGCGGGGTGTGCTCGAAGTCCCAGACCTGGTGGTGGGTGAAGTCGTCGGCCTGGGGGTGGATGCCGAGGTCCTCGTCGTACGGGATGTACATCGCGGCGGCCGCGTCGCGCCAGGCGGCGGTCTCCTCGGTGTCCACGCCGAGCAGCGAGGCCTCGTGCGGGTGGCGGACGGCGGCCTCGGCGGCGGCGCGCAGGTTGCTCTGCGCCATCAGGTTGGTGAAGACGTTGTTGTCCGCGACGGCGCTGTACTCGTCGGGGCCGGTGACGCCCTCGATGCGGAACTTCCCGGCCACGTCGTGGTGGCCGAGCGAGCGCCACATCCGGGCGGTCTCGACGAGCAGTTCGAGGCCGTACTCGCGCTCGAACTCCGCGTCGCCGGTGGCCCGGACGTAGCGGGCGACGGCGGCGGCGATGTCGGCGCCGATGTGGAAGGCCGCGGTGCCGGCCGGCCAGTACCCGGAGCACTCCTCGCCGCGGATCGTCCGCCACGGAAACACCGCGCCGGACAGGCCGAGTTGGACCGCCCGCTCGCGGGCCAGCGGCAGGGTGGTGTGCCGCCAGCGCAGGGCCTGGTTGACGGCGTTGGGCAGGCAGTAGGTGAGCACCGGCAGGACGAAGGTCTCGGTGTCCCAGAAGCTGTGCCCGTCGTAGCCGGGCCCGGTCAGCCCCTTGGCGGGGATGGCCCGCTCCTCGCTGCGGGCGCCGGCCTGCAGGACGTGGAAGACGGCGAACCGGACGGCCTGCTGGAGTTCGACGTCGCCCTCGATCTCGATGTCGCTGGTCTCCCAGAACTCCCGGAGGAACTCGCCCTGTTCGGCGACCAGTCCGTCCCAGCCGGTGTACCGGGCGGCGGTCAGCGCGGCCTCCACCTGGTCCCGGACGGCGGGCAGCGAGCGGGTGCCGGACCAGCCGTAGCTCATGAACTTGGTCAGCCGCAGCCGCTGCCCGGCCTGGAGCACGGTGGTGACGCTGATCCGGCAGTGGTCGGCCTCGGACTCGGCGACGGTGTCGGACTCCTCCGGGCCCTCGATGACGTGGTCCATCCCGGCCGCGACCCGGATGCCGCTGTAGCGGGTGCGGTGCACCAGGACGGCCTTGGTGCCGCTGGCGTGGTGCGCCTCGGGGTGCAGCGGCGCCTCCAGCACGGCGGCGGCCCGCGGGTCGCCCTCGGGGCCGCCGGGCAGCTGCTCGTTGGCGACCAGCTCGGACTGGAGCACCATCCGCACCGGGCCGTCCACCGCCTCGACGCTGTACTCGACGGCGGCGACGGCGCGCTGGGTGAGCGAGACCAGCCGGGAGGAGCGCACCCGGATCGTCCGCCCGGCCGGGGAGGTCCACTCGGCCTCCCGGTGCAGCAGGCCCTCGCGGAAGTCCAACCAGCGTTTGTGACTGATGAGTTGGCCGTAGCGCAGGTCGAAGGGCTCGTCGTCCACCAGCAGTCGGATGATCTTGCCGTTGGTCACGTTGATGACGCTCTGGCTGGACTCCGGGTAGCCGTAGCCGCCCTCGCCGTACGGCAGCGGGCGCAGCTCGAAGACGCCGTTGAGGTAGGTGCCGGGCAGGCCGTGCGGTTCGCCCTCGTCCAGGTTTGCGCGCAGGCCGATGTGCCCGTTGGAGAGCGCGAAGATGGACTCGGCGCGGGCCATCGAGGCCAGGTCCAGGCCCTGTTCGGTGATCTGCCAGGGGTCGATGGCGAAGTTGTCCGCGGAACTCATGCGCCTGCCCCGTCGTGCTCGGCCCGCTCGCCGTGCTCCTCGGCGAGGAGCTCGGAGAGGTCCCGGACGACCACGGTGGCGCCGTCCCGGCGCAGTTCGGCGGCCTGGCCGGTGCGGTCCACCCCGACCACCGCGCCGAAGCCGCCGGCCCGGCCGGAGGCGACGCCGGCGAGCGCGTCCTCGAAGACCGCGGCGTGGGCGGGTTCGACGCCGAGGGCGCGGGCGGCGTACAGGTAGGTGTCGGGGGCGGGCTTGCCGGGCAGGCCCTCGGCCTTGGCGACGTTGCCGTCCACGATCACCTCGAACAGCTCCTCGATGCCGGCCGCCCTCAGCACGTCACGGCAGTTGGCGCTGGAGGACACCACGGCGCCGGGCAGCCCGGCCGCGCGCAGCCGGTGCACGTAGTCGACCGAGCCCTGGTACGGCTGGACGCCCTGCTCCCGGATCAGCCGCAGCACGGTGTCGTTCTTGGCCCGGCTGATCCCTTGCACGGTACGGGAGTTGGGTGGGTCCTCCGGGGTGCCCTCGGGCAGTTCGACGCCCCGGCTGAGCAGGAAGGCGCGGGTGCCGTCCAGCCGCGGGCGGCCGTCCACGTAGGTGTCGTAGTCGGTGACGGAGTCGAAGGGGACGAACGGGCCGCCGGTGCGGGCGGCTTCGGCGCGCAGGAAGGCGTCGAAGGTGTCCTTCCAGGCCGCGGCGTGCACCTTCGCGGTCTGGGTGAGCACCCCGTCGAGGTCGAAGAGGAAAGCGCGGATGTCGTCCGGTAGCCCCAGCATGGGTGCAGTCTTACCCGGGAACGGGGGGAAGCCGCCCATTTCCCGGCGGCGCGTCGCGGGAAGGGGCGGCTTCCGGTGGCCCGGGGCGGCTCCGCGGGGTCACGGCGTCACAGGCGTCACAGCCGTCACGGCGAGTCGGGCATCTGCGCCTCGGGCGCCTCGACGACCGCGAAGACCGCGCCCTGCGGGTCCTGGACCACCGCCATCCGGCCGGACTGCATGTCGAAGGCCGGCTGGATCACCGAGCCGCCGGCCTTGACCAGGGCGTCCACCGTGGAGTCGGTGCTGTCCACCGAGAAGTAGGTCATCCAGTGCGGGGGCGTGCCGGGCGACAGGTAGTCGGGCATCGGCTGCATGCCGCCCACCGTGCGGTCGCCGACGTTGAGCGAGAAGTAGCCGTCCATGCCCTGGATGGTGGCCGGGCGCAGCCCGAGGGCCGGCTGGTAGAAGCGGCCGGCCGCGTCGGTGTCGGCGGTGTTGAGCTCGTTCCAGACCAGGGCGCCGGGCTCGTTGACCACGCCCGCGCCGATGAAGTCCATCGCCTGCCAGACCCCGAACACCGCGCCGGTCGGGTCGGCGGCGACCAGCATCCGGCCGATCGTGCCGACGTCCATCGGGTCGTACAGGACCGTGCCGCCGGCCTCGACGATGGCCGACCGGGCGGCGTCGGCGTCGTCCGAGGCGAGGTAGGTGGTCCAGGCGACGGGCGGCGCCGGCTGCCCCTCGGGCACCATCTGCGCCATGATCCCGGCGACCGGCTTGCCGTTGAGCGTGCACACGGCGTAGCCGCCGAACTCGGCGGGGCCGACCTCGCCCTGCCAGCCGAACAGGTCGCGGTAGAAGTCGAGCGCGGCCTGCTGGTCGCTCGCCATCAGGTCGACCCAGCACGGGGTGCCGGGCTTGTACGGATCGGTGACTACGGGCATCGCGGGGCCTCCCGGAGGCGGTGGTGGGCGGCTGTGGTGGTGGGGACGGTCGGGCCGTCGGGGCGGTCGGGCCGGGCGGGGGTGCGGCCCGGCCGGGACGACGGCGGTACACCGCCACCATCGGCCCGCCGCCGCGATCCCGCCACCGGACGGCGCCCTGGCGGGCGACCGGCCGCCGGATCGTCACGGGGCTCCCACCCGGTGTTCACGGGGCGTCGTGGCGGTGCGCGGTGACGAAGTACGGCTGCACCTTGCCGCTCTGCGCGTAGTCCTTGAGCCGGACCAGCAGTTCGGCCCAGGTGCCGGCCACCGCCGGGACGCCCTCCTCGCTGCCCGGCTGCCAGCCGCCGTGCCGGAACAGCAGCCGGGTGCGCTCGGCGGCGGCGGGCTCGGCGGGCTCGTCCGGCCGGTCGGGGGCGGCGGGCTGATCGGGCGCCTCGGGCGTGCCGGGCCGGCCGGGCTGGTCGGCCAGCTCCCAGCTGATCCAGGTGCCGGCCCAGTGCGGCGGGAAGGAGCCGGCGTTGGTCCACACCACCCGTCCCCGGTCGGCCCGCTCCACCCGCAGCCGGAACGGCTCGGGGACGTCGGGGAAGTCGAACAGCAGCACGTCGCCGTCCCGGTCCACGCCGGTGGTCCACCAGGCGGTCAGCCCGTCGTGCGTGGTGAGCGCGGCGAGCACCACGTCCCGGGGCGCGGCGATGTCGAGCTGGAGGGCGATCTCGGACATGGGGGTCCGCCTTTCGGTGACCGCGCGGCCCCGCCGGGGGCCACGGGCCCACCATGGCACGACCCCCGGGCCCGCGCGCCCCGGAGGGCGCCGGCCCAGGGGTCGTCCCGGTGCTCGGGTGGTCCCGCGTCCCGCGGCGGGCGGGGTCAGCCGCCGCTGCCGTAGCTGGTGTTCGCGCAGATGTCGTCGTCGGCGGAACGGGCCTCGTTGGTGATGGTGGTCGGCAGCGGCTGCGGGGGCGCCGGGACGGCCGGGGTGGCAGCGGACGGCGCGCCGGCGGCGGGGGCGGTGGCCGCCATCCCCATCGCGGCCGCGAAGTCCTGGCCGGTGATCACCGAGATGCCCCGAGCGCCGCTGGGCTCCAGGCTGGCGCCCGGGAACAGCGCGGCCACCTTCTCGGCGTTCGCCTTCTGCCCGGAGCCGTACTCGATCGTGGTCGTCTTGTACTTGGTGCTCGCCGCCTGGCCCGCCGTGCTGGCGACGAACTTGGCGGCCTTCAGCTGCTCGGTCGCCTTGCCGGCCAGGCCGTTGAAGGCCGTGCCGTTGTAGACCGCCACCCTGATCGACGAGTTGGCGGTGTCCGCTGCCGGGGCGGCCGGCGTGGTGGGCTGCGCGGGCGGCGGCGGGGCCGCGCTGGTGGTGTCGGCCGGGGCGTCCGGCTGCTGGCCGGTGGCGTTCTGGCCGTCGATGGTCTGGTCGGCCTTGAGGGTGTCCCAGAGCTTCTTGGCGTCCGCCTGGACGATGTCGAGGTCCTGGTCCTGGGTGCGGTAACGCCAGGGCACCGTCACGAACTTGAGGTCGTGCATGTCGATGTTCTTCAGCGACAGGCCGAAGGAGAGCAGCTTGTCGGCGGAGTCCAGGCCGGGGTCGACGACCAGGGACTTGGTGGCAGCGTCGGCCAGCGGCAGAAGGGTGGTGGGGTTCATCCCGTCCTTCTTGATCTTGCTGGCGAGCGAGCCGAGGAACGCCTGCTGGCGCTTCATCCGGCCGATGTCGGAGCCGTCGCCGATGCCGTGCCGCAGCCGGACGTAGTCGAGCGCCTTCTGGCCCTCCACGGTCTGCTTGCCCTGCGGCAGGACGAGGTCGCCCTTCTTCTTCAGGTTCGGGTTGATGTCCCCCTCGTAGATCGGCTTCGGCAGGCAGATGTCCACGCCGCGGACGGCCGAGGTCATCGCGGCGAAGCCGTTGAAGTCGATGACGAGGGTGTGGTCGACGCGGATGCCGGTGAGCTTCTCCACCGTGTTCTGGGTGCAGGCCGGGTTGCCGTCGTCACTGCCCCCCAGCGAGAAGGCGGAGTTGAACAGGTCGGTGTTGCCGCCCCTGGTCCACTTGCCGTTGGGCAGCTTGCAGGACGGCAGCTCGACCTTGGCGTTGCGCGGGATCGAGATCCCCACGGCGTGCTTGTGGTCGGCGTAGACGTGCAGCAGGATCGTGGTGTCCGAGCGGGCGCCGCCGTCCTCGCCGCCGCCGAGGTCGGCGTTGTTCTTGCCGCGGCTGTCCGAACCGATCAGCAGGATGTTGACCGGCTTGTTGCCGTCCGCGTCGGCCTTCGCCTCCGGGGGGCGGTTGCGGGCTATCGCATCGGCGTCGAAGGACTTGATGTTGCCGTTCAGCTTGAGGTAGATCGCACCGCCGACACCGGCGATGACCACCAGCACGCCCGCCGTCGACCAGGCGACGATCTTCTTCACGTTCTTCTTGGGCTTGGCGCTCTTGCGCGCCGCGGCCCGGCCGCCCGTCGTTCCCGCCGCCGCGTCCGTCGTTCCGCCACCGCCGCGGCCGCCCCTGCCCTGGGCGGCGCGGCGGGCCTCGGCCCGGCCGCCGGCGCGCGGGGCGGGCACGGAGCCCGCGGTGTCTTCCGTCGCGGGCACGCCTTCACCCCGAGCCGGGCTCTCGCCCCTCCGACCTGACATGCGCGTACCTTTCACCGACGGAAGCGACGCCCCTGACGATCCGGCGCACCGCACACAGAGAGACGGTCCGGACCGTTCCCAGGTTGCACATACGACCGTCACCACTAACCGACGATCGTGGCTTCCGATCATATTTAGGCCCGACACGATCACCGACCCTCGGCCCTCGGACAACCCCGCCGACCGGCGGGCAACACCCCCGCAGAACAGTCGAAAACACCCGATTACGACGTGACCCATGCCACTTCGCCGGCGCCTCGCCGACGTCGGAATCCGGCCACCGGCACGACCCGTGGGGCACCGCGGGCGTCAGGGCCGACGGCGGTGCCCGAACCGTCCGCGGCCGGCCCGGGGCCGCTCCACCACCGGACACCGTACCCGGACGCCGTCGCGGGCACCGGAGTTGAGCGCCCGGAGCACCGGCGGCCTGCCTCGGACCGGGCGGCGGCGGTAGCCGTGGCGGTGGCGGTCGTGGTGGAGGCGGCGGTCGCGGTGCGCGACCCCGGGCGGCGGCGGGACACCCGCGCCGGGGAACGACGGAGGCCGGATCAGAGATCGCCTGATCCGGCCTCGGTGCGGTGGGCCACCAGGGGCTCGAACCCTGAACCTACGGAATAAAAGTCCGCCAGCTCTTGAGTTGAGGTAGTACCCCTAGCTAGGTCCGCGTCCACGTTCGTCCACGTTTCCGCAGGTCACACAGTGTTGCGGCTCATCTGCCGTCCACACCAGTCTACTCCGGTCCGCCCTCGAATCGGGCGGTTCCGTCCCCGCTTCATCCCCGCTCTATCCCCGCACCGTCCCCGCGTCGGCCACCTGACAGGGCGGACGAACCACGCCCACTGGCGGTGCCCAGGAACGATGCCGGACCGGAAACTCGACAGCTTCGGATCTTCCAACACGAGGGGCTAGGATTTCATCCCCCTCGGCGACCCCAGGAACTAAGCTACCTGATCGTGCCCCGCACCGGGCCACCTTCTGGATGCGTGCACTCGCCACCCTCTACTTCGCCGGACAGCGTTGGGCCGTCCCATCCGGTCGTACGGGGCGGCCGGTCCCCCGAAGCATCGGGCGGCGAGGGCGATGCCTATTCGGCTGGGGAGCTTGGAATGACAATGGGCCCTTTGAGCCCGTCAACAAGCTCTGCCAGGAGGTGTGATCTGCCTGGCATCGGAAGGTCAGCTCCGCCGCAGTGGTTGAGCGGAGTATGGACAGGGAGTGCGGCAAGAAGCCCTCCGGCGGTTCCACTGCCGTTGGTCGTCCCTCCCTTGCTGCGTGCGGCATCGTGGGCGTTGGCGCAGTCGGTGGCGAAGGCGGGGGAGAGGAAGGCCCCGAGGCCACCAGCGGCGGCCGGATTAGCGGCGCCCATCCCGGCAGCGACTACCGCTGCGGTCAGGCTGAGCACGGTGAAGGCGGTGCTTCTCGTCATGCCGGATACAACGCTGCCGAAGCCCAAGGGCAACGGCATTATCACCGCGGTCCAACCCGGCCGGGCACTGGCCAGGCGTGTTGGACGGTGCCCTGCCTCCGAGGTGTTGCGGGTGCCGTAGTCGCCTCATCCTGCTGTCACACCCTGGCCTGGTTCGGCGGATACAGACGTCGTTCCTCAGCTCTCGCCTACCGCTCCTCGGCCCGCACGGCGGTACTGGCACCGCGGGGCTGGTCCTCGATGGCATGGATCACGTCGTCGCCCCACCGCGGCGGCAGCGTGCCGAGATCGGCGCCGGGCAGACCGAGGTACGCCCCAGCGCAGCCGTAGGGCAGTACGCCCTGCTCCTCCAGGCCGAGCAGGTACTTGAGGAGTCGGTGGCGGCCCGCTCCGAGGACGCTCTCTTCTTCCCCGGTGCGGTTCACGCCGGCCTTCAGGAGCAGGTGCTTCCACCGGCCGGTGACCTGATCCGGGGTCGATGCGGCGGGGAGCAGCGGGGTGCGGTTGGGGCGGACGGCCCTCCAGGTGTGGAGGGCTCGGCTGGCGGGCTGAGCAACGGGGATGGTCCGCGGGGCCTTGCCGAAGCCGATTCGAACGAGGTACTTCGGGCTGTTCTGGTCGTGTGGGCGGGCGAGGCCGTGATCCGGTTCGGCGCCCTGGTTGTCGAGGGGGCCGGTTTCGTGCTCAACCGTGATGTCGTTGGCGTCGAGGTCGGCGATTTCTTGCAGCCGTAGGCCGGCGGTGATGGCGAGCTGGGCCAGCACCTCGTCGGCGGGCCCGAAGGTGTGTGCGGCGGAGAGGACGGCTACGGCCTCGTCGTCGGTCAGCATGGCGGCTTTGAGCATGTGTCTTCCCCTTGCGGTTGTCCTGGTGTGCGGGCCGGTGCCGGACGGCTCCCGGTCTGGCGGGCGGGTTGAAGTCCTCGGTGCGGTGGTCCAGGGGTCCTTCACCGCATGGGAGGCTTCGGCTCATCGGAGGGCCCCCTGCGGTGCGCGGCAACCAGGTCGACGCACAGCGGGTCGCTGCACCGCGCGTGTCCCCGCCCCACGGTGCCCCACTCGTCGGTCTCGATGGTGATGCGGACGTCCCCGGTGCCGTTAAGGCTGCAATGTGCGCTGCGGATCAGATCCTCGAGCACCGTCTGACGTAGAGCTCCCAGGCCGCGGTCGGCAACCTGGTCTGTGCTCCACGCGGTGCGGACGATGTGGTTGACCTCGCGCTTGTTGGGCACGGACGCCTCCTTGCTGAACTGCCGGTAGGGCTCTGAAGGAACCTCTCGCACCCTACGGAGTTCTCCGCCTTGGCGGGCCTGTAGAGGGCTTCTACGGGCCCGCCAGGGCGTCAGGAGTCCATGGGGCCGACCAGGGCCGGGGTGGGGGGTAGAACGAGCGCCTGTAGGCCCTGGTTCCACATCAGGGAGTGGTGGCCCTGCTCCTGGAAGTGGCGGGCCCGGTGGTCGGGGTGGGCCCACAGGTGGCGGACCGCTCGGACAACGGGTCCCTTGTTGAGCCGCCACCACGTCTGGGTGGGCTGAGCCGCCCAGTCGTGTTCGTCGGGGATGGCGTGCAGGGAGGTGCCGTCGGGGCCGACGATGTCCGTCACCTGGACGGTGATGGCGCGCGGCCGTGTGTCGAGGCTGAGCAGGAGCGCGGTCGCGTGGGGGAAGGCCCGGCGGATGCGGGAGGCGAGGGCGGAGGCCACGTCCGGGGCTGGCAGGTTGAGCAGGCGGCGAGTGTAGTGGTGGCCGGCCAGCTCGATCAGGGGAAGGCGCGCCCCGAGGAGCACGGCGGGCAGCAGTCGTTCCGCCTTCTTCAGCCAGGTCGGTTCGGAGGACAGTGCGGGGGTGCGCCGCCAGAGCAGCGGTGGGGTCGGGTACCGGTGGTCGCGGGGGTTTGCCCACAGGGCGTGGATGCGGTCGGAGACGAGGGTGGCCCTGAGCTCGATGGCAGCGGTCTCGGGGGCCGGGGTGCGGACGTGGGCGGCGAGGAGTTCGAGGGCGGTGGCGGCGAGAGCTGCCTCGGCTTCGGCTTCGCGGAGCAGCGCGTCCTGGAAGGCGCGGGCCGGGTCGGCACGCCGGTAGGGGGCGGGCCCGGTTGGCGCGAGGATCGGTCGGTGGTTCGGCATGGTGGTCCTGGGCGAGGTTGTGGCCGGGCCGGTGCGCGGCCCGGCCGGGGGTCAGATGGTCGCGTGCAGCATGCCGTCGGCGAGGGTTTCGAGCCGTTCGGTGAGTGCGATTGCGGCGCGGACCTGGGTAGGTGTGCGGGGGTTGTCGTCCGAGTTGTGCTGGACGAACCGCTCGGCGAGGCGGGTGATCTCGTGCATCGCCATGGAGTCGTGGGCCGGGATCGTCAGGCTCCAGCTGGAGGGGTCGATGCGGTGCACGGTGCCGGCGCGGTAGGCGAGCAGCAGCCGGTCTGTGGGTTCATCGCCGGTGAAGTCGTGGGGCAGCAGTTCGTTCTCGGTCAGCCAGGCGCAGAACGGGCCGGGCAGGACGAGGGTCCAGCGGGTCGTGGCGGGGGCGTGGTGGGCGGCCTGCTCGGCGTAGGCGTAGGCGTAGCCGAGGTGGTGGTTGGCCATCCGGGTGTCGAGGGCTTGGAGTGCCCAGTCGAAGCCGCAGGCGGCGTGCTGGTGGTAGCGGCGGGCGGTGGTGCCGAGGTTGGTGTCGGCGGCGGCTTCGCGGTGGCGGTCTCGGGCGGCGGTGAGGGCTTCGGGGGTGGCGGGTTTCGGGGGCGGTGGTGTGGTCATGGCGGCCTTCGGTCGAGCAGGGCGGCCCTGCGACGGGTTGGGGGTGGTGGGGTGCTCTGCAGCCCCACCACCCCCAACCTCTCCAACCGCCTACGTGATGGGCACACCAACTCCAGCAGTGAGCAGGCTTGTTGGGTCGCCGTACTGGGCCTGATCCGCCGTGGTTCGGTTCACGCGGGCCACTGGCCGACGCGGACGGGTTCGAGACGCAGACGGATCCCGGTGGCGACGTCAACGCGTGCGGCCAGGGCGGCGAGGGTGTGGGCGAAGCCCGTTGCGGTCGCTCCGTCGTGGGCGGTGATGGTCAGGGTGCGCCGGTCCGAGCAGCGGATTCCGTCGGCGATCCGGTGGCCGGGATGGCAGCCGATGAGTTCGAGTAGCCAGCCTGCGCTGGCCCGCAGCTGCCCGTCGCTGTCGGTATGAACCGGGCAGCCGGCAGCCGACCAGCGGGCGGCCTGGGCGGCGGTGACGGGCGGGTTGAGGAAGACCGATCCGGCCTGCCGGGCGTCGGGTCCGTGGGGATCGAGGAGGAGCCCGCGGCGGTCACGGTTGGCGAGGACGGCGGCGGCCACCTCGGCGACGGGCGGGCGGGCCCCGACGTGGACGCCGAGTTCGTCGGCGAGCGGCTGGTACGTGATGGGGGCGGCCGGTGACCGGGTGAGGTGGAACGTCGCGGTGAGGATGGTCCAGCGGCCGGGGTCGTTCTTGAAGCGGCTGTCGCGGTGGCGGAGGCGACACGCCTGGGCGGGCAGGGTCCGCAGTCGGCCCATGTCCCAGTCCCAGGCGGTGAGGTGGTCGAGGGTGTCGGAGACCTGCTGGCCGTACGCTCCGGCGTTCTGGACGGGGGCCGCGCCGACAGTGCCGGGTATACCGGCCAGGCACTCGACCCCGGCCAGCTGCTCTGCGGCGGCCCACTGGACGAGGTCGGCGAGCGGGTGGCCGGCCTGGACGGTCGCGGCCACCGTGTCGTCGTCCACCCGCTTCACCGTGATGCCCCGGGTGTTCATCACGGCGACGGTGCCCTCGTGGCCGGTGTCGGAGGCGATGACGTTGCTGCCGTGGCCGAGGGTCAGGGGTGCCTCTTCCTTCCGGTCGCCGATCGTACGGACCACTTCGAACCAGTCGTCGGGGTCGGCGACCTGCAGGACGTCGCTGGCCGGGCCGCCGAGCCGCAGGGTGGTCAGGGCCGCGAGCGTGGGACGGGGCACAGGGGCCTCCTAGGGTTCGTCGGTGATCGCCTTGAGGGCGAGGGCCCGAAGCGGGGCGAGACGGGCGCGGTTGTCCTGGTGGTGGTAGACGGCGTTGGTGCAAATGGCCAGGTAGCGGCCGGTGGCCGGGGCGAGGTAGAGGCTGGTCCCGGTGAAGCCGTGGTGGTAGGCGACCCGGCCGTCGTCGGCGAGGATCCAGGCCAGGCCCCGGTCGAGGCCGGGCTCGATCTCGGCCTGCGGCTGCATGCTGTGGGCGAGCCAGCGGCCCAGGGGCCCGCCGGTGGCGTGCGAGGACAGCAGGTGGGTGGCGAAGGTGGCGAGGTCGGCCGGGGTGGTGAACACCCCGGCGTGGCCGGCGACCCCGCCGAGCAGTGCGGCGTTGTCGTCGTGCGGCACCCCCCACAGCCGGGGCCCGCCGGTCAACCGCTGCTCGGTCGGGGCGACCCTGGGAGAGCGGGCGACGGGTCCGTAGGTCGTGCTTGTCATGCCGAGGTGCTGCCAGAGCTCGGCCGCCAGCTCGTCCAGGCGCCGGCACCGGTAGTGGGCCAGGGCCAGGCCCAGCAGGATGAAGCCGCGGTTGATGTAGCGGTGACCGGCTCCGGGGGCGGCGATCAGCGGCTCTCCGCAGATCAGCTCGGCCAGCGGCTCGGTGCGGCCTCGGTACCGGTCGAGGCGGGTGTCGGCCCGCAGGCCGGAGGTGTGCGCCAGGACCTGGCCGACCGTGACCTGGCCGCCAGGCGCCTCGGAGGGGATGCCGGTCAGCAGTTCGCGGATCGGGGTGTCCAGGGTGAAGCCGTCCATGAGGGAGGTGCCGATCAACGGCCAGGTGGCCAGCACCTTGGTCAGCGAGGCCACGTCGTACACCGTGTCCGGCCCCGGCCGGGCGTCGCCGCATTCGGGGGCGACGACGCCGGAGGCCAGGTAGCCGAGCGCACCGCCGACCATGCCGTGGGCGATGACGCCGCCGGGCACGGTGCCGTCTGCGGTCATCAGGTCCAGGCACTCGCGCAGGTCGGCGAGCGCGTTCGGGGTCCACGGCACGGTGGTGGTCACGGCTACTCCTGGGTGGTCGTCAGGTGGGCACCGAGCGCGGCCAACTTCGGCAGCAGGTTGCCGTATCCGCGCCGCAGGTGGTACATCCCTCGGATCGTAGAGGTGCCCTCGGCGGCCAGGGCGGCGATCACAAGAGCGGTCACCGCCCGGATGTCCTCCCCGGCCACGTCGGCGCCGGTGAGAGCGGACCGGCCCCGGACGGTGATCACTGGGCCGGTCGCGTTGACGGCGGCGCCGAACGCAGCCAGGGCGGGCAGGTGGGTGTCGCGCTGGGTGTAGATCCGCTCGTCGATGCGGGAGGTGCCCTCGGCCTGGGTGAGGAAGGCGGTCAGCTGCGGCTGCACGTCGGTCGGGAAGCCCGGGTGCGGGCCGGTGGCCATCTGCACCGGCCTCGGGCCGGCCGGGGCCCTGACGGCGGTGCCGCCGTCCAGCGGGTCGAGCTGGATACCGGCGTCGGCGAACACCGACACCAGCCCGTCCGGAAACGCGGCCGGCGGGAAGCCGTCCAGGTGGACGGTGCCGCCGGTAATGGCGGCGGCCAGCGCGAGGGTGGCGGCCTCCAGCCGGTCCGGCGGCACGGTGAACACCCCGCCCCGGATGCGGTCGGTGCCGGTGACGTTCAGGGCCGTCCGGCCGCACCACTCGATGCCGACGCCGGCCTGCGAGAGCAGGGCAGCGGTGTGGGTGACCTCGGGCTCGACGCTGGGATTGAGGATCGCGGAGGTGCCCGGGGTACGGGCGGCCAGCAGCATCGCGGTGACCGTCGCGCCCAGGCTCGGCCCCCACGAGCGGGTCTCGGCGTCGGTGACGAACGGCAGCCGCTTGCCGGTGAACCGGGCCCGTACCCGGCCCCGGTTCACCTCGACCTCGGCCCCGGCGGCTTCCATCGCGGCCAGGTGCCGGTCGATGTGGCGCACACAGAAGGCGTCCCCGCCGGGGGTGGGGAAGGTGACCTTGCCGGCGCGGGCCAGAAGGGCGCCGCCCATCACTGCGGTGGTGCGGACGCGCCGTCCGAGGTCGTCCGGGATGGCGGGGACATAGGAGTCGGCCGGGCGAGTGCGGAAGTCGCCGTTGGTGGCGGTGGCGGGGGTTCCGGTGCGGTGCAGGATCTCGGCGACCACGCCGGTGTCGAGGATCTCGGGGGCCCCGAGGAGCGCCAGCGGTTCGTCGGCGAGGATCGCGGCGGCGTACAGGTGCAGGGCGACGTTCTTGCTGCCCTGCACGGGGACGGTGCCGGCCAGGCGGCGGCCTCCGGTGATCCGTACGGCCCGCTGGTCGGCCGTCGGGGTGGTATCGGTGGTGGGCATGGTCACCTTCCCTGGCTTCCGGCCGGGAAGAAGCCCCCGACCTGGGTCTTCGGGTAGAACAGGGTGTGCGCGCCGATGAGAGTGGCGGGCTGGAGGACGGTGCCGGCAGGGACGATCACGCCGTCGCCGATCACAGCGCCGAACTTGGTCTGGCCGGTGGCGATGCGGCGGCCGTCGAGGTGGGCGCAGACCTCTTCGGTGGCGGGTTCGGTGACCGGTCCGGAGGTGACTCGCAGGCCGGTGGTCGACACGAAGGCGCCGATGTTGACGCCGCGGCCGAGCACGGAGTCGCCGACGAACGAGGTGTGCTTCATGAAGACGCCGCCGGTCAGCAGGCTTCGGGTGACCTCGGCTCCGAAGCCGATGCGGCAGCCGGGGCCGATGACGGTGTTGTCGCGTACCCGGGCGCCGGCCTCGACCCGCGCACCGGGGCAAACCAGGACCGGGCCGGTGACGACAGCGCCTTCGGCGATGACGGCCCCCGGGGCAACGATCACGTGGCCTCGGACGGTGGCGCCGCGCTCGATGGTCCCGGTCGCTTCCGGCAGCGGGATGTCCAGGTTGCCGGCCAGCAGGTCGGTGATGGCCTTCTTGATGCCGAAGACGGTCGGGCAGCAGTTCAGCAACTCCAGCACGACCGGGTCGGTGACGTGTTCGGTGTCGAAGTAGTACGCGGGGGTGGTGCGGTAGTCGATGCGCTCCAGCTCGGTGTGCAGCGCGGGCGCGTCGGTCAGCCGGTGCATGGCTGGATCTCCTCTCGGGCGAGCGAGTGGAAGAGAGGGGGCGGGGCCGTCACGGCGCCTCAGGAGGCAGGCAGGTCGGGCACGGTCACTGCCATCCGGGGACTGGCCTCGGCGGGCTGGTTGTGGACCGCCAGGCCGAGCAGGGCGAGTACGGGCAGGTGAAGGGCTGCCCAGGAGGCGGTGAGGAAGGCGCCGAGCCGGTCGCGGTCCGGGGCGGCGTGCCGCCGGTTGGCGGGCGGCGGGGAGGTGCTGGGCGTTGGCATGGGAAGGCCTCCGGCAGCGGGGGGGGGGGAGGGGTGGACGTTCCCCAGTGAACCGCCGGGCGAAAGGCCGGATCCGTAGTCGGGCTACGGGCCGTAGTACGGCTGCGGTCAGACGGGTCGGACGCCCGCGCGCACCGCCAGGTCGCGCACGCCCGGGAGCTTGCGATCATGCCGCAGCAGGTCGGTGGCAAGGTCGCGCACGGCTCCGCGCCGGACCTCTTGCGGGGCCGCTTCCTCGGCGGCGAGCAGGGCCTGGTAGCACGGTCCTGGCTTGCCCCACTGGGCAAAGGCGCGGGCAACGTCCGTCCAGAACCTGGCCTGCCGCTCGGCGGTCGGCAGCTCGGCCGGGTTGATCGTGCGGGCCAGTTCGATCGCGCGGCCGGCATCGCCGAGCTCGTAGTGCACGGACACCTCGTGCAGGGCTACACCGCGCACGCCGTCCGTCTGCCCGGATGCGCGGCTGGCTGCGGCCGCGCTGTCGGCGGCCTCCTGGATCAGAGCCTGCGCGTAGGCACGGTCGCCCAGCTTCGCCGCGGTGTAGGCAGCGGTGGCGTACAGCTCGGCCCGCGTGGCCAGGCGTGCCGCCTGCGGCAGGGACGCGGTGAGCAGGTCTTCAGCGGCGACCACCACGATGTCGGTCGCGCGGGCCAGGCTCCCCTGGCGGCGCCAGGAGCTGGAGACCATGCGCTGCGCCTCGGCGACGACCAGCGGGTCGCCGGACAGGCGGGCAGCGATCAGCGCTCGGTCGGAGGTCACGGCGACGTGGTTGTTGGTACCGATCTTGATGCACAACCTGGTGGCGAGGTTGTACAGCTGGGCGACGTTGCGGGCGCGCTCCTCCGCTGTTCCGACCACCTCGGCGGCGGCGATGCGACCGGGCAGGGACCGGGCGAGCGCCGCGTACTGGGCCGATCGGAACTCCTGACGCGACGTCTCCACCGACGCGGTGACCGACTGCCGGGTCGGCTCACGACGCGAGGCCGGCACCCGGTCCGTCCCGTAGAGGAGCAGGTCCTCCAGCCCAGCCAGTGAGCCACCTTCCTCGGCGCGGGCGGCCTGGGGGGCCGCGGCGGGGGCGACGAGGGCGGCAGCCGCCATGGTCAGGAACGGGCGGCGTCGCACATCGTCCTCCTCGACAGCGCGGGTGTTCGTCAGCGTAGCCGAGGCGGACTTCCGGGCGCGCGAT
Source organism: Kitasatospora sp. NPDC092039 (assembly GCF_044756065.1). NCBI lineage: Bacteria > Bacillati > Actinomycetota > Actinomycetes > Kitasatosporales > Streptomycetaceae > Kitasatospora > Kitasatospora sp. NPDC092039. The sequence goes on along the minus strand of NZ_JBIVSD010000003.1, from coordinate 640,365 downwards.
CTCGGCCGATCGGCAGCAGGCTGCGGTGCGGCCATCAGCTCGCCGAGGTCGGCGTCCAGCACCTCGGCGAGCCGCCGCAGCAGCACGAGGTCCTTGACCCCTTGGATGTCGCGTTCGACTTGGGACATCCAGTCCTCGCTGCGATTCAGCTCGTGGGCCAGGCGCAGTTGTGTCCAGCCCTTCGCCGTACGGCGCAGCGCGATGAACTTCCCGAACGTGATGCTGCTGGCCTTCACATTGGCCCCCGGCTTCAGTATCCGTTCCGCTACGGAACGCCACGGTATCGAGTAGTGGGCTTGCCTGTACTCGCTCTTGGGAGATCGGGCTCCCGAGGCCACCCTCTGCGGCGAGTGCCGGTGAGCGCGGGCTTTCGGGTAGATCACCGGCGGCGGCCTTGATCTGTTCCACCCTCGTCCCGCCCAGCGCCTCATTGTCACTGCACAGCCCTGCGCCCCAGACACCAAGTGCACCCGGGGCGGCAGAAGTTGCCGCTCCCGTTCACGCCTGCTTGTGCGGCGGCGGCACCTCGACGATGCGGCCGAAGGCGGCACCCACGCGCAGCGCGAAGATGGCGTTGCCATGGGCGTTGGCGAAGCCGCGGCAGATCGCACCCTTGGTCCCGGGCGGGGCGAGTGCGGGCAGGGTCGAGTGGCAGACGATGTGTCCGTCGGCGGCGAGGGCCTCGGCAGCGAGTTGCCGTACGCGGCCGGGCGCGAGGTGCATCAGGTTGCCCGGCCGGTAGATGCACGTGTCGCACAGGCGGGCGACGACCCGCACCTCCCCGGTGGCGGGGTCGGCGACGGCCGGCGTCGGGTCGTCATCGGGCTCGGGCTGCGGTCGGCCCTGGTTCACGGTGTCCCCCTGCTCTTGGCCTGAAGTGCTGTGCGGGTCGGAGCCGGGGTGGGCGTGGCGCGCCCACCCCGGTCGGGTGGTCAACTGTCGTGGCCGCGAAGGCGATCGGCGCGTTCCTGGCGGATCCCGTCGGCGATGTCGTCCACGGAGCCCGTCAACGCGATCGCCTCCATCAGGAGCCGGACCAGAAGGTAGCGCGGGTCGGCGGTGTGCGCCCGTTGAAGGGCGATGAGCGCGGCCGGGACGTCTCCCGCGACGGCGGCGGTGAACGCGGCGAGGGCCAGGGGTGCAGCGACGAGCGTTGTGGTGGCGCTGGCGCACCGGCGGGCCAGCAGCGCCCACAGCTCCCGGGCGCGCGGAAGCTCGGCCGGTTCGATGTATCCGATCGCGACGTCCCGCAGGGGCCGGTGCCGTAGTCCGACGATCAGCTCGGCCGTCTGGCCCGGGGTGAGGCTCTCCAGGGGGGTGCCGTCTCCCCCGCCGAGCAGCAGCCTGTCGAGGATCACCGTGAGCCGTTCGGTCTCGGCGTCGAAGCTGCTGGCCTGCACCCGGGCGGCCCGATCGGCGACGGCGCGCTGGATCGCGGCGCGCTGAATCTCCGCTTCCTTCCCCGTGACGGGTTCGAAGGCGGCGACAATCTCCGCTTCGCTGGGCGGTGTGGGGATGCCGACGGCGCGGGCGTTCATGGTGACCACGCCCGGGTTGTCCGGGCCGTCCACGGGCATGCCCTCGTGCCGGTAGTTGGGGTTGGCGTGGTGGTATGCCCACCAGTGGGTGGGGGTGACGAACATGGCGGCGAGGGTGTCGATGCCGTGGGCCTCGGCGGACAGCAGGAGCGCGTCCGCCAGCGCCCGGTGCCGGGTCATCGCGGCGTGGCCATCCCTCGCGTCCTGCCGGCTCGCGCACAGGTACAGCAGGACGTTGGTCGGGCCGGTCGCGAACTCCTCCATGCGGTGCAGCGTGTTGTGCATCATGTGGTGGGCGGCCTCGTTGGGGTTGCCCTTGTCCCCGGGCAGGTCGAACTTCTGGCAGAAGAGCGGGCGGTCGCGCAAGGTGTCGTGGGCGAGGATGAACACCATGCCGTCGGGACCGTCGGGCTGGTAGCTCAGGAGGTAGGGCAGTGCTTCGATGGCCTGGGCGGGGCTGAGGACGTCGAAGGTGGGCACCATGTTGATGTCCAAGAGGATCTCTCCGCTCGTGGTCGGTAGGGGTGGGCAGGGGCCGCTCGGCGTACGGCCCCTGCCGGGACGGGTCGCTCAGCCCGTGGTGCGGCTGCTCCGGCCAACGCGGTGCTTGCGCAGGTGCTCGCGCAGGTAGGTGAAGCTCGCGCCGCTGTTGAGCTCGTGGATGAGGAAGTTGGTCAGCTCCTGGTCCGGGATGCACCTGTCGGCGGCCTGGAGGGCGAGGCGGGACCTAGCCTCGTCGCCGAGCGCCCACGCCGTGAACGCGTGGAGGGCCAGCGGCACGGCGGCCTGCTCTGCGTACGCGGCAGGGCAGTGGCGGGCGAGGGCGAGCCACAGCTCGTTCGCGGCCGTCAGCTCGTGGTCCTCGCAGTGCAGGAGCCCGATGTTGCGCACGTCCTCGTACTGGAGGGCGAGCAGGAGCCGGGCCGTGAGGTCGTCAGGGGTGTCCTCGGCCTGGCGGGCGCCGGTAACGAGTTCGGCGATGGTGGTCGTCATCAGATCGATCGCGTCGTCCACGACGCTCTGGTGTCCGCCGGAAAGGATGTCGGCGTGCATGGTGCGCAGGACGGCGTCGAGGGTCGCGGTCATGGCGGCGGCGCGTGCGCCGGTGGCGGGGGCGAGGGACTTCAGAACGTCGCTGCTGCGGGGCAGGCCCGCCGGGTCGAGCCCTGCGGGCGGCTCGGGGAGGGCGTGACCGTCGGCGGGGCCGGGCCTCAGCATCGACCAGTAGCGGGCCCGGGTCACGTAGAGGGCTTCGCGAAGGACCAGATCCTGGCGGCGGCAGGCGTCGCGAATGCTGTCGGCGAGCGGCTGGTGGGTGAGGCGGGACTGCGGCCCGTTGTCGGGGTCGTCGGGGTCGGGGCAGATGTAGGCGACGATCTGGTGGGTGGGGAACTTGAACCTCGCGGCATCGGCTCGCTGGTAGGTGATCAGCTCTTCAGCCACGTACGGCCAGAGGGCAGGGTCGGCGGGCAGGTCGGTTCGGACGGAACCGAGCAGTTCACCGGCAGGGGTGACGCCGATGAGAACGACACTGTTCTCGGGGTGGTAGTCGAAGAGGAACGGCAGCTGGTGAACCAGGGCCTCGGAGCCGTTCAGCAGGAGCGGGTTGTCGGTCATGGGTTCCTATCAGGGGTGGTCCGGATTCGCGGTCCGGACCGGCAACTTAAGAGGACTTACGTCCCCTTTCTTGACTGAAGTCTATTTGCAGGCGGGCTTGTTGGGCACACCCCAACTGCTCAAGATCTCGGCCCGGGCGGGGGCGACCGGGCGGCCGCGCCAGCGGCGGCCGCCCAAGGCAACACCACGACCTCCGACTACTGCTCGCGCCGCCGGCTCAGGGCTGCCCGCAGCTCCGCCGCGACGATCCCCTGCACGCCAGCCAGCTGGTCGCGCTCATCCAGGGACACCAACTCCAGCAGCGCCTGCGCCTGGTCACCCCCGGGCTTGGCATCCAGCGCGAAGAGGAACGCACCTCCGGCCGCCTGCGCATTCCCGTCGAGCAGTAGCGCGATACCCAGCAGGGTGAGCGGCGCGGCGGCCAGATGGCGGTACGGGCCGACACCCAGGGCCGCAACGCGCGACCAGATCTCCATTGCCCGCTTCACCTCGGCGGGTTCGCAGTAGGCCGAGGCCATGTTCAGGAAGTCCTCATTCTGGGCCGCGAGGAGCAGCTGCGCCGCCTGTGCGGCGGTCAGCTCCTCGATGTCGCGGCGGCCGGTCAGCATGGCGTCGAGCAGCGACATGAGGTTCTGCTTGGTGTCCTCGCGGCCGGCCTCCAGCTCCTGTGCGAAGGCCCGCAGGATCTCGGCCACCACGCCCCCGGTGTCCTCCGCGTCGTCGTCCGCGGCGTGCCGGTCGCCCGTCGGCGGCATGGCAGCGCGGGGGTTGAAGGCAGCGGACAGCTGAGCGGGCAGGGGCCGCCAATGGGTGGGGGTGATGAACTGGCTTTCGATGACGGTCAGGCCATGCCGCGCGCACTCGACGGCGAGGTGGTGCCAGACAACGGCGTACAGGTCGACGTGCTCGATCCTGTGGCCGGCGCGGGCGTAGATGAGCACAGCGACGCTGCGCTGCCCTGCGCTGGTGGCGGGCAACTCGCCGACGTCGCCGATGAAGGCCCGGGCGAAGGACGACACGCGGTTCGGGTCTTCGGGGATGTCCGCGCAGAGCAGGCGCAGGGGCTCACCGAACTCGGCGAGGACGATCTCGCCGGCCGGTTCGCGGCCGAGCGCACAAGCAGTGAAGTCGGCCAGCTCGGCCATCGCGAGGATGTGGGGGCTGTTGTCGGACATGGCGATTCCTCGTTCCAGGTGGCGGGGTCGCGCCGTCGGGGGCGCGACCGGAGTGACGTGGAGCGGCTAACGGTCGGCCGGGGGCCCGCAGGCCCCCGGCCGCCGGGTCACGCCGCGAGGAGCAGGGCCTTCGCCGCGTCCTTGGTCGGGTTCTTCTGGTCGTGCAGCAGGGTGGTCATCGCGAGGTTGGCGCGGTGCTTCTGCTCGGTGATGTCCTCGGGGGACCGGACGGTCCGGAAGTAGTCCTCGAACTCGATGACCGCCTGGAGTGCGGCCCAGCGGGTGCCCCGGATGTTGTCCTGGGTGTCGGCCTCGGCGAACAGGTGGTGCAGCCGGTCCCGGCGCTCCTCGAAGGCGGCGACGATGTGCTTGCGCGAGTCCTTGCTGGGGGCCCCGAACAGCCTCTTGATCAGCTTGTCGAACTCCTGGTTGGTCATCGCCTGCTGGTACAGGGTGGTGGCCTCGGCCTCCAGAGCGGCGGCGTAGCGCTCGGTGAAGCCGAGGGTGCGCCGGGCCTCCTCCAGGTCACTAAGGGCGGTCGCGGTGTGGCGGACCTTCCAGACCCGCTGGGCCTCGTTGACGGCGAGGTCGAGGGTGTTGGTGCACACCGCCCGGACCGGGGTCTCGACGGCGACGGCGGCGGAGCGGCCGTCGTGCGAGTTGGCGAACAGGGTGTACAGGTCGATGCGGTCGGCCGCACCCTCGGGGTCCAGGGTGATGCTCGGGGACTTGGTGGACATGAAGACGACCCGGCCGCCGTCGAGGGCACCGGCGGTCTCGTAGGTGACGTGGCCGCCGCCGACCAGCTCGTCCAGGAAGGTGAAGGCGTCGCGGTTCTGGATGGGAGTCCACGTGTTGCCGACCAGGCCGCCGACCCAGTCGCCGGTGTCGGTGCGGACGGTGGCGAAGCGGTTCGGGATGCGCTTGCCGAGCTTGCCCCTGTTCATCGGCAGGATCGGGAGCTTCTCGACCTCCCAGTCCAGCTGGGCGAGGTGCAGGACCTCCTCGCTGGTCTTGGCCTCCTCGGTGACGGTGCCGAGGCCGTGCCAGGCGGGCTGGCGGTGGGAGTAGAAGGCCGCCACCCCCGTGGTGTTGTCGATAGCGCCGAGGTCGGCCCGGCCGGTGATGACGTCGCTGTCGCGCATGGGTGTCTCCTGTGAGGTCTGCCCGGATTCGCGGTCCGGGCGGGCAATGAAGCTGACTTCCGTCGGCTTTCTTGACTTCAGTCTATTCTCGGGCAGATGCCCTTGGGCACACCCTTCGAGGCACGAAGTTCAGGCAGTTCCCGCGTCGACTGAAAGCGCCGAACCGGCGCCCCAGCCCTTACGCCGCCGGCGCCTCTCTGGGCCGAACGGGTCCGGACACGCCTGGACAGAAACAGATCAAAGTCGCGGAAACCAGCAGGTCGCCACGCAGAACCCATTCCGCGACCGCTTGACGTCGACACGGCGCCCGACACGAACGGAGTAGCGCATCGGCTCGCGAAGCAGGTTCACTCAAGGGGCAACCGGACGCCAGCGCAGCCGAGTTGACCCACCGCCGCACGGGCCGCCGCAGACCGATCCGGCGCCCCCTCCGAAGGAGATCCGCATGAAGTCCCTGCCCGGTCCGGCCGCGCCCTTCCCCCACGCCCACCTGGCCGGCCCTGAGGCCGTGCTCCTGGTCGTCCTGGTCCTGGTGCTCGCCACCCTGGCGCTGACCGGCACCCCGGTGCCGGATGCGCTGACGGTGGTGACGACCGCCGCCTCAACCGGGCTGCTCGCCCGCAGGCACCCGGGCGGCAACCAGCTCGACGGCCGGGGACGCTGACCGTGGGCCGCCGCACCAACCCCGTTCCGGCGGGAACCAGCCCGCGCTTGCGGGCGCTCGCCCTGGCCCTTCGCCGGATGAAGGACGCCAGCGGGCTCACCTACGCCGACCTCGCCGCACGCACTGTGGCCCTCGGCAACCCCAAGGGCGCCGCGACCCTGAGCCAGGCCGCCGCCGGCCACCGGCTACCCCGGCTCAGCACCGCCGAGGCGTTCGCCCGCGCGGCCGCAGACCCCGGGGACAGCAACGCCCAGCGCCAGGCCGTGCAGAAAATCAGCGACCTCTGGCGGGCGGCGGCCATCGGGCGGGCTGCTCTCCTGGCCTCCGAACCGGCCCCGGCGGCCGAGAAGTACCAGCCCAGACGGACCCTGGAGAAGCTGGCGCTGGGGCTCAGGAAGATGCGGGCCCGGGCGGGTCAGCCCACGCTCAGGACCCTCCAGGACCTGTCGGAAGCGGCCGGGCATCAGGTGGCGAAGAGCACCCTGCACCTCGTCCTCGCCGGGCGCGCCCTGCCGACCCGGGAGCAGCTGGCCGCACTCCTCACCGCCTTCGACGCCGCCGCGGGCCCTGGTCGAAGCGCGGTGCGCAGCCGACGGCAGTGGATGGCGCTGCGCGACGCCGTCGAGTCCCGGACCCGTCCCGCGCCGCCCACCCGCGTCACCGGCTACGGGTGCCTGGACGGCGCCCTCGACGAGGTACTGGAACGGCGGGAGCGCAAGGAGGAAATCCTGCGGAAGGTCGGCAAGCTCGCCGAGGACGAAGACAGGGACGACTACGAGCAGGGCGAGTACCGCCTCGGCGCCACCACCAGTCGCGCCCCGTGGGAGTACATGGACGACGACGAACTCGCCGCGATGGAGGAGGAGGCCTGGGATGCCGCCCGGACACAGCAGGGCGGTCGAGACCTTCTCGCCAAGCTACGGAGTCAGACGGCTGGCAGCTAGCTAGCTGCCCGCGCGGCGGTTACGCAGTTCCAGTCCGGCCTGCTTGGCGTAACGGGTGACGAGAGCTGAAGTCAAGCCCGCGGTGTCGGAGATCTGGTACACGGGCACGGACCGGTCAGGGTAGGCGGCGATGACGCCTGCGAGGCGCATCTCGCGCATGGTGGTGGCGGAGTCGTCGACCACTGAGAGCGGTTCACGCAGCTGCTCGAGGAGGTCCATCGGCTCCAGGCCAGCGTCCTTGACGGCTTCCAGCGCGGCTTTCAGCTCCTGGGCAGCGGCGGCGAGTCGTTCGCCGGGGCTCGCCGCGGTGCGGCGCGTCTTGCTGCGCTTCGGCGTCGCGGCCGGCTCCTTGCCGCTCATCGGTGCTCTCCTTCGTGCTGCGGTCCGGCTGGGGCCGGGGGTCGTCTATGTCTACCAGGGGCCGCGGGCGCTGGCGAACAGCGCGGTGTGCCCGCGTCCTGCGGGGCAGGGCGCGGGCACGGGCTCTACAACAGAGTGCCGATCGCCTCGACGGTCAGCTCGACCAGCAGCCGGGGGCTCTCGCCGGGCGGCTGGTGCACGCGCTGGGTGAGCTGTCCGACCACGATGACCCGGTCGTTCGCCCGAAGGGTCGCTGCCGTCTTGTCCGCGAGGTCCCGCCAGGCCACGCAGCGTACGGTCAGCTGCCTGGCCTGCGGGTCGCGCGGCTGACCGGCCTCGGCGAGCCGCGGGCGCTGCAGGAGGGTGAACTTCGCCCGGGCGGGCGCGCCGGGCGCCTGGTAGTACTCCGGGTCACGCAGCAGACTACCGATCAAGGTCGTGTGGTTGGCGAGGTTCACCAGTCACCTCCCCGGTGTGCGGCGTCCAGCTCGCGGGGGTCGGCAGCGGCTGCGGCGTCCAGACACCGAGCGATGCGCTGGAAGTGGCGCGCGCTCTCCATCGGGTGGTCCCTGGAATGCGGCCACCGGGGCAGGTCCCGCAGGGGCACAGCGAGGCGTTGGGCCTCCTGGCGCAGGCTGCCGACCCAGTCCGGCACGTCGCGGGGCAGCGCGCCGAGGCGGCGGCACATGCGCCCGAGGACGAGGTGGTCGGTGTCCCCGCGCCACGACCACAGTTCGGGGCTGGGGGTGTCCTTGAGGAACCACTGGAGTTCGCAGGCGAGCCGGTCGTGGCTGCGCACGTCCGGGTCGCGGCGGTCGAGGCGGCCGTCGCACCAGGGCAGGTGGATCAGGCCCGGCCCGACTACCTGGGTGGGGTCGAAGCGGACGCGCCCGATCGAGCTGTCGATGGCGTAGTAGGAGGCGCCGTCCTCGCGCAGGAGGGCGATGCTCACTGGGGTGATGGCCTGGCCGTCGTCTAGGTAGGTGGCGCTGGTGAAGACGCGCATGGGTCCCCTCATCGGGTTGCAGCAGAGTGGCCGGCGGGCGGTGGAGCGGGCGTGCCGAGTTCGAGTGCCTGCATGCGCCGCTCGAGGCGGTCGGCGCAGCGTTCGTAGGCGTCGGTGATGGCGTGGTTGCGGTCGGCGGCGAGGTCATCGAGGGCCACGCGGATGCGCCAGGTGAGGATGTCGTGCGGGGAGCTGTAGCGGGAGCGCTTCGCGGTCCACTCATCGCGACGCACGAGCGCGGACAGGATGGTCCAGCGGCCCGTGAACCCGTAGTAGTGAACCCACACGGTACAAGGGCTGAGGCCAGGCTCGGTGTAGGCGAAACGGACACTGCCGCGGCCGGGAAGCCACGTCCAGTCGCCGTCCTGGGCGTCGCGGTAGAGCGGGTCGCCGTCGGGGGCGAGGACGGTGAAGCTGCTCGGGCGGACGTGCTGGAGGCCCGTGCCGTCGTAGGTGACGAGGACGATGCACGGCTCGAGGTCGTTGAAGGGCCCGCCGGGGTGGCCGGCGCAGTCTTCGTTGGTGGTGAGCGTGAAGACCCGGCCGTGAAGCTCGGTCTTGCTGCCGTGGTAGATGACCTTGATCGGTTCCATGGTTGCTTCCTGGTCCGGTGGCGGTCGGAAGGCCGGCTACGGGGCCCGGCGGCAGGTACGCCCTGCCACCGGGCCACTCGGGCTAGCCGCGGTCCGGGGAGAAGGGGTCGAGCGGCTGCCCGTTCTCGTCCGTCGGCGGGGTCCAGTCCATGAGGTCCTTCGGGTGCACGTGGCTCAGCACCAGTTCGTCGCCGTCGAGCAGGTCGTACAGGTGCTGCTGCGCGCCGGTCTCGTCGGTGTACGTGTCGCAGGTGCTCGTGCCTCGGCGGGTGGTGAGCATCCGGTGGTGCAGGTGCTCCACGTCTCCGAGGTATTCCACGGTCGTCCCGTCGGTCAGGGGCGGGTGGATCCCGTTGCTGAAGGCCATCGGTCTCTCCTGGGTCGGGCCGGGGGTTCGCGGTCCCCGGCTGGCAGTACCAGCCTCCACCAGGAATAGACTTGAGTCAACAAACCAGACTTAAGTATCTCTACCTGCCCCCTGCAGCGCAGCGGGCCCGCCCCGACCGGGCGGGCCCACCACCGAGCCACTACTGGAAGGCGCCGACGTACTCCGCGACCGCCCGGGCCAGCCGAACGGTGCGAAGGGGGTCCAGCCCCTCAACGTCGGCCGCATTGGAGGCGGTGATCCGCCCGTTGCCCCCCGCCGGCAGGACGCCGTGCTCGGAGAACAGGAAGACGTTACTGTCGAGTTCGCCGCCCGTCCGACAGACGATGCGGATGCGCACCCCCTCCCACTCGTCGGAGAACCGGCTCGGCTCGAGGGAAGCGATGGCGATCACCGACCCAATTCGCTGCACCTGGCGCTGGCCGGAGATGGTGCCCCCGAGCATCGGCCGAAGGCCCCTCAGGACCGCTCCATGGTTGACGACCGTCATCTCAACTCCTCCACGCGGAGCCGGGTTTCGCACTCCCGGCTGGTATGGCCAGCCTCCAACGAAAGAAGACTTAGGTCCACTTTAAATACTGGAGTCTGATTTTATGTTGCGCTGCGACTCCCGACCGTTGGGCAGGTGAGGTGCCATGGCTCGCTCGACCAGGCCGTGGACCGTGCGCAGTGCCTCGTTCCAGCCGCGTCCCCACTCGTCACTCCCTCGCTGTGGCGCGAGTTCGGCGATGGAGGCGAGCGCGGCGAGCATGGCGGGCACAGGCAGCAAGACAACGCGGGTCGCACCGCCGTGGCCGTGGATCGACTCGATGTCGGAGGCGCGGTCCCAGGCGACGGTCGATCCCCGCTCGCCGCGCCAGCGGGTGGCCCCCGTGGAGCCGGCGGCCGCCGAGAAGATACAGCCCTCCGCGACCACGCCCGTGCCGGAGACGCCGGAGACGTCGATGTCGCGCTGCAGCACGTACGGGGTGGGCGGCTCGGGCTGGAACTGGGCGAACAGTGCCGCCAGCCGCGCCGCGAGGCCGCTCATGCCGCACCGCGAGTCGAGGTGTGGGTACCCTTCGGGTCCTTGCGGATCGCGATGCCGTCTTGCGGCACGCCGCGACGGCCGTCGGCGAAGTCGCGGAAACGCGCGTGGGGACGGAAGCGGGGGACTCGACGCGCCGGCACCTGCACCACGGTGCCGGTCTTCGGGTTCCGGGCGGTCCGGCTCCCGATCTCGACGGCCTGGAAGGTGCCGAAGCCGGTGACGGACACCTGCTCGCCGTCGACAACAGCCCGCACGATGACGTCGAGGATCGCCTCGACGGCACGGGCGGCGGGTCGCCGGCCTCCGAGCGTGGGCGCGATGCGGTCGATCAGGACGCGCTTGTTGACGGTCACGGTTACTCCTGCGGTGGATTCGGTGGTGGTTCCGGGCCGGGCAACGGTCTGTGGTCACGTCGCCCGGCCCGGCGTTCGCGGGGCTCCTACGCCGGGCGCGGCGCAGGAGCCGGAGACGGGCCGGGGGAGGACTGCGGCGGGCCCGCACTGGGCTTGGCCGGGGCCGCCGGGATGGCGCAGCCAGGGTCGGCGGGCTGGGTGGTGGTGACGGTCGCAGCCGGGGCGGGGCCCTCGGCACTGCGGGCCATGGAGGCGCCGCTGATGCTTCCGAGCACCAGTCCGGCAAGGAGGGAGCCGACGAGCAATGCGGTGCCGCGCATGGCGGTTTCCTTTCAAGGGGCGGCCTGACCGGCCCCGCCGAGGCGGGGCCGGTCAGGCGCGGGGTCAGCGGCTGGGGGTCGGCCGGGCGGGGGTGACCGGCGCGCTGGTCGGGGTGGGGGTCACCGTCGGAACGGGCCCCGGAGTCGGGCCGACCTCCCCGGTCGGGGACGCGGGCGGGACGCACATACCCGGGCCCCCGGTCGGGGACGGCGCCGCCACGACGGTCGGGGCCGCCTGCATGTGGGTCACGGTGACCGTCACGGTCGGGAGGGGAGCCGAGGTCGGGCCGTTCCGCTCGCCGTTCTGCACCGGCGGGACCGGGGCCGGGCTCAGGCCAGAGACGGTCGGAGCGGGGGCATCCGGGGCGTTCACCAGGGCCACGGCAGAGGCCGGGGTCAGGGGCAGGGTCGGGGTCGACTGGGGGGCGGGGGGCGTCGGGGCGTCGGTGCCCAGCTGCACCGGAGCTGCCGTCAGGCTCGGCACGACCGGGGTCTGGGCGGGCTGGGCACCGGGTGCCGGGGTGGCCGCCGGGCGGCTCATCACCAGCGTGCCGGTGATGAATCCGGCTCCGGCCAGGCCCAGGGCCGCCAGGGTCCGCAGGTCGAGGCGCAGGGTCACCGCTCGGCGGGGGCGGCGGGCTCCATCCTCGGCGGTGGCGGTTTCGGCGGGGGTGGCTTCGGCAGGGGAGTCGGCGGGGGTGGCTTCGGTCATCGGGCTATCTCCTTCGTCGGGCCGGGGGATCGCGGTCCCCGGCTGGCAGGACCAGCCTCGCACAAAAGAGACCTAAGTCAAATAAGACTACCTCGGTAACTTTTGGTTCGGGGCGGACACTCAACGCGCCCGCCCCACAACCGAGTTGCGCCCTACCGGGCCCGCAGTCCGTGAGCCGTCTGGTAGGCATACAGCCACGTCAACGGCCCGGTCAGCCCGTCCGCCGGCCCGAGGTCGCCGACGTAGTGCTCCTGGAGGGCCGCGACCTTCTCGAGGTCCAGCTGCTCCATGTCCTCGCTCGGCCCGACCCGGTACGGCGGACCCCAATCGCCCGCCTCGAGCCAGCTCTGCAGCTGACGGGCGTACGGGCTGTGCGCGCCCAGCACGAAGTGCTCGCGCCCCGGGAACGGCGGGGCCGGGATCTGGAGCTGCTGCCCGACCTGGATCAGATCCGGGTTGGCGATGCCGTTGAACGCCGCGAGCTGCGCCACGCTGGTCTCGAACCGACCCGCGATCGCGCTCAGAGTGTCGCCCGGCTGCACGGTGTAGACGCCGGCGCTGTCGCCCGACGGCTCAGGCGCGGGCGTTCCGCCACCACCGCCGGGCCGGGGGGCGCCGCGCTGCACCCAGGAGTACAGCTCGTCCCCCGGACACTTCGTCGCGTAGCCGTCGCGGTGCCCGCGGACCTCTCCGCCAGCACCGCCCTGCGCCCGGCAGTACTCGATGGCGTCCACCAGGCCGTCGAGCATCGCGTCGGTCGGCGAGGTGATTCCCGAAGTGCCCAGCATCGCGCAGACCGCGTAGTGCGCGCCGTTCAGCGTCGGGTTGCCGTTCGCCCCGTTCCTGCGGCCGAGGCCGCGCCCCTCGAACACGTACCCGTGCGGGCACACCATGAACGAATAGGCGATGTCGATCCAGTCCTCGTTCGGATCGTTGATGTGGGCTCGCTGGATGTCGCGCACGTGGCCGGCGCACCGGCCGTGATCGCCCAGCAGGCCTGCCGGCACGGCGGAGCCCTCGTAGTGGACCTTGACGCCCGTCGTGGAACTGATGCGGGTGAAGGAGCCGGTGGGCGCGGCCGCGCCCCACTCGGAGCGGGAAACGAGCTTCATCGGCTCGCCTCCCGCCCACGGTCGCCCCGGTTGGTGATCGGCACGGTTTCCTCCCAGTCGGGTGGTTGGTGTGCCGGGACGCTAGGCCGGGCCCATCGTTAAGGTCGCGCCGTCAGTTGGAGCTCTGCTCGGCCAACACCCCGTCGGCGTAGACGAATCGGCGCTGCCGCTGCCGTCCAACCACAACGAACAGCGGGACCACGCCGCCTCCCTCGGCCAGCGTGACCCCCATGAGGTAGCTGGACGCGATGACCATCACCCATTCCTCGGGCCTCTCCAGCGTGAACCCGACCGGCACGGTCGCGTCGTCCGAGATTCGCCGCTCGCTCGCTCGACGGGCGTGGGGCCGGGCGATGTGCGGGCACAGCGTGAGCGCCGCCTCCGCGCAGTCCTCGTGCATCGGGGGGTCGGAGTAGTGGCCGCTCTTCGCCGACACCGGGCCGCCGAGGAACGCGGCCGGGCCTTCCAGCGGGCGCCCGCAGAGCGAGCACCGGTGCAGGCCGGCCATCTTCAGGGCCATCGCACCGTTGAGAACAGCGAAGTCCGGGCAGCCGTCCGGGCGCTCGTTGACGACAGGGATCGGAAGGCCTCGCCGCAGGTCGCGCGGTCGCTGCGCGAGACCGGGTGGCAGGTCGGGCAGAGTCGGGTTAGGCATCGTGTCCTCCAAGGGCCGCCCCGTTCGCGGCGGGCTCGGCAACGGCAGGTCCGCCGACACCACGGCCCGAGGGCGTTCCCGGCCCACGGATGGCCCGGGAAGCGCGCCCCCGCAGGGAGCGGGAGCGGGCCCTCGGTGCGACGGACCACGCCACCCTCCCCACCACCGCCAGAACCGGACAACACCCTCACCTCACAGGCCGGATGATGCCTTCGGGGGCTTCCCCATCCGCGTCGAGCAGGTCCTCCGACACCCAGTACGGCTCGATCAACCGCGAGTCGGACAGCGTCTTGCCCGGCCCGTACCAGACGATCTTCATGTGTCCGGCCCGCAGGTGGGTGTACTGCCTCCAGCCCCCCGCCGCGCCGTTGCCGCCGGCGCGCTGAGCGGCGCTGCGCCGCGCTTCCTGGGCGCGTACCCGGGCGGCCTTCAGGCGCGGGCCGAGCCGCCAGCCGAGGCGCAGGAAGGTGTCCGGCTTGTTCCAGCGCCGCTGCTTGCCGGGTTTGGCGGCCTTGCCTCGCGGCGGAGGCGGAGAGGCGATGTCCGCCTTTGAGGAGCACAGATAGACGGCGACCTGCAGAGCCCTCGTCACGATCGCGCACTGCGCGTCGGTCGGCGCCGTCCGGCCGCCCTTGCGGGCGATCCTCAGCGCGAGGTCCTCGGCGGTGAACTTGTCGCCAGTCCTGGCGGGGATCGTCAGGTGGCAGAACTCCAGCAACGGTGTCGTACCGCCGGGCGGAGGGGACAGTGGGGAGCCATCCTCGGCGAGCGGTTCGCAGATCACGGCAACGGCGATCTCATCCATCCGGTGGTCGCTGGTCAGGCACAGCAGCTTGTCTGGGGTGCGCCGCCCGCTGAAGAGAATCGCCAGCAGCCTCCCCCTGCCACCGCCTCCCGCGTTGAGTTCCATCGTGGGCGGCTCGGCGAAGACCACCATCAGGTTGACGTAGCGTGCCAGGTTGCGGAACAACTGCCCCGGCAGGGTGCCGAGCCGGTAGGTCGCCAGCTCCGACGCCATGTCGGGGTGCATCGCGGCGACGTTCTTTCCCTTCGCCCACAGCCTCCACAGCGCGGCCAGGGTGGTCATCTGCCGCACCTCGGAGAGGCTCAGGATCTCCTGCGGAACAGTGCTGAGCACGACGCCGCCGTTGATCGCGTAGTCCGGCACTTCCCCGAGGCCGACGCTTTGCAGCACACGGTTGGCGGCCGTCAGCTCGGCGACGACCTTCTCGGCCACCGCCGCGGTGGCCCGGCCCAGTTCAACGTCCTTGCTCGCCATGCGGACTCTCCCCTGTCCCACTTTGGGCCTGTTTGACCCGACTGCGCCCACACTCGCCAAGGGAGCACAATGGGGACAACAGCCCCATATGGCCGAGAAGTTGGAGCGAACGGTCGACATGAACCCCGGGCCGATCACGACCGGAACTGGTCAGCTCGCGGGGGAACCGACCCCCCTCGCCTCAGCCCTACGAGCCCTCCACCAGCTCTGCGTCGACCACCGCGGCGTCCTCCTCCAGCTCCGCCGCAAAGTCCTCCCGGATCTTGGCCAACCGGGCCGCCAGCCGCTCGACTCCGACCCCCTGGTCCACCGAGGCCGCCGGCAGCTCGCCGCCGCCCGCCGGCGCAACCTCGATCCGAGCCTGCGCCGCCCGGCCGAACGTCTCCGGCGCCAGGCACGCCAGGAGGAACTGGGCCGCCCTCCAGTCCGGCTGCGCGAAGTCCCGCTCGACCTGCACAACCCGCTCGCCGGTCTCCGGGTCGCGCACCGTCCGAGTGCGCTCCCGCACCACATGGCCGCCTGTCGCAGCCTTCCGCACCAGCAGCACCAGCTGCGCCTTGCCCTCGCTGCGCGCGCGCGTGAACCTGTCGCGGAACTCGCAGAACGGCTGCTCCCCGACCCGGGCCCGCAAGCCCGCCTCCCGCCGCTGCTGCTCCTGCTCCCCACGCTCCAGCCACCGGTACACGGTGCTCGGATGAACGCCGGCCATGGGCGCCGCGTCGCTGACTGGAACGCCCGCCCGGACCGCGTCCAGGAGTCGCTTCTCCACCTCGGGATCAAGGGCTGGGCGGCGACCGCGGCGACTACTCACACAGCCGAAAGTACGACGAACCCCAGGCCAACGACTTGTCGACACCCTCGGGCGCCCAACCCGCAAGCACCGGAGACTAGGCGTTTAGGAGGTTAACAATGGCAATCTAGCAATCCCCCAAAAATTTAACACCCCTCCAGGAATAAGCTTAAGCGTGATCGCATTTTCCGGAGCGGAATAATATAAACTATTAGCAGCAAATCTAGGGAAATCCAAGGCGGTCGCGCGCATTACCCTAGCCGGGAAATGTATTAGGCTTCCCGTTTCGCTTTGTCAATTAACCAGTGAGGTCATTTATGGAATGCCATTTAGCAAACTACCCTCGACCCCAAAGGCCGCTCACCTGTATCAATTCACCTAGACAAGCGGTGCCGCTGTGGGCGACAAGGCGTGTAAGCCGGGGCAGCAAGCGCGCCACCCGACCATGGAGACGCGAGCCCTGGAGGCCTCTGGAGCTCTAGGCGCATTGCGCCTAGACAGCCCTCAGCTGGAACGATTCGTGAGGGGACTTTCTTGATTTGGCGAGACGTCAGCCATGTCCCTAGTATCGGGGCGCGGTGCGGGTCACCCTTAAAGGGAGGGTGACCCGCGCGCTCCGCAATGCTGCCCTCATTTAGCAGAAAGGGAACACGCCCATCATGACACAGTTCAAAGGCTCTGCGCCGCCTTCGGCGGTGGACCGGCCGGTCACCTGGCGGGACCTCGCGGTCTGCGGCCACGGCGCGCTGACGACCGCGAGCCTGCACAACCAGGTCGGGTGGCCGACGACCACCTCAGCGCTGATCGGGCTCACCGGCCCCGTCCTGTGGTCCATGCTCCGCCGGTAGCACGGCCTCGGCCTCAAGCCAGCCAGTGGACGGGGCCCCCAGGCAGCGTGCCCTGCGGTGCACTGCCCGGCTGGCGGTCCCGCCCGGGTGAGCACCCTCGCGACTATGCGAGGGCGCCCACCCGGGGGCCCGATACGGCCGGAGCAGGTACTCACGTGAGGACCTGGCCGCCGGCGGCCCGGCCGAGGTTGTAGGCGATCTCGTCGTACGCCGTGCCGGTCGCCCCGCTGAGGACGGCGGGCAGGACGGCCGCCCGGATCGTCAGCCCGGAGTCCTCGTTGATGAGGTCACCGAACTCGGGGGTGCCGATCGTCGTCTGGCGGGGGCCGTCCTCGGCCTCCCAGACCGTGACGACGGGGGCGTTCGCGGGCAGGTCCGCGAGGAGGCTGTACAGGCGCGACACCGTCATGGCGTGGTCGTCGTCCGCGCCGACCTGCGGGAGGGCGATCACGGGCACGCGGCGGCCGGACTCGTCGCGCACCGGCGCCTTCACCGGCCATCCCAGCGGGGTGCGGCCGGAGCCCTCCGGCCCGGGGCAGTCGGCGATGACCAGCAGGTCATCGGGCATCACTCCCAGGAACGCGCGGAGGTCGCCGACCCGCAGCGCGGTGGCGGGCAGGTCGAGAGGAACCCTGAGCATCATCGTTGTCTCCTTGACGTGGGCGGCCGGGATTCGCGGTCCCGGCCTGGCCCTGCCATCCTCCCGCGCGAACTGGCCTCTTGGGCACAACTCCCTTGCCACGTCAGGTCGGTGGCGGAACAAGGGCGAGCACCTCAGCGCGGCGGGCCAGGTCGGCATGGAGCGCCCCCGTCAGGTGGCTGGTCACCATCGCGGCACCGTGCGCGCGGGCGCCGCGTGCAGTCATGCAGGCGTGCTGGGAGCGGATCAGGCAGGCCGCGCCCTGGATGTCGAGGTGCGCGCCGAGGGCGTCCACAACCTGCTGACCCAGCCGTTCCTGGACCTGCGGCCGGGCCGCGAACTCCTGAACAAGGCGGGCGAGCTTGGACAGGCCCACGATGCGGGCGCCAGGAGCTGGCAGGTAGGCGACGGTTGCCCGGCCGTGGAAGGGCAGCACGTGGTGCTCGCAGAGCGCGTCGAAGGGCACGTCAACGGCGGCGATCAGCCCTGCCCGTTCTCCCTCCGGCGGGAAGGTGACGGCCAGGTGCCGGGCCGGGTTGAGGCGAACGCCGGCGGTCAGCTCAGCGAGGGCCTTGGCCATGCGCCGGGGGGTGGCCGAGGTGGCCTCGGTGTCGCAGCGGATGCCGAGGGCGGCGAGCAGGCCGGCGGCGTGCTCGGCCGCGCCGTCCAGGTCGACGGTGTGGGCGGGGGTGGTCATCGGTTGCGTTCTCCAGGCCACAGCAGCACGTGCTGCCGCATCGTCAGGTTCCAGTCGCGCGCGATCACGTCGTCGGCCAGGGCCCGGGCGACGTCGAGGGTGCGCTCGGCGGTGGTCCCTTCGGGCATCACCCAGGTCGCGTGCGGGGGTATGCGGAAGCGGTCGACCAGGTCGGCGATCTCTTCGAGGTCGTCCGGGCCTGCGGCGACGAACTTGAACCGGGCGCGGCCGCGGTGGGCAAGGTCGGCGAGGACCTCCAGGGCGTCCGGCTTGATCCGCCGCTCCTCCGGCATGCCGGAGTTCGCCAGCTTGGGGCTGACGTTGAAGGCCAGTCTCGGCACGCCGAGACTGACGGGCTTCGGCTCCAGGGTGCCGTTCGTCTCGATCTCCACGCGGCGGGTGGTGTACCGCAGCACGGCCATCAGCGAGCGCCAGGCGTCGGTGCGCTGGTGCAGCAGCGGTTCGCCGCCGGTGATGACGACGATCGCGTGCGGGTGCGCGGCAGCCCACTCCGCCAGTTCGACCACTGGGACGCGGCGGATCTCCTGCCGCAGGTCGTACCGCTTGCCGTCCCAGGTGTACGGGGTGTCGCACCACGTGCAGCTGAGGTTGCAGCCGCCCAGGCGCAGGAACAGGGCCCGCTGGCCAGCCGTCGGCCCTTCTCCCTGGATGGTGGGCCCGAACATCTGGGCGACCGGCAGGCCGGCGTCTGGGACGACGAGGGCGCTCACGGGGCAGCCGTCCAGGAAGCGGCGTTGACGGCGGTCTCGGACACGCCGACATGGGAGACGTACGCGCCTGCGGCGCGCGGCAGGGTGTGCAGGGCCTCCGTCGCGACGCGGGCCAACAGGTCGGCGACGGCCTCCACGCTCGGCCAGCCGAGGTCGGCGGCGTGCTGCTCCTGCTCGGTCGGGTCCTCGGCGCCGAAGCGGAACAACTTGCTGCCCTGCCCAGCCAGGACCGCGGCGAGCGGGTCGTTGGCGCCGAGCATGGTGCCGTGGTCGAGGAAGGTGTCGATCCACTCCCGCAGGGCTCGCTTGAACGCGCCGAACTCCACGACGGTGCCGGCCGCCAGCACCGGAGCGGTCACGGTGACCTCGACCAGCCAGGAGTGTCCGTGCAGGTTCTCGCACTTCCCGGCGAGGTGCGGCAGCCGGTGCGCCGTCTCGAAGTTGTGGCGAACGGTGATCGCGTGGCTCACTGCTGCTCCCCCGTGTCGACCAGGTGCACAATCGCGCCGGCCTCGCCGTCCTCGGACACCGCGACCATCGTCACTCGCAGGTCGACGCTGTTCAGGTGCTCGGCGAGGGTGCGTGCCAGGGTCTCGCACGAGGCCGGGCCGCACTCTCGGGCTCCCGGGCCCCACCAGCCGCGGATCAGGTCGCCCAGGTCGTGGAACTCGATGTCTCGGTCGTCGTGGGCAACGGCGACCGCAACCGTGATGTGGAACAGGTGACGGTGCCGGGCCCGCAGGTAGGAGCGGTGGTCGGGCGCGGCGGGCCAGTGGTGGAACCCGGGCAGCTCGACTTTGGCCCAGACAGTGGCAGGTGGCGTCACGAGGATCGTGCCTCCGGTTCGGTGAGCGGCGGGTAGGACGGCTGGCCGAGCAGCTCGTCGCGGGTGGTGCGGGCGAGCCGCCACACGGTGGTGGTGGCGTCGACGGTCTGCGCGCACATCAGGCAGCAGGCGGTGCGGCCGCGGGTGGGGTGGGCGGGCTGGTCGAGGTCGTACGCGAAGCCGCGGTTGACCACGCCGACCTTGCGCAGCAGCGCAGAGTCGACCCGCACGTCGGGCCAGCGCAGAGGGCCGAGCCAGGTGGATGAGTCGCAGGAGTCCGGGGGGACGGCCAGGCACCACTCGTTGACCGTCAGGCCGAGGACATGCACCCACAGGTCCGGGTACTGCCGGTGCCGTTCCCACAGGGTGTGCAGCAGGCGCAGCCGGACAGGCGCCGGCGCCTGGACGACGTTGCCGAAGCAGATCCGGTCGTACTGCTGCGCGAGCTCGTCGAAGTAGTCCCAGCCGTCCACGAGCGGGTGGTAGACGGGGATCGGCGAGAGGCCTTCGCCCTCGAGGCGGGCGCGGGTGCGGATCTTGTTGTCCCGGCCGCCCTGGTCCAGCTCGATGTAGCCCCACAGCCGGTCGCCGTGGCGCTGCACCAGTTCGACGTACCGGGCGAACAGGTCATCGAAGCCGTCGATCTGCTCCGGGGCCAAGCGCAGGGCCTCGTCCATGGAGACGCCGTGGGCCCGCTTGTACTGGTTGGTCAGCCAGAAGATCCCCGAGTCGAGCAGGACGCGGTGCCCGGCGTCCAGCAGAGCGACCAGCCGGCGTTCGTGGCCGGCGGTCAGCAGGTCGTTCGTGGCAAGCAGCGCGTAGTGCGGGTAGTGCTCGGAGTCCCCGGCCGCGAAGTACAGGTGCCGGTCTGCCGGGTCGAACGCGCCGCCACCGGTGCGCTTCACTGCGGCGGGCTGGTAGATCGGGCTCATCGCTGCGCCCCTTCCAGCACCGTGCCGCCGGGGGCGCCGGTCAGCTCTTGGACGCGATGGGCAGCGTGCCGCCAGCAGGTGCCCAGCGCCGTCGCGGCGTCCGCGCACAGCCGGGCGGCGGCCTGGTAGGAGCCGCTGTCGCCCGGGGCGTAGCGGAAGCCTGCGGGCAGGTTGCCGACGCGGCGCAGCATTGAGGTCTCGATCCGTTGGTGGTTCCAGCGCAGCGGTGCCAGCCAGGACGAGGAGTCGCAGGAGTCCGGGGCCAGCGGCAGGCACCACTCGTTGGCGGTCAGGCCGAGCGCGTGAATCCACAGGTGCGGGTACCTCTGGCGGCGCTCCCAGATCGTGTGCAGCAGCCGAAGCCGCACCGGAGCCGACGCCTGGACGATGTTGCCCACGCAGATCCGGTCGTAACGCTCGGCCAGCTCATCGAAGTAGTCCCAGCCGTCCACCAGCGGGTGGTACACCGGGATCGGCGACAGACCGAGCCCCTGAAGGGCTGCTCGCTGCGCCCGCTTGTGCAGCAGGCCGCCCTGGTCCAGCTCGATGTAGCCCCACAGCCAGTCGCCGTACGTGCGGGCCAGGTGGATGTACCGCTCCCGCAGTTCCTCGAACCCGTCGATCTGCTCAGGGGCGAGCGCCAGGGCCTCGTCCATGGAGACGCCGTGGGCCCGGCTGTGCCGGTTGGTGAGCCAGAAGATGCCGCTGTCCAGCAGCACCCGGCATCCGGCGTCCAGAAGGTCACGCAGCCGCTTCTCCTCGGCATGGCCCATCAGCTCGTTGACGGCCGTCAGCACGTGCGGGCCCGCGTTGAACTCCCCGCCGCCCGCGGTGAAGTAGAGGGGCCTCTCGTCGCGGTCGAAGGTGCCACCGCCGGTCGGCACGACCGCCGTCACGACTCGTCCAGGAGCGTGGGCGCCTCGCCGCTGATGCGCTCCCACTTGTCCAGGAGGTGACCGGCCAGGTAGCGCTCGGGCTGCACCATCACCAGGCGCCGGCCGAGAGCCCGGTCCGCGAACGGGGCGAGCGGGGTGGGGTAGGGCAGGAAGAGGCTGCCCTCGATGAGCAGCGGGGTCCACTGCGGCCAGCCGTCGAAGACCTCGGCGACGACCAGGCGGTGGTCGCCGAGCTCCCACACCTGCCCGGTCTCGACCTGGTGCTCGGGCTCCCCGACAGTAACGCCGGCCAGGGCCAGAAGGTCGCCGCGGGTGGGCTGATCGGGTTCGGCGGCGCCGTCGTCCGTGTCGTCCGCGTCGTCGTCCGGGCCGTCCGGGGTGACCTCGGCGAGCATGGCGTCGATCTGGGCGTGGTCGAACCCGGTGGCGGCGAACAGCGCCGGGTCGACCTGCTCCAGGTCGGACAGCATCGCGGCCAGGCCCTCGCCGTCCCAGCCGCCGACGGTGGTCAGGTGGTTGGAGGCGATCAGGTAGGCCTCGGCGTGAGCATCGTCGCGCGATGTCCAGCCGCGTACGACGGGAACGGTCCATGTGCCGTCGGCGGTGACGACGACGCCTTCCGGGGCGGCCTTGCCCGCGTCGCGGCGCCGCGCCAGGGTTTCGTAGCGGCCGTGGCCGGCCACCAGGCGCCCGGTGCGCTCGTCCAGCAGGCCGGGCTCGGTGAAGTCGAACTGCTCGACGGAACGATCCAGCCCGTCGTCGTCGTGGCCCTTCGGGTTGCGAGCGGCGGGCCGGATCTCGTCCAGCGGCGTGTAGTCGATGTAGCGGGGGGCTGCCATGAGCGGGGAACCTAGGCGGCTGCCCGGGTTAGGTCGCGTCGACAACTTCCGGTGTTGGGGCTGGGGTTCAGTCTCCAGTCGGTCGGGCAAGCGAACGATGCAGGTACCGGGCACGTATCGGGCCGAGTGGGCCGAACGGATCTCCGTACTCGGCGACCATCTGCTCGTAGATCGGTGCGCCGAGGCCTTCGGCGGGCTGCACCGGCACGAGGTGTGCGGCGGGTCGGAGAGCGGGCGGCCGCTCGGTGAACCAGGGCGAGCGAGGCACAACGGTCGCGGGGTCGTACGGGCTGGTCACGGTGTTCCTCTCAATGTGCTTGCGATGCGCGGACGTTAGGTCAGCCGACAGACAACGGCGCCGTTCGACGTCCGGGGTGGGACTGGCCAGGCGTAGGCACGGAGCGCCTGGCCAGGAGAAGCGATGCGCGCCGCGTTTGGCGTCCTTACCGGCTTCCACGTACTGGTGGGGCTCCGCGCTTGGCGGCGCGCACCCGACGGACCTGGGTGCTGCCGGGCGTGCGGGACCGCTTGGTCGGGTAGTCGAGCTCCTGCAGTGCCGGCCGCTCGTTCGGCGGGAGGTCCCAGAACGCCTCGAGCTGCCTGACGCGTCCTTGATGGTCCGGCTCAGGGTCCTTGAGCCGCCCGGCGGTGCGCACGTACTCGTACTCGCCGTAGGTGTCGGGCGCGACCCCGTCGAGCAGCGCCTTGGCGACGTTCTGCGCCTTCTCGGCGGCGGACTTCGCGGCACGGTGTCGGTCGTACTCGCCCAGGGCCCATTCGATGTCGGCCTTGTCGGTAACGAGGGTGTACGACTCGGGCGAGCGGCCGGCGGCCTCGGCTTCAAGCATGTTCCAGCAGTGGGTGCGGGCCGGGCAGTACCGTCGGCAGATCACATCGGTGCTCGGCCCGGACCGGTCCCGGGGCAGGGCAGTGCCCAGGTCGAGGGCCGTGGCGATGGCGGTCAACCGGCCGAGAGCCCGCCGGGCGGCCTGCTCGTCGAACGGGCGGGTGAACTCCTCGTCCTCACCGCTCTTGCGCTCGAAGTAGACGATCCGCACCTCCACCACGTGCTGGCCCTCCAGGTGGAGCGCCAGCGCGTAGAGCTGGCCCTGCTCCCACTCGGTCTCCGGTGGGCCGCTCTCCCCGACCAGCGACCACTTCCAGTCCCCGGCGGTCTTGTAGTCGTACAGCACGCCGGTCACGGGGTCGTACTCGTCGTAGCGGCTTGGCCGGTCCAGGCCGGGCAGGGTGACGGTCTGCTCGTACAGGCGCCAGGGGTACAGGGCGCGCCGGCGGCGCGACACCGAGTCGTGGATCAGGGTTCCGGCCCGGGCCGCGCGCCGGTCCACAGGGGCCGGGACGTAGCCGGGCGGGGGGTTTTCCCGGTACCAGATCGCGCGGCGGCAGGAGCTGGTGTCGGAGGCACCGATCGACCACTGGCCGGGCTGTTTGGGGCGGCGGGAGCGTCGGCGGCGGCCGGTGCGCTCGGACGCCGCGAGGTCGTCGCCGAGCCGGGCGTGGGCTGCCGTCTGGGCCCGTTCGAGGAGCACGTCGGCCGAGTCTCGGCGGTAGCGGGCGCAGTTGGTGGAGGGATGGCCGCCGGAGCGCTTCTGTCCCCGGTGTGCGTGACGGGGCGCGCCGCAGCGGCACGGTAGGGGGCTGGGGCCGATGAGACGGGCGCGGGCAAGCTGGCGGGCTTGTTCGATGAGAGGCTGCATGTGGTGTCCGTGTGGGCAGGCCGCAGGGCCACGCGGCCGGGGCGCGGCCCTGCGGGTGGAGTAAGCAGGCGGAGCGGGTTAGCCCTCGCGGGCGTCCTCTCTGCTCCACACGGTGGTGTCGGGGTTGAGCCGAACCAGAAGGCCGCCGGCCTCGACGTGCTCGGCCGCCTCGGGGAGGGGCCCCAGCGCGGATACGACGTAGGGGCGCAGCTCACCGAGCAGGACGGCAAGCTGCCCGCCGGTTGCCTCATCAAGGCCAGTACCCGTCGCCTTCCGCCACCGGTAGGTGATCTTGGCGACGGTGCTGCCCATCGCGGAGGCGTAGGCGCGCAGTTCTTCACGCAGCTCATCGGCGGTGGGGGCGTCGTCCGCCGGTTCCTGCCGGGTGTCGGCCGGCTCCCTCTCGGGTGCGCCCTGCTCGGTGGCTCCGTCGGCCGCCTCGGGGGCGGAGGTGCTGACCACCGTGCCGGGGATGACGGCACCGGACTGTTCCTGCGATCGGGCCTCACGTCGGCGCGCTGCTGCTGCTTCGCGCTCCAGTTCGCGCTGGGCGGCGTCGGCCTGTTCCATCTCGGCGTGCTCGTAGATGTTCACCAGCTCGCGGGGGAAGGCGATGCGCCACGCCTGGGCCTCCGCGACCTTGCCGATCATGTGGGCGCCCATCGTCGGCCACTGCCCGGTCAGGATGCGCTTGCCGGTCTTGTAGCCGTCGCCCGTGACTGGGTCGTTGCGCCATTCGTCTCTGCCGACGGCGAACTCGGAGAAGACGGCGACGGCTTGGGTGACTGTCGCGTCCCCGGCGATGCTGCGGTGCTCGATCCGGCACATCGCGGCGGCGGGCGGCTGGTCGTGGAGCCACACGTCGACCCAGCGGCGACGGTTGATGCCGTCCTCGCCCTGCATCCACCACTTCGGGTCGTCTTCGGGTCCGGTCCAGAACGGGCCGACCCGACGGATGAATCGGCCGGTGCGCTGCCCGGTGTGCCGGAACCCGTCGATGCCGGTCTGCGCGGTGTAGTACAGCTCGTCCTGCTTGCCCACCTTGCGCTTGCGCTGGATGTAGTAGATCTCGCGGCGGAAGGGGTCCAGGCCGGTGGACTTGCAGATGTGGAAGAACGCGACGAGGTCGTGCGTCGGGGCGTTGGCGAGGCCGATGGTGGCGAGGGCTGCTCGCTGGGCCTTCGTCCAGAACCGCTGTTCGCCGGTGATCTCCAGGACCTGGTCGGCCGTCTCGATGGTCATCTCCGCGCGGTTGTCCGTCAGCGGGGTGACCTGTTCGGTCGCGGGGGGTGATTTCTGAGCTGGTGCTGTCACCTCAGGGTGCCTTCCTTGTCTCCGTGGCGGCACCGGGGTTCGCAGGCCCCGGCGTGGCTGCCTGCCTCCACCCTCCCGCCAGCCGGGCCTACGTGGGAACACCCCACCACGTGGCCAAGTCGGCTGGTGATACAGGAGATTAGGAAGTGTGGCCGCCGGGCCCGCGGGTTGCGAAGCCGCCCGGGTCCGCGCGCTCCCCTTGATAGGAGACAGCCCCGAGGGGCTTGTTGCCAGAGCACGCGGCCGGTCGGCCCGGCGGCCACATCATCACTCTAGGGTAGCGCTGGCCGTAGACACAGGGCCGGGGCCGGGGCGGGTGATTCAGTGCGGCCAGGTGGCGGCGATCGCGGCGCCGGCAGCGGCCAGGTAGCCGGTGGTGAACCGGTACCGGGCCAGTAGCCTGGCTCGGGGGGTTACTCGCGTGGTGGCCGTTCGTCCCTTGACAGCGCGGCTGGCAGCCCCGCGAGGGTCAGGCCGGTGATGACCACGCTCGGGTCGACCGGCGGGGTCCACGTCTCCCTCACGATCACGACCGCTCCGAGCAGGAACAGCATCAGGTCCCGGATCGTCTTCCAGCCGGTGATCTCGCTCCATCTGGTCCTCCGTCGGTGTCGTCGGCCAGCGGGAGGGTGCTGGTCGTCCGGGTCCCGGTTCACAGCGGGGGACGGTAGGGCGCGACGGTGTCTACGGTCGCGTCGAGGCGCTGGCTTGCAGTTCAGCGACGGTGGCTTCGAGTTCGGCGATCCGCCGGGCCTGCTCGGCTTCTCGCGCGGCGCGCACCGCGTTCTCCTCGTGCGCGAGGGCGAGTTGCGCCTGCACCTGGCCCCAGGCCTCGGCCATCTGGGTGCGCAGCCGGGTGATGTACGGCTCGGCGTCCACAGTGATGGGCGCGACGTTGTGTTCCATGATCGGTTGTCCTTCGGGTTTCGGTTGAGGGGGACGGGCGGCCGCCTTCTGCAGGTGTTGGAGTCCCATTCGGAGGAGGGCGGCTTCGGCGGGGGTGAGTCGGCGGCGGTCGGCGGTGCTGAGCAGGCGGTCGAGCTGTTCGGGAGTGGGGTGGTCGATCACGCCGTGTCGTCTCCGTCGCGCTGCTGCGCTTCGTCACGTCGGGGCACGGCTGCGTCCCACACGGAAGTGGTGAAGTCCTCCGGGGCGGAGCGCGCGGTGGTGCTGCCGGAGGACGGCTGCGGCCGGGCGAGCTGCTGCCGGGCCTGTTCCACGAGTTCGACCTTGGCCGCTACGCCGTGGGACGTGATGCCGTGGTTGCGGCGGATCTCATCGAGGGGGTCCGGTGCGGCCCGCGCTGGCGCCCCGCGGAGCTTTCCCGGGGCGGGGCCGGCGGTGACGGCGACGCGGGTTCGCTTGATGTGCGCGATCCGTTCGAGGTGTGCCTGACGGGCGGTGGCCCGGTCGGGCGCGTTGTGCAAGGTGATGGGCACGGTGTCCCCCGCGGTGAGACCGTGCACCGCTTGCGTGGCGGGGGCGGTGAGGCCCTTCGCGGCGGCCGGGTCGGTGTCACGGTTCTCGAGCGGGTCCGGGACGAACGGCTCGTGGAGCAGTATGTCGAGTATCTGGTCGATGCCGGCCGGGGTGGTGTGGTCGATGTCGTACTCGGCCGCCCGCCACTCCAGCGAGGAGGCTGGGAAGAGTGTGATGTGGTGCTCTCCGTCCGGCCGTTGCTGGCGCACGGCCCAGCACTGCGTCGGTCCGACGTTGATTCGGACCGCGGAAAGTACCCGGTACTGCTCGGGCATGGTGATCTCCGTTCCTGTCAGATGCGGTAGCACCAGAAACCGACGGAGCCGTCGGTACTGGCGGCGGCGAGGGTGGTGGTGAAGCCGGTGAGGCTGGATGCGGTGACCTGCCACGCTCGGATCGCCTGCCAGTCCCGCAGGGTGACGATCGGTACCATCGGCGACGTCATCGTCGGTCCGTAGGAGAGCGACATGGCCGTCCAGTTGGTCATCCCCACCGTGCCGGTGAACAGGCCGCGGTCAGGCTTGGTGTACCAGTAGTTCGGGAAAGTACCGCTGTACTGCAGCGCCGAGCTGTCGAGCCACAGTTCGCTGTAGCTGCCGTCCTCGTTGCGCCGGCCGAACTGGGCACCTGCCTGCGATGCGATCACATAGCCGTGGAGCGTGTCCTCGACGGTGTAGGCGAGCGCGGCGCCTTCGCCCGCGTTCATACGGACGGTGCCGCCCCACGGCTTCTGGGTGTCGGTGCGGATGGTCTCCAGTGCGGAGCTGTACTCGGTCAGGTAGAGCCGGTAGGCCGTTGGCTGCCCGTTGTGCGGGAAACTCCCGCTGTTCAGCCCGATGTACGCCGCGCCGTTGTTCCCGCCGACCGCGTTGATGAACGCGTAGTTGTTGCCGTCGGTGGGGAAGAAGCGGATCTCCGGGAGGCCTCCGCTGGGGTTGATCTCGATCCGCTGCCCGGTCGTTCCGCTGGAGAGGCCACCGACGATCCGCACGTCGCCGGTGGAGGCGGAGACGGAGACGGTCTTCACCCCGTTGGCGTTCCACGCCTCGAGGCCGCCGGAGTTCAGCTCGACCCGCGCGCCGGTGTCGGCGGTCTTGATGCGGGCGGACACCGAGACGTCCGCGTTGAGCGTGCCGACGGTCAGCTTGCTCGCGGAGACGGTGCCGATGTTGGCGTCCTGGATGGTGGCGAGCGCGATCTTCGCGCCGATGATTGTGGCGTCGGCGAGCTGGGCGGTGCCAATGATCTGGTCTGCGAGGTCGGACCTGATGACGACGGTCGGAGCGGCGGAGGCCTCGGCGGAAGGCTGGGAGGCGTTGCCCGCCCGGTCACGGGCGACGAACTTGACGTAGTAGGTGGTGCCGTAGGTCAGGCCGGTGATCGGGGCGGCGGCCGCTCCGGCGAGCCGGTCGACGATCGTCGCCGCGCTGGGGACGAAGCCGGCTGCCGTGGAGGCGTGCACCTCCAACTCTGCGAAGTCCGCGGGCATTTCCTCGCCCTGCGCCCCGTGCCCGTCCCACA
Source organism: Kitasatospora sp. NPDC092039 (assembly GCF_044756065.1). Classification (NCBI taxonomy): domain Bacteria; kingdom Bacillati; phylum Actinomycetota; class Actinomycetes; order Kitasatosporales; family Streptomycetaceae; genus Kitasatospora; species Kitasatospora sp. NPDC092039. The sequence goes on along the minus strand of NZ_JBIVSD010000003.1, from coordinate 612,246 downwards.
CCGCCCGCAGCGCGCCAATCAGCGAGGTCACCGCGGGCTTCGACGGCACCGGGGGCGGCGTGGTGTCGCTGGCGAGGATGATCTCCTCCGACAGCCGCCAGGTGGAGGAGTTCCCGGAGGCGTCCACGGTGCGCACCCGGGCCTGGACACGCTGGCCGGCCGGGAGCTGGTCGTAGTGGGCGATGGTGCCGTTGACGGCCTGTTCCGGGGACCACTGCGGATCCTGCGCCGCGATCCGCAGGCCGGGCAGCAGGTAGGAGACGTAATAGTTGCCGGCGTCGTCGTACGCGGTGCCGTCGGCGTTCTGCGTCACTGCGGGCCAGGACACGGCCAGCGCGGCGTGCTGCTGCCCGTCCCGGTCCAGGTAGGCCCAGGAGCCGAGCAGCACCGCGTCTGGCTGCTTCGGGGCGATGGTGTCGTTGCGGTCGCCAAGCGGCGGCAGCGGCGTGCGGGAGGCCGTCGCGGAGCCGTTGGTGAGGGCGTCCAGCTGCCGCTGCACCCGGATGCGCTGCTCCACGAAGATGTCGTTGAGCTCGAGGCTGCTACTGGGCTGGCCGGAGTCGTCGTACGTGGTGGCGATGGTGCGCACCCGCAGCGGCTCCAGCTCTGTCGGGCTGGTGCGCCGCTGGTCGTAGCGGATGTAGTCCCCGGGCCGGTAGTCGATGCCGGGTCGGTGCTGGGTGGCGGTCGGGTCGAGTTCGATGGTGAAGCCCTCGGCGGCGGCCACCATGCCGCCGAGGGTGACACGGGCGAGTTCGGCCAGGGTGGCGGCATCGGTGATGCCCCCGCGGCCGTCGAAGGCCTCACGGCGGCCGTAGCGGGCCGCGGCGGTGGAGTCCACGACCTCGGCCAGGTTGCCGGCGTCGCCGGCAGCGAGCAGGTGGGAGCGCACCGAGCGGCGGGAGCGCTGCCGGGGGCCCTTCAGCACGTCCCGGCCCAGGTACAGGACGATGCCGGGGTGATCGGTGGCACACACGGTTTCGGGCACGTAGGCGTGCAGGCGGTAGCCCTCCATCCGCACGTCGGCCCACCCCGCGCCGGTGATCGAGGCGACGGTCTTAAGCAGGTCACCTCCGGCGTCGTACTGGACGGTGTACGTCGTGGGCCAGGAGCGGCCGGCGCTGTCGGCGGCGGAGGTGAAGTCCCAGCTGATCTCGGGCAGGGCGCCGCGGGCCTGGGCGCGCTGCAGCAGGGTGGCGAGAACGGCCCCGGGGGTGGCGTTGACGAACGGGAAGTGCGCGTCCAGCCCCTGCACGGCCTTGCCCGGCGTGTGGCCGACCGGGTAGATCACGGCGCGCTCCAGCAGGGCAAGGGCGCCCCGGCACCCGACCTGGACCGGCCGAGCCGCACCCACGTCGTCGGCCGGGTCGTCGCCGTCGTCCTCCAGCAGGTACCGCTCAGGCTGCTCGACGCCGTCGATGACGAGGGAGATCCGCGGGTCGTCCCCGGACAGCAGACCGGCGCCCGGGCCGTTGCGCGGGTAGGTGAAGGTCAGTGCGCCGGGGCCGTTGTGCTCGGCCTGCGTCTTGAGGTCGGCGGGGTAGGGCAGCAGCCCGAGCAGGCTGCCGCTCGGGCTTGAGACGCGCAGGTGGACAGCCACGGTGGTTCTCCTGTCAGGTCAGGTAGGCGCGGCGGCCGGTGACGGCGAGCTGGGTGGTGGGCCCGGTGTTGGTTCCGGTGAGGCGCACGCTTGGCGGCTTGCCGGGGCGGCCGGCGGCCAGGCGCAGGAAGGCCGCCCCGGTGTTGGTCAGGCGCCCCGGGTCGGGGACGAAGCCTCCACTGCCGGTCAGCTGCCAGGTGGCGGCGTCTACGGTGAGGCTCTGCCCGGCGCCGATCTGCCCGGTGTAGGTGAAGGCGTCGCCACCAGTCCCGTCAGTGGTGTCGGTGACGGTCGGGGCGGTGATCGGGCCGGTGAGCAGATAGGCGAGCTGCTCCATGGGCGCGGTGGCGTCGGAGAACGCGGTCAGCGGGAGGTCTTGGGGCACGGGCGTGCCGGGGGCGGTCGCCTGGGTGCTGGTGTCGGCGGACACCCAGTATCCGGCGGGCACGTTGACCTCCAGGCTGATGCGCATGCCGCTCTGGCCCAGCGGCGTCGGGGTGAGCGCGGACAGCACCTCGCCTTCGCAGCGGCGCACCTGGCCCGCGGCAGTGTGCCGTTCGAAGGTGAGCAGCCGGTGCGGGCGGGCGACAGCGCGCAGCAGGTCTTCCCACGCCGCTTCGACGTCCTGCCACCCGCCCTTGGTGGGCGCCAGCCACACGGTGAGAGTGAACTTGCCGGGGCCGTGGCGCTTGGGCCGCCACAACTCCCCGATGCGGTTCGGGACGGTGGCGTTCGCTCCGACGACCGCGGGGGTGCCGATCAGCCCGGCCCGGTACTCGATGTCGCGCACCAGGCCGTCGGTGAGGTCGTAGCCGTCCACCAGCCAGCGCTCGCGGGCCATCAGGCGCTCTCCTTGTCGAACAGGCCGAAGCTCGCGAGCGCGCGCAGCCGGTTGTTGACGGTCTCCCCCGGCGTCTCAGGCTGCGGGTTGGTGATGTACTGCACGATCGCTCCGGGTGAGATGACGGTGCCGATGCACTGGCCCTGGCCGCCGTCGGTGGCGAGCTGGCCGCGGGCGGCGTTGATCGCGCTGACGGCCCCGCCGCCGCCGAGTCCTCTCACGGCCTGCGGCGTCAGGACACCTTCGCCGGGGCTGAGCCGGGCCAGGGCGCTGTCCTGGCCGGGCGCGTAGCCGGGCACCACTCCCCCGGTGGCGTAGCCGCGCACGAAGGCCAGCACACCGTCGACGGCCCGGTTGACCATGCCGCGCAGCATGCCGCCCCACGCGTTGTCAGGCATCCAGTTGAACCAGGACCGCACGGGATTGAGAGCCTTGCCCAGGGCTCCGGCGGCCCAGCCGCGCAGCTTGTCGAACGCGCCGTCTACGAGGCCGCCGAGGAAGAAGCCCTGCACGGGCGCGCCGGCGTCTGCGAGGCGCCCGGCGCGGGCAGCGTCGTTGAGGGCGGTGATGCCCCCTTCTCCGCCGAGCTGGCGTACGGCCTGCGGCACCAGTACGCCCTCCCCGGGAGAGAGCATGGCGGGCACTGTGTCACGGCCGGGCGCGTAGCCGGGCACGACACCGCCTCGGGCGAACCCGACGGTGAACGACGGCAGCTTGCCGAGCCCGAAGCTGTCGGCGATCCAGTTCCAGGCCCGCCTGATCCCGCCGTCGTAGACGGTGTTGACCAGGAAGCGGATAGGCGGGGCGAAGATCCCGGTGAGCTTGCCCCACGACCAGGCCGCGAAGGACACCATGCTGTCGAGCGCGAAGCGCACGCCGTCGGCGAGGCCGCTGATCGCCCCGTTGACGGCACTGCGGAACCACTCGGACTTCTGGTAGGCGGTGGTGAACGCCAGCACCAGGGCGGCGGCCGCAGCAACGATCAGCATGATCGGGTTGGCGGACAGCAGGGTCAGCGCGCCGCGAACAGCGCCGATCGCGTTGCCCACGGCCATGACCCCGCCCGCGACGCCGGCGATCGTCAGCAGCGCCGACACGAAGGCGCCCATGCCGGGGATCGACAGCAGCAGCTGCACGGCAGAGGCGACGGCCTGGATGACGAACAGGAACCCGGACAAGGTGTTGCCGAGGCCGCCGAGCTGGGCGGCGATGCCCACGATGGAGGAGAGCAGCCCGAGGAGCTGCTCCCACAGCTGGCCGTTGCCGAGCGATCCGGCCAGCTGCATGACGGCAGGCAGCACCTCGGTGCGCAGCCGGGCGATCAGCGGCGCCAACGCCGGGTTGTTGGTGAAGTTGAACCAGGCGATGCCGAGGGCCGCCACCAGCCGCCCGACTTCCTGCAGCACGGGGACGGTGTTGGCGAAGTACCCGGCGAGCTTGGCCTGGGTTTCACCCTCTCCGGTGAGCGTGCGGAACGACTTTGCTGCAGCAGACAGCGAGGTGAGGAGCTGCTGTCCGGCGGGGGCGGCGGCGCGCCCGATGTTGAAGACGCCGAGGGCGATGTCCCGCAGGATTCCCCACAGCTGCGCGCCGGTGTCCCCGGCACGTTGGAAGAACGCGCTGAGCTGACCGCCGTCGCGGCGGGCCTGGATGAACGCGGCGGCCAGCGCGAGACCGCGTTCAACGGCACGGGCGAGGCGTTCCAGCAACGGTGCGGCGGCAACCGTGATGTTGCGCAGCCCGTCGGCCGCGCTCAGCCCGGCGTTCGCCAACGAGCCGATGACCCGAGTGTTGGTCGAGGCGACCTGCGCCAGGTCCGCCCGCCACGGTCCGGAGGTGGCCATCTCCGCGCCTCGCAGGGCGGCCTGCCCGAGTACCTGACCGGTGTCACCGATCGCCCGGTTGAAGATCGGTAGCAGGGTGAGGCCGCGGCTGATCGCTATCTCCAGAGGAGGCAGCAGGGCTCCCTGCGCGGTGTCCCGCAGCCTGCGGAGAGCCGGCTGCACCGTGCCGGAGATGAACTGGGCGAAGCGCCGTCCCGCCGGGGAGAGTGCGGCGAGTGCCTGCTCAGCGGCGCTGGCGGCCCCGGCAGCAGTGTTCAGCGCCTGGGACTGGTCCCGCACCGCGCGGGCGACATCCCGCTGGGCGTCCGCCACCTGCTCGGCGGAACGCAGCTGCTGGCCCTGCGCTTCGCGGACGGACTTGTCGAGGTCGGCGTGCGCATCCTGGACCTCGCGCAGAGCCTGAACGCGGGCGCGGGCAGACTGCTGCTCGGCGTCCTCGACGCCCCGGACCGCATCCTGCTCGGCCTCCTGGGCGCGGGCGAGCTGTTCCTTCGCGGAGGTGACCTGGTCACTGCCCTCGACACCCTGCTGGTTGACCTTCTTGACATCCTCGGCGAGCCGCCGGTTGCGGATACGAACGTCCTCGAGCTGGTTGACCGCCTCCTGGTAGGAGATCTGGGCTTCACGCCGGTCCGTCTCCGACGAAAACGGAGAGACGTTGACCTGGTTGAGCCGGGCGCGGGCCTGCTCTAGGGAGAGCAGCGCCTTCTGCTCTTCCAGGGGCCCGCGGGCCGCGTCCCGGTTCAGGTCCTCCAGGGTGCGCTGCGCGGCCTGCCGGGCGTCGTTCAGTGCCTGCTGCGCCTGCGCGGCGGCCTGGTGGGCGCGGGTGACCGTGAGTTCCGCCGCCGCCAGCTGTCGGTCGGCGGCGGCAACCGATGCCGCCGCCTGCTCTTGGACATCGGCCAGACGGCGCCGGGACTGCGCGACCTGTTCGGCGCCGCGAAGCGCCTGCTCGTCGCTGTCGCGTTGGGCGGCGCCGAGACGGCGCTGCGCGTCCGCCACCCGATCGGCGGCGGCTTGCCGGGCCTGCGCGGAAGCGGACGAGGCCCCGGCAGACTGCTTGTCCGCCTGGCCGAGTGCCTTGACCGCGGCACCAATGCCGCTGAACGCGGCCAGCAGGGTGCCAGCGCCCTGCACCGCGGCGGTCGCCGCGCCAGGAAGGGCACCGAGCAGACCGACCGCAGGCGCGGCGGCCGCACCCATCGCGAACAGCCCGGCGGCGACCTGGGTGAGGGCCTGGCCGAGGGCGAGCGCCCCGGAGGCCATCGCGGGCAAGCGGACCAGCCCGGCGACGGTGGAGCCGAGGCCCTGTGCCGCTTGGGCCAGCCCCCCGCTGCCACCGCCAGCGTTGATCGGGACGTCGACCGGCCGGGACGCGAGGGTGCGGAAGGCCACGAGGCGGCTGGTCGCGGCGGCGGTATCGACGTCGACCCTCACGCGCACCGACAGGCCGGCCAGCGCTTCCTCGACGCGGGAGCGCAGCCCGGCCGTCTCGACGTCGAGGTCGACCTTGACGCTGGCCGCGGCCGCTTCGACAGCAGCCCGGACGCGTTCACGCAGCCCAGAAGCGTCGAAGTCGACCGCGACCTCGATCCGGGCGCGGGCGGCCTGCGCAGCAGCTTCGACGCGCTCGCGCAGCCCGGAGGCGTCCGGGTCCAACCGGACCTTGGCCCGCAGGTTGCGCACTGCCGCATCGACGCGCGCTCGGGCATTCGCCGCGAACCCCGACGAGTCGGCGACGACCTCGACAACGAGACGGCCGGAGTCGATCTCCTCAGCCACGGCTGGCCGCCTTCCCGCTGCGGCGCAGCACGGCGACCGCGCGGGCCATGCCCTGCACGTCCCGCTCGTACTCGCGGCCAGCGCTCAGGTGGGCCGGACGCGGCAGCTCGACCGGCCGCCGCAGGCGGTGCTCCGCCGCCACCACCGATACCAGCTCGACCAGCTGCGCCAGCAGTTCCTGCGTCAGACCCCAGCGGTCAGCACCGATCTCCGCCCCATCTCGCCGCAGCAGGGCCTCGGCAGGCAGCCCCCGCATCAGGGTCAGGAAGCGCCGGGTCCCGACGAATCCAGGGTCACCGGGCCGTCGCCAGACACCGCGGGCGTCGAGATGGTAGTACCGCTGGAAGTCGGCTTCGAGGTCGTCCCAGCGCCCGAAGGCGAGCCGGACGGCCCCATGAGTTCCCCCAGGCTCCCACCCGGGAAGTACTTCGCCCAGACGGCACGCACCAGCTCAAAGATGTCCGGGTGGCTGGGGCGCTGCTCCATCAGCCGGGCAAACCCGTCGTGTCCGAGCAGACGGCGGCCCATCTCGGCGGCCGCGGCGAGCAGGTCGGACGGCAGGCTCGGCTCCGAGCCGAGCACGTCCACGATCAGGCTCGCGGCCTCGGACTGCTCGTCGCCCTGTGTCTGCGCGGCTTCCACCAGGGAGCGCAGCAGCAGCGGCAGGTACGGGATGCCGATCAGCGGCTCCCACACCGCGAGCGGCAGCTCGGCCGGCAGCATCGCCACGGTGGTGCCCCCGAAGATCAGCGGCTCCTCGCCGACCGTGTACTCGGCCTTGGCGAGAAAGGCCTTCTCGGCAGCAGCGGCCAGACGGCGCTCACGAGCGGCGTCCAGGTCAATCCCGACCACGTCGGCTCCTCGGTCTGTCGGCAACGGAACGCCGCAGACCGTAAGAGCCGACGCCGGTTAGCGTCGCGCCCAACACCGAGTGCAGAGAGCAGCACGGGTGCGGTTGTAGACCGCGATCAACCCGGGCAGGACCGCCGGCGTACCGGCGGCCCCTCCTACGGGTTAAGTGGTAGCGCTGGGCACGGTGGCTAAGCTCGCCGGGCCCTCCACCAGCGCTCGGCGACCACGAACAGGGAAACCTCGGCCGTCAGCAACATCACCTGCCCGGCCGACAGGCCCTGGACGGTTCCGTACACGAGGACGCTGAGGAGGACCACCGGAAGGCCGTCGGTCGCGGCCCGGTCCCGGACGGCCTGTGTGATCCGGCCGGGCAAGACGTACTCGGAGGAGAGCACGTGGCTCTCCTGGGAACGACGCGCGATAATGCTCACTGGGTACCTTTCTGGCTTGGTTCAGATGGGTACTGCAACCGCCACCCCTCGCTGGTAGCCGTCGGAAGCACTGCGAGGGGTAGGCGGGGTTCTTAGGAGCGAAGTGTCAGCTTGCACTCCATGGCACGGTCGCTAGTCAACGGACATGTTGACCGCATCCCAGACGTCCCGGAAAGCCTGCCCGAAACCGGCGAGGAACTGATCACTGCGGTAAGGGCAGTCCTCCTCCCCCGGTGGGGCCAGCTCGGCACGGAATACCTGGAAGAGAGCCAGGTGCCACTCGGATGGCCAAGACCCCGACCGGCAGGCCGTCATGTACTCCACCTCAGCACCACCATCCTCCGGCCGATGCTCCACGCGCGAGTGGACGGACAAGAGGTAGGAGATGTTGAACTGCCGCCGTTCGAGCCAGAGCACCCAGTCCCAGGGCGCCTGCTCGGCCAGCTCGATACCCGCGCGGTACCCGTCCTCGTAGTCCTGCCGGGCCGCGGCTCGGAACCGGTTGGCCGCCGCCGCAATGCGAGCTTTCGCCCACTCCGGACGGTCTAGCTTTTCAGCCTCCGGAGCGAGGAGCGCCAAGCCCTTCTGCACGAGCTGACTCACGCTGTCGTGCTGATGGAGGGCCTGTGCTCGCCCAAGGAGTGCGTCCGGGATAGAGACCGATACTTTCGCCACACCCCGAAAGTATCACTCACTGGGTACGACTACAAGCTAGCGAAAAGTCGCACTGGTTAGGTAGCACTAGGCGGATCGGTCGAGTCATACCGGCCGGCCGTCCCGCCTCACATCCAGCCCACCGCAAACACGGCGATGCCCCGCCCGGGGGGATCGGACGGGGCATCATGGGCCGGGCTGGCCCCAGGGGGGGTGGGCTGCCCGACGTGATCCACAGTAGGCGCAGGGGTTGCGAATGGGCACAGCCCAAACACCACTACCACCACGGGTAGTTCAAGCTGCTGCCGGGGCGAAGCCGGGGTCGTCGGTCAGGTCGTACCACGGGTCGCCGGCCTCGCCTCCGATCACCTTCAGCTCCAGCGGCAGTGTGCTTTCTGCGTCGTTGGGGTACTTCTGGGCCACCGATGCGACCTGCTCGCACAGCGGCACGATCCGCCGGTAGTGCTTCACGCCGTCGATCAGCTCAACTACCGCCGCGAACTGCTTGCGCCCGCCCACCTTCGGCGGGTTGAACCGGTAGAAGGTCTTGCCGTTCTGGGTGACGCTCGTGACCTCGCCACCGCCGTACACCGCGATGATGTTGCCCGCGTTCCACTCCTGAAGCTCGACCTTGATGGTCGCGGCGTCCTCGGTCTGGATGGTGCGGGCCGCGTACCGCAGCTGATGGGACTTGAGATCTTCGAACTTCGGGTCGGTGTTCCACTCCAGGCTGCTCGGTTTGAACAGCCCGGCCTCCTTCCAACCGGTCGGCATCGCCGTCACCGGGTCCGTGGGCGCGGCCGTACCCGGCGCGGCCAGGTACAGGCGGGCCATCTGGGCAACGAACATGCTCTCCGCGGGCACAGCCGATCCTCCTCAACACGGGCAGGCAGGGACGTGCTGGACCGTAGGCCGCTGCGAGCAGTAGCGTCGCGCCGTCGCCGCGCGTGAGGCTGTCGCACAACTCGCGCAATGCGCTTCAGGTGGCCGGCGGGTGCGCGGTCAGGGCGACCACGCCGACGTAGCGGGCCTGGCCGGTCGGTTCCGGCAGCCACCCGCCCGCCGACAGCGCCCGTACCGCGGTCACCACCGGCCGGCCCGACATCGCGCCCTGCTCGGCCAGCTCGTGCAGAGCCTTGACCGCGGTGGCGAACGCCCGACGCAGTACGGGCCGGGGAGTCGACCGGTCCAGGTCGCCGAGCGCTTCGACCTGGAGGTGGACGGTGGCGATCCAACGCCAGCCCGGCGCGGAGCCGCCGGGAACCTGGGTGATGCGGATCCGGGGGTAGGGCGGGGCGTTGCGGGCCCCGACCCGGCCTGGGCCGCCGAGCACCTTCGTCAGCTCGGCGTGCCCCGACAGCCAGGCGACGGCCAGCTCCTCGGCGTCGAGGGAGGCCAGGTCACTCACTTGCCTGCCCTGCTGCCTTGTTCGCCGGCGGCCGGGCGACGGCCGGCTTGGGCTCGACCACGGGCGCGAGGGCGTTGGCCACCGCGTCCGTATCGGCCGGGTCCACGTTGGCGACGTATCCGGCGCTGATCAGCTGCCGGGCCTCGTGGTACGGCACTTCGATCTCGTCGCCGGGCAGGAGGTCCTTGTCCTCGCGCGTGAGGTGGTGGGCGAGGACGATCCGGACGCGGTCAGGCTGGGCCATGTCGGCTCCTTCGGACGGTGATGGGGTGACCGGGCGAAGGAAAGCAGGGCCTGGCCTGTACCGTCCGCCCCGCCTGACCCTCCAGAGGCAGTCGCGGTGGCCCGCAGTGCCGGTCAGCGGTGCCGGGCGGCGACCTGGGAGGCGGCGCCGCTCATGAAGTGCGTGCCGTCGCCATGCGCGAACTCGGCTTCGGCGGCTCGCGGGAAGTCGCAGGTGACCGTGGCACGGACACGCTCGCCGTTGATGGCGGCCTTACCCGCCAAGATCGTCTCAGCGACAGCTTCCGGGTCCTCGGTGACCGTGCACCGGCATCCTGTCGTCTCCTCGGTCGGGCCATCAGCGTCCCGAGGCCCGGCGAGCGTGGTATTCCCGACAGAGAAGGGGATCGGCGCCGGTACGGTCTGGCCGTCGGCGGCCTGGTGACTGGGCCGTGCTTGGCCATCTTCCTGGGTGTGCCAGGTCTTGGCCGCCGGGGCTCGCCGCCGGGCTTCCTCCTCGACTTCCTCGGCCAGACGCTGGGTGCGTTGCAGCATGAGGGGTGCCAGGCGGCGCGCGATGTCCGAGGGCAGCTCGAGGTGTGCCATCACGGGTGTCCTTCCGGTCGGGTGCCGTCCGAGACGCGGGCGCGCGCCTGGATCCGCACGTAGGTCAGTGACGGGTCGTCGGTGTTCGCCAACCGGTCGGCAGCGAGGACGGTCCACTCGGTGCCGGTGGACGGCTCCACCACGACGTCGCCGACCAGCAGGAGGCCGGCCTTCCCGTCCAGGGCCAGGTGCCACGTGCCGTCGGTCTGCGGCATGGCGCGGCCTGGCCACGGTCCCCGCAGCGGGCCGAGCGGCCCGGTCACCCCCGCGCCGTGCGCATCCAGAATGGGCGTGCCCCGGGTACGGACGCCGAGCTGTCTGTCTGCAAGCAGGACGGCCATCACAGCCCACCCGAGCGGTAGGACCCGACGGTGAGGCCGGGCGGGTTCGGCCGGGTCGGGGCCTGGTAGACCCTGCGGCCGCGCAGCCGCCACCGGTCGGTGGTGGCGAGGTCCGGGGGCGCCAGCACCACCGGCGGCTCGGCCGCGGTGTCGTAGGTGACCGACTGGCCCTCCACGGAGGCGGAGGCGACCCGGCGCTGGCGCGCGGGTGCGTCGGCCAGCAGCGGGTGGTGACAGGCGGTCGCCCGGACCCACAGGCGCAGCGGGGCAGTCTGCGGGTCGGTGCGGGCGTCGATGCCGGCGGTGTAGGTGACGGTGTATGCCGGAAGACCGAGGGGGCCCGACGTGCCCGTGTCCAGGACGGCGGAGATCACCGCGATGAGAGGGCCGTGGCTGAGCACCCAGCCGTCTGCCCCGGCGTGGACACCGCTCTCGGTGTACTGCGCGGGCAGCAGCGGCCGGCCGAGGTGCGCGGTCAGGGTCTCCTGGGCGTCCTCGAGGGCGACCTCGATGCGCTGCTGTACCAAGTCGCCGAGCGGGGTGGGGTAACCGAGACGGCGGGCGACATCCTCGGCTGTCACGATGAACTCCACCGTCGTCCTCCTCGCGCTGCTGGGTGGCGAGGAGGGACGGTAGATGGGCGCCCTTTCTTGTGTCGTCCCGGGCCCTGTGGCGCGCGCAGCCGAGGTGGCGGCGGCAGCTGCCTCAGGAGCAGCTGCCGGTCTTCGTCCACCGCCTCAATCGATGCGTGCTCAGGCGTCCTGGTGACGATCCAACCAGATGGCCGGGTCCTGGATCTCCCGGTTGGTCGGCATCCAGTCCTCGTCCTTCAGGAGGCGCTCGACCATCGGGAAGCCGCCGAAGGTGTGGACGGCAACGATGAACTTCTCGCCGAGGTCGTAGGCGTCCGCCCTGGGGGACTCGGCGGTGAGCCGGGTGAACAGCTCGGTCGGCTCAGGCTCGCCGTCCAGGCGATTGCAGGTGGCGACGCCGCACAGCCGCTCGGACGCCCTCGCCTGGACCCAGGAGGCGTGGCCCTCAAGGACAGCGGACGGGAAGCGGCATTCATCCTGGGGCCGGCGGTCCAGCTGATCCCGGATGCCGAGCCGCACCATGGCGTAGGGGAGGGCCGGGTTGAACTCGGCCTGGGCGAGGTGGGTGATCTCGTGAGCGAAGATGCAGGTCAGGAAGCGGTCGGTACCGCGGGACTCGGCATGGGCGGCAGGCATGACCACGAGGACCGGGCCCTCGGAGCGGAAGATGATCGCGCCCTGGACCACGGGGGCGAACTTCTCGGCCATGGCCTTGCCCTTCGTCTTGACCGCCAGCATCGTCGTCGCCCTGAGCAGCCGACGCTTCACTCGCCCCAGCCCGAGGGATTCGATACCCCTGTCGACCATCAGCTGGTTGTGCTCGGTCTGCCAGGCCACGAACTGGTCCGGGGTCGCTAGGCGAACGGTGATTCGGCTGGGCAGCGGCAGCTGGGAGAGGTCACCGGCCAACGGGATCGCGGCTTCCATCAGCCGTTCGTAGCGGCGCTCGTCGTCTGTGGTGGCGTTGGCGTCATTGTGGATGGTGAACATTGTGGATCTTTCCGTGGTCGGGCGGGCGGTCCCCGGCGGGCCGGTGGGGCGGCCGACCGGCGGCCTTGGTGGAGTTCGGGATGGCTTGCAGGCGGCGTGCACAGCGCAGCTGCGGGCCGTGTACGAGACCCGGTCGGAAGCGCAGGGTGGTCTTCATGCTTCCGTGGTGAGGCTCGGGGCCGGAGGCAGCGCCACGGCAGTTGCCGGCGGTTTGCTCACCGGTGGGTCGCCGACCTGATGCGACGCTGGAGGCGGTCGGTGTCGTGGCTGCTGCCGAGTTCGGTGTACTGGGCGAGGCTGGTGGAGTACCAGTCCATGGCTGCGTGGTGTTGGTCGGCGCGCAGGGCGGCTTGGCCCAGGAACTCCATGGTGTGCGCGGTCCAATGGGGGGCGTGGAGGGAGCGGAAGTGCTCCAGGGCCTTTACGAGCGCGCTGGCGGCCAAGTCGTGGGTGCCCGCCAACGAGTGGGCCTCCCCGAGGTAGGCGAGCGCTCGTGAGATGTTGAGCGGGTCCGGGTCGGTCAGGCCGGAGAGCAGCGTGCAGGCCTCTTGGAGGACCGGTATGCCAGCGGTGGGGTTGCCCTGCCGGGCGTGCGCCGATCCGATGAGGATCAAGGCGAGGGCCTGGCCGCGCGCGTGGCCGAGCCGCGTGTAGCGGGTAGCGGCAGCGATCAGCTGGGGCATGGCTTCCACGTAGCGGGCGTCGGCGTGCAGGCACGCTCCGATGCCGAGGCTGGCCTGGGCGATTGCCCCGAGGTCGCCTTCCGCGAGGGTTCGCATGCGCTGGAGGCAGGAGATCGCCTCGTCGAAGTCGTGGGTACCGCGCAGGCCAGCGGCGAGCGCAGCCAGCATCTCGCGGATGGCCACAGTGTCGCCCCAGCGCTCGGCGGCGGCCAGGCCCTGACGGTGGACGGGAATCCACAGCTCGTAGCGGCGGGTGTAGAGGAATAGCGGCCAAGCCGCGTGGGGTACGCAGGTCGCGGCCTGGTAGTCGCCGTACTTGGCGGCGGCGGTGATCGCCGGGAGCAGCGCGTCAGCCATCGAGTCCAGCCAGGCGAGCGCCACGTGGTTGATGGAGAACCGGACGGGCTCAGCGGGCTCGGGCCGACTGGCGTGCCCCAGCACGCGGTGATGGGGGGTGAGGACCCGAGCGGCGTTGTAGGCGGTGGTGGTCAGGTACGCCAGGTATCGCTGGAGTACAGCCGTACGGGTACCCGGCCCGTCGGCGAGAGCCAGGGCCCGGTCGGCCACCTCCGGCCGGATCGTGTACACCGGGCCGCGGGCGGCGACGTCGCCGGCGTGCTCCAGCAGGTTCCTGGCCGTGAGCTCTCCGAGCCACTTGCGTATCTGGCTGGTGGGTGTCTCAGTGGAGGCGGCGACGGCGTAGACGTCCAGGTCCGGCGCCGGAAGGTCGGCGATCTGGGCAAGTAGTCGTCGCTCGTCCGGGGACAGGCGGTCGATGGTGTCGGTGATCGTCATGAGCAGCGTTCCTCGTAGGGATGGGGTCGGTCGGGGCTGGGCCGCGTGATGGCGGGCAGCGGCCCACCGCAGAGGTCGTCGGGAGGGCTGCCGCCTGGGGTTCTGCGGCGAGCCGCTTGCTCGCCGATCGTTCGGCGCAGCAGCGCGGGGGCCTGCCGTGAGGTGGCGACCCGTGGAGGTCACGGGTGCCGCAGGCGGCGACGGTGGCCAGGCGGAGTCGCTACCCCTCCAGCGCCAGCACCAGGTCGCCATCAGCCCCGGGGACCGTGCTGGCGGTGCCGAGCGCGAGGGCGGCCCGGATCAGGCCGTCGTGCGACAGTCCTTGCGGGTAGTTGCCGAGGTGGGTCTTCTCGACCGGGTCGTACTGCTCGGCAAGGAGGCCGAGGTCGCTGCGCACCGCCAGCAGGCGGCCGAACAGGTCTTCGGCGTCCCTGTTCCTGCCGACGAGGGCGAGGGCTTCGACCATCCAGAACGCGGTGGCGAGGAACGCTCCCTCGTGGCCGGACAGCCCGTCCACGTTGTCGGCCGCTTCGATGCGGGTCGGGTAGCGCAGCAGCATGCCGCCGCCCGCGCCGAGTTCGCGTTCGATTGCCTCGACGGTGCCCAACACCCGCTTGTCGTCCGGCGGCAGGAATCCGACGCGGGCGATGTGCAGGAGGGAGGCGTCTAGGTCGCAGCCGTCGAGGTACTGGGTGAAGGTGCGGCGCTCCTCGTCGTATCCCCGGGCGCACACCTCGGCGTGGATGGCCTCGGCGGTGGCCGCCAGCCTTCGCAGGGTCTCCTGGTCGGCGGCGCCGTGGCGTCCCAGCACACGGACGGCGCGGTCGAGGGCCACCCATGCCCACACGAGGGAGGAGACGTAGCGGCGCGGTGTGCCCCTGCTCTCCCACATCCCGTCGTCGGGCTGTCCCCACAGCGCCTCGACTTGCAGCGCCAGGGCGAGCAGCAGGTGATCGGCGTCCGGGCAGGGCGGGATGCCTGCGTCGTCCATCTGTGCGAGGAGGTCGGCGAGTTCGCCGTACACATCCAGCTGATGCTGGTTGGCGGCAGCGTTGCCGACCCGGACCGGCTTGGAGCCGCGGTAGCCCCGCAGGTGCGGCTGGGACGCTTCGGCGGGCACCGGGGCGCCATCGAGGCCGTATAGGGGCTTGAGGTCGTCCAGGTCGAGGTGAGTGGTCAGCCAGTCCCGGTAGGCGGCGGGCTCCTCGGTGTATCCCAGGGACAGGAGAGCCTGCATCATCCACGCGGTGTCGCGCGGCCACGTGTAGCGGTAGTCCCAGTTGCGCACGCCGCCGATGGGTGCGGGCAGCGACGTGGTCGGGGATGCGACCGCGGCGCCTCTCACGTCGCATAGGCCCTTGAGCGTGAGCGCCGACCGCAGGACGGCATCCCGGTGTGCACCGTCGTAGGTGCAGGCGGCCGCCCACTGCGTCCAGTACCGCTGGGTCGCCTCCAGAGCCGTGGTACCCGGCACTCGGGCGGGCGCCGGGCTGCCCGTGCTGGTCCACGTCAGCACGAAGACCAGGCTCTGCCCGGCCTTCAGCGGTATGTCGCACGAGGCACTTCCACCGAGGTTGACTGTGTGACGGGGCCCGTCCAGCCAGTAGGTGTCGCTGCCGGCCGTCACGCGCAGGCGGGGCGTGCCGGGGCCGACGTACTCCAGGCCGGGGGTCAGGGAGCCGTAGGCGGGACGGGGCCGGAATTCGGAGACGAGGCGGACCATGCCGCTGCGGCAGGTGGCGATGCGGACCACCGTCGGCGGCGCGTAGCCGGTGGCATCCGGGGCGGGCAGGAAGTCGGTCACCTCCAACACGCCGCTGCCGGTGTCCCAGGTCTGGTCGACGGCGAGGGTGTCGCCGACGTAGCAACGCCGGCTCTCAGACGGCGTCTTGGTGTACGTGGCCGGGCCGACTCGCCAGGAGCCGTTCGCGGGAGTGCCAAGGAGACTCGCGAAGACAGCAGGGGACTCGAAACCCGGCAGGCACAACCAGGTCATCGTGCCGTCCGGGAGGACGAGCGCTGCGGTGCGCGTGTTGCTGAGGAATGCGTGTTCCTCGATCGACGGGTCGGGCACGGTTGGACTCCTGGAGAGTAGTGGTCAGTTGATTGGTGCGGCCCTGACCCGGACGGCCGCCATGGGTGGTACATGCGGTGCGACGCGCGTGAGCGCGGTGTCTTCGCCGGGGCATGGCCGCGGCGATCCGCAGCAGGACTTGTGCGAGCCTGCTGGCGTGGGTGGTTCGTCCGGTCACGGACCAGGACGGCTTCGCGTCCAGGCCGGCCAGGGCGCAGCGATTCGGCTCCGATCAGCCGCAGCGCGGGGAGACGTCCCCAGCCGTGTTGGTCGCGCATCAAGTGGACGTGGCTTGGGGCTGACCGTCCCCAGGGGGCGCAGCAGCACCACCTTGCGCGCGCTCGCGCCTGGGGACGGTCAGCGTGGGATCGGCCGTCGCCGATCCCATCTGGCCGGGCCGTTCGCCGGGGTGCGAGACGGCCGACCAGGTACCCGCTCCGGCTGTAGCCCGGGGCCGGAGCGGGAGTTCAGGAGGTGCCGTGGCGCAGGCGGGCGTCGGCGTGCCGCAAGGCCACCGCCAGGTCTCGGAGGTCGGTCGGTCGTCGTTCACCGTCCGGGAGGATGAGCCAGATCCTCCCCGAGACCCGATGCATGCCGGGGGCCGGCATGGGGACAGTGCGCGGCTGGGCTTCGTCCGTGGAGCGGCCGATCAGGTGCGTGTACGGCATGTCCCACCCTGCGCCCGCCCGGGTCGAAACCAGGAACTCGATGCAGCTGTCGGCGCGGTTGTGCAGGACCGGGCCGACCGGCACGTCGGACTGCCACAGGTCCTTGAGTGCGGCCACACCACGGTCCACGCCGTCGACCCGCACGACGTTGAGCAGTTGGCCGGTCTCGATGTCGGCGAGCTGTCCCGCCCGCCATCGCTCGATGGCCGATCCGGGTTCTCGGTTCGCGGAGGCGAGCCAGGTCGCGCCGCGGTTGAAGTCCGGGGTCCGTCGGGGGCGGCTGAGTCTCGTGTATGTCATGGCGTTGTTCCCGTCAGGCCGAGCAGAACAGGTCGTGAGTCGCAGTCCCGGTCTCAGCGCGAGAGGACGGGGTGGCGTTGATGATGTAAACGACCTTGTTGTGGGTGATCGCGACGGCATGGGAGCGGCCCCTGGCCAGGTCTTCGGTTGCCCGCACCTCGGCGGCCGGGGTGTCCAGCCAGAGACGCTGCTCCTCGCCCTCGGAAAGGTCGAGGTCGACAGCGAGTGCCTGAACGCGAGCGCGCAGTGCCCGGACGGCCAAGCGGGGGCTGTCCGCACCTCCGCTCCACAGCTTCATCGGCTGTCCGTACTGGTAGTAGGCGGTGACGGTGCACCAGAACGGCGGCGGCGTCCAGGGACGATCCCGGAGGAACACGTTCTGGCCGGCCGCTTGGTGGTGCTGCGGTGCCGCGCCCGAATGCGTCGGTGCGGGTCTCCGTCGGCGACCGGTCGCAGGCCGCCGCGCGAACACCTGGGCGAGTTTGCTGAGTTTCACCGTGTGGCTCCCGCCGCGTCGTCGGCGAGAACGCTCGCCCATACCCTCTTGGTTGTGGCCGCCGTCGCCACTCCCACGGCGAGCGCCAGGCCGTTGACAAGGATCAGTCCGCGGCCGTGTTCCCCGCAGGCGGTGAAGTCCTCGGGGAGCAGCCGGTCGGGCCGGGAATCCTCGACCTCGACACGGCAGGTATCGCCGCGCTCGTCCAGTCGCACCACGACGACGTCGCCCTGGCTGCTGCCGTGCCGGATGGCGTTCGTGACCAACTCCGTGAAGATGAGCAGCAGATCGCCGGCTCGGCCGCCGTCCACGTCCCATCCCCACTTCCTCAGCTCCGACCGCATGGTGTGGCGCGCCACGGGGACCACGTCCGAATCCGCCGGGAAGACGCCCTCCCAGTGGCGGACGGACCTCACGCGTTCGACGGCCACCATGTGCATCGCTCCCGTCAGCAGGAGCACCTGGACGCGCCCCGTTCTTGGTTCGCTTGCGGTGATCAACACTGGACCGATTTGGCGGACATAACCACTGGCAGAACAAGGACACTTCGTCCCCATTCGGATGAGCCAAGGGACAAACCAGGGACAGTTCACGGACACTTCTCCTCAGCCCGTGTGATCTCCGGGCCAGCGGTGGTAGGCAGAGAACGACGCGGTTCGCACGGGCTGCGACGAAGGGACCGCGGTGAACCTGCTCGATGCCTTAATCAGCCAGTCCGGCATGGACTTTCGCGGATTCCTGTCCGAGTACCGGCGGGCTGCCTCGCAGCTCCACGAGAAGACCCGCGATCCCTCCTTCAGGAACATCGACCTGACGGAGAAGACCTTCACGCGGTGGCGCTCCGGGCGCGTTGCCCGGCCCCACCATCCGGCGCCCGCGATCCTCAAGCTGATCTTCGGCAGGACGGTAGACGAGCTCTTCGCGCCCCACACCGGCGAGCAGGCCCAGGTGGTGCGGGCGCCATCTGCTCCTGTGCTCGATGAAAGTGAACTCTCCATGACTGCACGAGATGCCAGCACCCACGCCTCCGACGCGGCCGCTCAGTTGCTGCCTGACCTCACGCTCGACCAGCTCGAAGACGATCTGGTGGGTCTCGTCCAGGGCACCGGTACGAAGCCACCGCACACGATCTTCGTATTGGCCCGGGACGTGCTCGGCGTCTCGAAGGTGCTACTGGACCGCACCCAGGTGCCCTCGCAGCGCCAGCGCCTCTACCTGGTGGCCGGCCAGGCTTCGGCGCTTCTCTCCGCGTGCGCCTTCGACCTCGGCGCGATACCCCACGCGTTCGAGCTGGCCCGGGCGGCTGCGCTGTACGGCCAGGTTGCCGAGTACGGGCCCCTCCAGGCCTACGCGCATGGCTATCTGGCGGTGCTGTACTACTGGACCGGCAAGCCTGCCCAGGCAGTCCGCAAGATCGAGGAGGCGAGGTCGTTCCCCGGTGTTGGCGCGACGGGCAAGGCCCGGCTCGCGGCGATCGCCGCCCGCGCCTACGCGCACCGCGGCTTGGTCGAGAACGCGCAGCTGGCCATTGAGGAGAGCCTGGCCGATCGCGGCCTGGTCGAGGACGACCTCCACGCCGTCGGTGGCGAGTTCGACTTCAACCTGGAGCGGGTCGCCATGAGCAACAGCTCCACGCTGCTGATCCTTCAAGACGGCCCGAGGGCTGAGGCATCCGCCCGTCGGTCGCTCGAGCTGATCGCGGCCCGCTCGGCCGGTTCCAGCCCGCTCGTCGTGGCTCCGCAGGCCCGAGCCGATCTGGCCTCCGCCCTGCTGATGCGTGGCGACCTGGACGGGGCTGCGGACGCTCTCAGCCCGGTGCTCGGCCTTCCCCGGGAGTGGCGCGGGGCCGGACTCACGGCAAGGGTTCAGACGATCCAGGCCGCCCTACTGGCAATGCCCACCTTCCGCGACGCCCAACTCGCCCAGGATCTCGCGGAGCGGATCGAGGACTTCACCCTCGTTGCGCCCTCGCACGTTCTGGGACCCGGGACCGCGAGGCTCGCTCTCGGCAGGGGCGACAGCTAGCCCACGCTCGCCAGGACCGCGCGTTCCTTATCCGGATCGAGGCCGTGCCTCGCCCAACGCCTGTGTGGCACCGGTCTGTTACCTTCACTCAACCACGCCCACGTGTCGGCCACGGTCTCCGCCAAAGGCCGACTGACAAAGCCGGCCTCGCGCGCCGAAGACGCGTCGATGGCAGACGTGCCCGGATGGGTCCACCACAGGGGCAGCTCGGTCCACTGGCGCAGCCCATGCCGCAGCAGGACGTCGTCCTGCACCCACACCAGCGTCCCACTGCTTCCGGTCGCTTCTACGCACGCTTGGAGGAGCCCACCCATCGTCTCCCGCCCGATTGGCGCGGCGAGGTTGTGGACCTGATGTCCGACACGGAGTGCTTGGTCGAGCGCGAACACGGCGGCATCCCGGACGTCGACGGGTTGGATGCTCCGCGACGGGTCCCCCGGGGCGAGGATTCGTCCGCCCCGCTTGGCCCTGTCCAACCACCACGGCAGCCGCCCGACGTACTCTCCGGGCCCGAGCAGCACGCCTGGCCGCAGAAGGCTCGTCCGGGCGAGCCCGAAAGTGTCGACAACCGCGCGTTCGGTACCGGCTTTCCGCCGGCCGTAGACGGGGTTGATGCCCGACGTCCTCGCGGGTGGCTGCTCGAGTTCCTGGTCCGCGCCCGCCAGGGCCGCCCACACCGCCGAGCCGGGGTTTAGGGGGTCGGTGGGCCAGCCCTCGTACACCGCCACCGTGGACACGTACACGTACCGGTTGGCGACCGGTTCCAAGGCGCGAGCACCGGCCAGTACGTCGCGTGAGCTGAGAGCCGAGGCGGACGTGTCGATCACGGCGTCCCAGGGACCGCGCTCAGCCAGCCGGGCAAGGTCGTCGGGCCGCTCTCGATCACCGTGTACGGCGGTCGCTCCGGGCATGGGGCTTCCGGAACGTCCACGCGTGAAAGTGGTCACGTCCCACCCTCGTGCCACGGCACCAGCCACGACGGCCGGCCCCAGGAACCAGCCACCGCCCAGGACGAGAATCCTCATGAGGCTGATCCTGCCAGCCCACCTCGTTCGCGCGCAGCCGCCTGCGGGATCGGGTGTCGCCTATCGGTCACGGAGCAGGTCGAGGTATCGGTCAACGAGCTGCTGCTCCAGATCATTCTCGATGGAGCGCACGACGGCCAGGGCATGGGCCTCCACCGTCTCGGGGGTGACCCCCTCGAAGCTGCCGCCGTCGGGCAGCTCGATCCACAGCTGCTCTCCGGGGAGTCGGCGTAGTGCCTTTCCGCTGACGCGGCCGCCCGGAGCGCTGGGCGGCACCGCGCTGCCGTCCTTGAAGTCGACCTCATCAAGGTGCTCGAGGGCGTCACGGATGTTCTTCAGCAGCTCGTCCGGTTCCACAGCGTCTTGACCGCGCTCGCTCCGCAGCCGACCCTCCCAGCGCTCAAGCTGATGGGCCGCCCAGACCAGCATGTGCTCTTCAGCCCACTGCTCGCGGAAGTTGGCCTCGATCTCCTCCGTCGTCGGGCTCCAGTCCTCCATGTGCTCGTAGTTCCTACTGTCCCGAGCGGCCCTCACACGTACGGCCCGTGCCCGTTCAGCCTGCCGGACCACCGCCTCCGCCCACGTGCGGATGAACTGCAGCGCGTACTCCTCTGTCTCAGTCACCTCGCGAGGCTACGACACCTTGGCGCGGCGGAATGGATCCGGTCGCGGAGGTCCGAACACCGCAGCCGGCGCCCGGAAGCCCGAGAGCCCGTCCCCAGGATTGCGGACGGGCTCCTGACTACGACGGGGCTACTCCCAGCCGAGGGCCACCCGAAGGCGGTCGACCTCGGTGCGGGGAATGGACTGGGCGGGGGTGTAAAGCAGCTGGGTGACGATCCTGTGGGTGCCGGGGTAGGTCCGGTTCTGGTAGATCCGCAGGCGGGCGAAGACAACGGTCTGTTCCGGGTGGGTGAGGTCGAACAGCTGCTCCACGTCCTGAGGAAGCGGGGCACCGTCCTCGTCCACCAGGTCGACGTGGCCGGTGGCCAGGGGCTGGTGGGCGACGATGCCCGGGGTTGCCGGCTCCATCTGGTTCGGTTCCGGTTCGGCCGTAGTCCTGGGCGGGGGGTCGAGCGGCGCGGCGGCCGAAAGCTCGGCGGGCGGGGTCTCCAGTTCCGCGCCATCCGCGTCGGCGGCGGTCTCCGCCGCGGGTGGGGCGGCCGGCTTCGTGGTGGGCTTGCGGGCGGCCATCAGTGCGCCTTGAAGGTGCCGTAGACGAAAGCCTCGGGGCGCGGGATCTCGAGTCCGATGCGCTCGGAGCCGCGCATGGTGACGACGCCGCGTTCGAAGTTGTCGCGGTTCTCGGTGGACACCTGAACGGACACCTGCTCGCGGTCGTACAAGCGGGCGCCGAGGCCGAAGCTACCGACGAGGAACTTGCCCTGGTTGATCGCCATGGAGTCCACGACGGACAGCCGCCAGACGACCTTCTGCGCGCCGATGGCGACGTTGACGGCGACGCGGTACGCGCCCTGCCCGTCGGTCTCCAGTTCCAGGTCCTCGAAGTCGAACGGGTGGAGCACGATCCCGGTCGGCGGGAAGTAGGCGAGGAAGGCGCGGGTCGCGGCGCGGCGGATCGCGGCGGACTGCTTGTCCGGATCGGTCTGCGCGTAGGTCTGGACGCCCGCGGTGTTGACGATGCCGGTGATCTTCTCGTCGCCGCCGACGCCGTAGACGATCTCGTTGTCCTCGGTCATCTTGACGCCGTCGACGAGTTCGGTGTCGATGATGTCGCGCAGCCGCGGCTCGTCGGCCAAGGTGTTCTTGTGGACCGGGATCGTGGTCGCGATCTCGGCGACCGGGTAGGTGACGGTCTTGAACGTCAGCTCGGACTGCGGGGCTCGCGCGTACACCTCGACGGCCGCGCCGCCGCCGGGCGGTACCTCCATCGCCCGCTCGGGGACGATCGCCGCCGCGTTGGTGAAGCCGGTGACGCGCACCCCGTAGAGCAGGTTCGCAGTGGTGGTCTGGGAGGGAAACAGGTCCCGGATGCGGCCGGGCCGCACAGCGCGGGGCACGATGTCCAGGTGCTCGGGGGTGCCGAAGCCGAGGACGGAGGCGGTGCCCGCGGAGCGACTGAAGACGTCCTTGCGGCCGAGCTGGTCCAGGGCGGTGCCGTCGATGGTCACCATCTGGTCGAACGAGCCGCGGAAGCCGGCGGCGGCAAGGGCCTTGAACTCCTCGCTGTCCAGGAACCGCTGGCCGAGTGTCTTGGCCTGGTTGCCGAGCCGGGCCGCGAGAGCTGCGTCGTGCGGCGCGAAGGGCGCAGTGGTGGGCTCGTTGAGGAAGGTCGCGATGGCCGACGCGCCCTCGAGGTCGGTGATCAGCCGCTTGATCTCCTGCGCCTCGGCCAGGGTCTTGCGGAAGGCGGCCGCCTTCTCCACCGATACGGTGACTCCGCCGTCCTCGATGGTGAACGACTGGCTGATGCCGTCCAGTTCGGCGGCCTTGGTGCGCAGCGCGTTGTTGAGCTCTTTGAGCCGGGACTTGTCGGTGGGCACGGTGTGGCTCCTTGGAATGTTGCCGGGCCACCCCGCCAGCGCGGGACGGAGGGGGTCCAGCCGTGCGACCGGTCAGCACCGGGTCGGCACGGCGATCGGCACACCGTAGGAAAAGCTGATCGTTAGTGTCGCGTCGAGCGCCGAGGCGCGTGTCCGGCAGGATCGAACACCGGGCCGTTCATTTTCAAGTCGCCCTTTTGCCAGATGATTTGGGTGTGCCCATGCCTACGCCACGGGGGTGAGTGTGGTGGTGTCCGGCAGGGCGCCGGACATCCGGCTACCGCCGGCCAGTGCGTTGGAGACATGCGTGTACCCCTTCCCCAAGCCCCAACTGCCGCTCCTGGAAGCCGCCTCGTGCCCGCCTTCCGACCCTGACCGCGAGGCGGAGCTGGCCCTGGCCGTCGACGGGACGGAGTTCCACGTCGTTCGGACCTCCTCCGGGTGGGCCCTGCGGATCCGTTCCTCCTCCTCAGTCGAGCTGTACGGGCCGTCAGACAGCTTCGAGCAGACGAAGGAGTGGCTGTGCCGGTACGCGGCGTGGCGGCTGTGGCCGTTGACCCGGACCCGCGGGCCCTGGGGATGCCTGGTCAAGGCCTCGGAGGGCTGGATGACCGCGCTGGCGCACACGGCACTGCCCCCCGCCGTCCAGCCGCACCTTGGCGTGCAGGACGCGGAGGTGTGCGTCGCCGGTCACCTAATCACCCCGGCCGCGTGGTCGGCCGTGCACGACACCAGCCTGCCGTCGGCGATCCGAGCGATCGAGACGCAGTTCTGGGTACGGGAGGGCTACCGGGTACTGGCGACGTGGGCCACGGCCGATCTGGGAACGATCACCCGCGACGCCTACCGGGGCCAGGAACTCGGGCGCGGCAACTACTCGCCGACCAACCTGGCCGAGCGGCTCGGCGTCTCGCCATCGGCAATCTCCGGCGCCGCGTCCGGAACCGGATGGAATCCCACGATCAACAGGTCAACCGGTGTGATGGCGAACCGAAATCGGCGCCTGTAGAAGTCGAGGAACGCTGAAGGGGCGG
The DNA here is from genome assembly GCF_044756065.1 of Kitasatospora sp. NPDC092039. Classification (NCBI taxonomy): domain Bacteria; kingdom Bacillati; phylum Actinomycetota; class Actinomycetes; order Kitasatosporales; family Streptomycetaceae; genus Kitasatospora; species Kitasatospora sp. NPDC092039. The sequence goes on along the minus strand of NZ_JBIVSD010000003.1, from coordinate 588,478 downwards.
GCACATGCCTGTGTCCGCCCCTTCGGCGTTCGTGGTAGCGGGGACAGGATTTGAACCTGCGACCTCTGGGTTATGAGCCCAGCGAGCTACCGAGCTGCTCCACCCCGCGTCGGTGGTCCCGACTGTACGGCACCAGTCGGTGATCACAAACTCGGTTCGGCCCGGGCGTCGGCGAACAGGGCGAGGGCAGCGCTGAGCTCACCGGGCTGGAGCGCCGATGTGGCCTGGGTCTTTCTCTCGTCAGTCGGAGGCTCGGGCGACTGCCAGTCGATGCCGGCGGCGGTGAGCACGGCGACCAGGTGCTGCACGGCGGAGGCCAGGCGGTCGGCGTTCTCTCCGGACAGGACGCGTCCCGCCTTGCTCTGGAGGTCTGCCAAGGTCTTCATCTGGGAGGCGACCCGTTCGACGTCGGGTGCAAGGGCGGCCAGCGCCGCGTCGGGGCTGGTGCCCTCGACATCGAGGACCAGGCGCACGCGGCTGGGCTGACCGACGGAGGGGACACCGTCCCCGGAAAGTGTGTACGGGACCTCCCAGCTGGTCGAGGTGAAGCCGTCCTCGGTGTACCTCCAGACCGTCGCGATGACCCGGTCCGGGTAGGTACCGATGACCTGCACCGTGCCGTGCTCGAAGCGGTCGTCCTCGCTGGGACGCAGGCGGTGGCCGACGGCGGAGGCGATGGCGTCGATCCGCTCCTCCAGCGTGCCGGCCAGCGGTGCCAGTTCCACCTGGGTGTCGCCCAGGACCCCGCGGGTGTGCTGCTTGAGGTCGAGGGTCGAGGTGTAGGGGTTCGCGCCGAAAAGCACCGGGCTGTACTCGTACAGGTCGAGGTCGGTGATGCGGCGAATGCCCTTGGCACGTTTGGCCGTTCGGACCTGGTAGCCGATCGACCACTGCACCTGGTCGCCGAAGAACAGCAGGTTGGCGTACATGTCCTTCCCGGCCTGGGTGGCCAGGTTGCAGCGGCCCTTGACGAGGAGCGCGCCGGCCTCGGCGGGCCAGGGCTGGTCGTTCGGCAGGGTGGCGGGCAGCCGGGGGTCGCCGGGCAGCAGCTCCTCGGTGTGTTCGGTGCGGGCTGTCCACACGTTCCAGTCGTGCGACCAGACACCCTTCGGCGTGATCTCCGCGAGGGTGCGGGCGTAGGCGCCGGGCTCGATCACGTCGCCGTCGTGGTCGCGCAGCCCGGTGATCGACACGAGCGTGGTAAAGGTGCCCTGGTCGTCGTCGGTCTCCAGCACGCCGAGGGCCGCCTGCTTGTGGTCCAGCGTGCTGCTGGGGGTCGGTGCCACCGTGTCGCTCCCGGTTCGCTGGGTTGGTGGCGGTCACGGTAGGCGTAGGGCTGGCTTGGGTCTCGTCTACTCGTCGTACCAGCCGTCGTCGGGCTCGGCGTACACCTGCTGGACGTGCCAGTCGCCGGGGCCCGCGAGGACGACGATCTCGGACTCGTCCAGGCAGCCGATGCCGGTCCCGGGCACGGCCAGGATGCGGGTGACCGGCACGTCGCCGCTCATCGTGTAGCCGTCGGGGACCTCGCCGCCGTGCGTGGCGAAGTCGGTGGCGACGTGTTCCTCGGTGGTGAAGGACGACAGCGGGCGCAGGGGCAGGTCCGTGACCGTGCCCTGGCCGTCGATCCCGCTGACCCGGGTGGCGTCGTAGCCACCGGTGAAGCCGCGGTGGACGGTGACGTGGGTGACGCCGAGGTCGGCGAAGTGCGCCTGGGTGTTCTCCCACATGGCAGTGAGGAAGGCGCGCAGCACGGGCCCGTCGTCGGCCAGGGCTTGGGCGGTGTCGGCGTCGAGGCCGGCGTCCCCGTACTCCCAGCCCATGGTGTCGGCAAGGTGGAAGGCCTGGCGGGCGCTCTCCTGGAGGGCGAGGGCATCAGGGTCGTGGTCGTTGGAGGTCGCCGCCCATCCGGCGACGTGGTGGGAGACGGCCTCGGCGCGCGCGAAGTCCCGGTACTCCTCGGTGCTCATCCGAACGTAGCCCCAGGGCTCGTGGCGGGCGCCGCTGTCGAGGTCGGACTGCTCGACGTAGTCGGCGTAGCCGTTGGCCCCGGACTCCGGACGGTACGCGGCGAGCTGTCCGGCGCGTACCCGGGCGAGGCGGTCGCGTTGACGGTCGGACAGCAGCTGCTCGTCGGGGATGCCGTCCATCCGTCGGACAAGCGAGTCACACATGGCGGCCTTGACCTTGCCGGGCGACCTCCCCCTCTTCCCGAGCAGGTCGTCGTGGCTGACGGCGTGGTCGTCCGCGAGCGTGCCCGGGAGGCCGGCGCGGCCGGTGCCCGCGTGGTGGGCGAAGCGGCCCTGGTGGTCGCGCGCGTGCCGGGCCTCGTCCCACAGCCGGTTCTTGCGGCGCAGTCGCAGGACGACGGCGGGGAAGTCGTGCACCGCACCGCCTTCTGCCGGAGACCAGGACGGCGGCAGCGTGGCACCGGCCGCCCGATGGTGTCGCGCCGAGCAGTCGGGGCTACTCCGCGGTCTGCCAGTGCCAGGTACCGGGGCCGGCCAGGATGATGACCTCCGACTCGTCCAGGCAGCCGAGCCCCGTGGCTGGTGTCGCGATCACCCTGCCCGCAGGGACGCTCGCGCTCATCACGAAGCCGGGCCCCTCGTCCGTGGCGAAGCCGTGGGCGACGTCAGGGTCGAGGGAGAACGCGGAGAGGGGGCGCAGCAGCGGATCGGAGAGGGTGCTGCCGTCGACGGCCCAGCCTGCGGGCGGCCGCCCGTCGGGGGTGGCGACGCCGCGCCACACGGTCAGCGAGCCGAGGTCGGCTTCAGCGAGGTGATTCTGGGTGCGCTCCCACATCGCCGCCAGCATCGCCGCGTGGCCGGTTCCGAGGGCGGCCTGCTGGGCGGCGGTCTCCCGCGCAATGTGGCCGGTGCTGGGCCAGTCGGCGGCCGGGTGCAGCCCGAAGGCCTGGCGGGCGGTCTCCTGGAGGGCGAGTGCGCCGGGGTCTTCGTCGTTGGAGGTCATCGCCCAGGTGGCAACCACCTGGTTGACGGCGTCGCGCCGCAACAGCTCGCGTGCCCGGTCAGCGTCGACGTGCATCCAGGACGCGTCCGCCGGCGAGTCGCCCGGCCTCACGGAGTTGACGATCCCGTTCACCCGGTCCTCGTACGCGTGCGCCTGCCCCGAGCGCACCTTGTCGAGCCACGCCCGGTCGGGCTCCAGCAGCAGCGCCTCATCTGACATGTCCCGCAGGTCGCGGCTGATCCCCTCCACCACGTTCGCCTTGTACGCCTTGGCGACGCGCTCACTCTGTCCGTCGCGGAACACCAAGCCGTGCTGCTCCTCGTCGAAGCTCGGTTCGGAACGTGGTGCCCGGGATGGCCGGCCTGCGGCCGCCCGGATGCGCTCCAGCAGCGGGTTCAGCCCCCCGCCGGGGCTGTGCGCGAACCGGCCGCGGCCGTCCCGCGGGTGCAGGTGTTCCTCGAACGGCTTGTTCTTCGAACGGAATCTCAGCCGGACAACCCTGGCGGTAACGTTCACTTGCTCCTCCGGTTTCGGTGGAGGAGCAAGCGTCCCGATCAACATGCTTAGCGTCAGCTCCGTGCCTTACGGTGTTTTTGGCGCTGGGGAGGCGGAGGGGGATGGCTGTGGTCTGCGTGTGCGGTTCGGAACTCCGCCTGGAGTACAACTACTGTCCGGGCTGCTCTCGGCCTCTCAACCCGGCCATCAGCGTGGAAGATCTGCCCGGAAGTGTTGTGGGGCAGTCGTTGTGCCATACGTTCCGGGCGCTGTCCGCGCGAACATTCGAACTGCTCGCTCAAGACCACTTCGATGGGGGCCGCCTGGTGCCCCATGAGGACGATCTCACCCGCCGCAACCTCATCGACCTCATCCGCCTCCACCAACATCAGATCCGGTCCCACCGCTTCGTGGCATCCGAGGAGGCAGAGAACGGATCGGACTGGGAGTGGTGGCTTCACTCAGGGGATTCCGGGATCGGGCTGCGCGTGCAAGCGAAGCGTGCCCGCCGCGGAGGGGCGTTCAAGTTTGACGCGCCCGCTGGCACCACGGGCCGCAGCCAGTGCGACGCGCTGATCCAGTCTGCCGACGACAAGGGCATGATCCCGCTCTACGTCCTCTACAACCACAGGAATTGGGTACCCCGGGTGGGGCTCGGCGGGACCGGCAGTTGCATGCACGGAGCTGGGCAGCAGGCTCATCTGGGCTGCACGATCGTGTCCGCGCGGATCGTTCAGGCCCGCCTCGACCACGGCAAGAAGGGCTACGCCCCGGTGCGGAACCAGAGCTTGCCGTGGCACAGACTGTTCTGCGAAGGCCCGGCGGACAGCCTGCACGGTCTGGATGCCGCTGCGTTCAGGTTCAAGCGGATGGACGAGGAAGGCGCGGACGCCGTGCGGCGGGCGGACGAAGCTGCTGCTGCACGGGAGAGGAGGGAAACAGCCGATGGGTACGGGGCAGAGACGGATTCGAGCAACCGACCCCACGTGGTCTACGAGCACCGTGTGCGGATGGACCCGCTAGACCTCGAACTGGGTGCTCTGTGGGAGGAGCCCACGGCCACCCTTGAAGTGCCGGCTGACGGCCAGTCGTCCGGGCACTGGCCTTTCGCCGGAGTGCGGTTGGACGAATTCCGTGGCACTGACGCACCGCGGCGGTACCGCCTGCCGGACTACGTGCGGGACCTGATTGCAGGGCGGGAGATTGACCAGCCGGACGAGCGAGTCAGCTGGGTGGTTGCCCTAGACGTCGGCGAGGGTCAGGCCGAGTCCTCCTGAGCCGCCTCGTCCCGGAGTTGCTGCGGGGCGGCTTTGCCGAACGGCTGGGTGAGGACGCGCCGGGCCGCTTCCTGCCGGGAGACGCGGAGCACCTGGGCGAGCCCGTCGAGGGTGGTGACGGGCTCGCCGCTCGGGTAGCGGATGTCCCAGCGCCGGCTGCGCAGCCAGTCCTCATTGAGCTGCTGGCGGTCGCTGGGCGGTGTTCCGGTGGTCATGCTTCATCCTCACACGGGGGTACGGGCCAGGTGGTCGCGGTTCTGCGGCCGGGGCGGGTAGTCAGCGTTCGAGGCGCCAAACAAGGCGGCAACGACAGTTGACGGCCTGTCCGGGCGGGGCGGTGGTGTCGCCGGGGTGGCGCAGCAGGTCGTCGCCGATGGTGAACGGCTGGCCGTAGGCCTGGGTTTGGCCGTCGGCCGCGTCGTGGTCGGGCCTGGTACGACCGTCGTCGTGGGCTATCCAGCGACGGACGAGGCCGGTGCGGGCGCTGGCGGCGGCGGCCTGGTCGCGGGCAATCTCGATGGTGGCGGTGGCGAGGTGGTTGGCCTTGACGCTCGCCCAGTTTGCGAGGGAGCGCCCCCAGTCGCGGGTGGCCTCGGCGATGCCCGTCAGGCTCTTGCCGTCCCGGTCTGCCTCGGTCACGTCGTCAGCGAGGGCCTGGGCCTGCTCGGCGAGCCACGTGGTGAGCAGCGGGGAGGTCGCGGGCCAGACACCGACGGTGGCGGTGCCGGTCGAGCCGAGGGCGGCATGCAGCTCGGCCGCGGCCGTGGTGGCGGCCTGTTCGATGAGGGGCCGGAGTGCCTGGGCGGCCTCCTGCTGCCAGGTGGCGACGTCGATCACCTGGTTGACGGGCAGGTCCTTGGCGGTGGCGGCGACGGTGTGGCCTCGGTCGTCCCAGTGCCGGGTGCCCTTGCGGTAGCGGGGCGAGTTGAGTCGGGCGACGGTGCGTTCGGTCCAGCGGGTGGTGAGCGTCTGGAGGGCGTCGTCCAGGCGGCCTCGGAGCGTGTCGGCCGCGGTTTCGTCCAGGACGAGGTCGGAGGAGGGCGTCAGGGCTTTTCCTGAGATCGGCGCCGGGGGTGGTGCCGGGGTGCCGAGGGCGGGGGCGTCGGCGGCGCGGGTGGGTAGGGCGGTGCGGCCGGAGGCCAGCCACAGGGCCCGGGTCTCGGGGGTGTCATCGATCTCGTCGGCGTATCCGGCGAGCTCGGCGTAGGAGCGGATCGAGCGGACGCCGGCGGCGACTTCCTCTCGGGCTTCGGTCAGGCGCTTGGTGCGGGGTTCGCGCAGCACGTCGATGTCGGAGGTGTCGAAGTAGATCTCGGCGTCTTCCCCGGCGTCGTCCTGGAAGGCATCGGCGATCAGCCGCAGGTGCGGCGGCATGGTGATCTCCCAGAACGTGGTCTTCTCGGCGCGGGCGTTGTCGAAGGTCCGGCCCGAGGCGTTGCCGAGCTGGGACTCCGGGACGCCGAACGCGGCGAGCAGCTCGACCTTGGAGAGGGCGGCGACAGTCTCGTAGGCCATATCCCGGGGTGTGACGGAGGTGTCGGTGACGGTGACGTTGCCGCCGTTCAGCACCGTCCAGGCGCCGGCTGCGGAGGGCCCCGTGCCGAACCTGGCGCGCAGCAGGCGCAGTTCGGTGTCGTCCATGTCGCCATCGATGCCGATCACTCCGCCGGGCCTGGCGTCGTTGTTGACGAACGACAGGTTGTAGTGGCGGGTGAAGAAGTCGAGGTCGGCGGACAGGCCTGCGGCCTCGAGTGGGGTGATGCCGGAGTAGGGGTCGAGCGGGTGGGGGTTGCGAATCCACCGCACCTGGTCGACGCCGAGGCGGCGCAGTTCGCCGGTGACCGTGGCGGTCTCGAAGTGCGAGATCAGGTCGGCGCCGGTGGACGGCACCGGCCGGGTCCGGCCCGGCGGCAGCAGGTCGATCCGCAGCAGGTCGCCTCCGCGGCTGAACGTGGGTTCCAGGAAGACGCCGCGCTTGGAGAGGAGCAGCTGCATGCTGACCCGCTTCTTGAAGGTCCACGCGCCCTCAGCCGGGTTGGCCCTGATGTTCATCGCCCGGTAGAGCGGGTGCGTGTCGTGAGGAGGCAACTGCTCATCGGAGGTGCCGCTGCGTGGGCGGACCCGCAGCAACCTGTCCGCGGCGTGGTTGGAGATCGTGTCGACGGCCTTGTAGATCCACACCGCTCGTTCCATGCCGTCGCGCACGGCTCGTTCAACGGACCACGGGCGGGCCCGGTCGACGCCGACGGGGGTCCAGCCCAGGGAGAAGTCCGGGAGGGTTTTCACGGCCGGGACGGGGCGGCGCAGGGTGGGGAACCAGCGGCGGGGCATGGGGCTCCTACTCCTCGTCGGTCTGGCCGAGGGCGACGGCGCTGCCGAGCGCCGACAGGCTGGTGCAGGCGAGGCCGAGGCGTGGGTCGGTGGCGTAGGCGGCCGCGTTGAGGCCGAGGGCGCCGAGGACGAGCAGGACGACGGCGACGACGTCGCGCACCCGGCGTGCGGTCAGGTGTGCGACGTCGTCGGTCAGGTGGGGCTGGTGCCTGCTGGGTATCGTCACGGCACGCAGGCTAGACACCGAAGTGCCTAGCGTCCTGGCGGCCTCTTCCCGACCCGCTTTCCCGGGTCTCCTGGGTCCGGCTTGCGGAAGTTCTCGGCCGCGTCGACCTGGTGGCGGTACTCGGGCGCGGCCCTGCGCTTGCGGGTCCCGATCGGTCCGCCGTGCAGCATCGGGTCGGAGCCGGCACACGGCGCCTGGTAGACCTCGTCGTAGGGCCGGCGGCAGCGGATGCACATCACATCTGCCGACCGGATCTTGGTGGTGGCCGGGACGCGGTAGACACCGCGGCGGCGCGCGTAGGCGGCACCTTGCATGTCCACGGGAACGTAAGCGGCGATCACCCACTCGTGGATGTCGGTGTTGGCGTCGTCGGTCGTAGTGTGGTCGGTGGTCAAGCTGCACTCCCCTCGCCAGCGGATGCCCAGTGGGTGGGCGCCAGTGGCAGCAGCGATTGTTCGTCCGGTTCTACGCGAGCCCCGCAGTGCAGGCGGCCCTCGTCGTCCTCGTCAGGCCCGCTCCCCTTGTGCGTTGGTCGGATGGGTGGCGGCACGCTAGGTGTTCCAATCCGGGCCGCACGTACGAGCCGAGGAGTTGACTGTGACGCATCGACATGAACCGGAGCTTCAGTCACATGACCCAAGTCAGCGGATTTCAGTCAAAAAGCTGGCCGATGCGGCCTCGCACAGGAGCTCGGATCCGACGACCGGCGGCTGGCGGCGGCCCCACGACGCGACCTGGCCCCGACCTCCTATTGCTCGTCGGCCAGCAGGCGCCAGCGCGGCCTGAGAGCACCCCGTTTTCCCGTGGATGCACCGCCCGCCGGGCGGCCACCGGGTATGGGCAGTATCGGTTGTCAGGTGACGAACTGCCGGACGGCATCTAGTCTCTTGCGTCGTGGCAGGTACGGGGAGAGCCGGTCACGGCTCGGCGGTGACGGGCGACGCGGCCCTCCGGGTTGCTGCTCTGGCACGGCCTGCCGTGACCTAGTCGGTCCCGCGTACGGGCCGCAGGGGATGTCGGGCCTGGGTGGCCTGGGAAGGTGAGTGGGGGCGCGGTGGAATCGATCAGCTACACGATGGTCGGCCGCGATCGCGAGCAGCAGGAGCTGTCCGAGTTCGTGACGGCCGAGGGGGGCCGCGCACTCGTCCTGAGCGGTGACACGGGAGTCGGCAAGAGCGTCCTGCTGGACTACGCCGCCGAGATCGCTGTGGCCCGGAATCACCGGGTGGTCCGGGCGTACGGGGCGGAGGCCGAGTGGGAGCTGCCGTTCGCCGGCCTTCATCAGTGCCTCCACCCTTTGCTCTCCGACATCGGCAGGCTGGACGAGGGCCGCTCGCGGGCGCTGGACGCCGTGTTCGGCCGGGGCGACGGAACACCTCCGTCGGTCATGACGCTCGGCATCGCCGTCCTTGACCTGCTCTCCCTCGCCGTGCCGGACCGTCCCCTGCTGCTGGTGCTGGACGACGGGCATTGGCTCGACGCGCCCAGCACCGAGGTGTTCGGCTTCGTGGGACGGCGGCTTGCCGGCAGCTCGGTGAAGCTCCTGGTGGGGGTGCGCTCCGATGTGCCCTGCGGCTTCGACACCGCCGCGCTGCCCCTGCTGGCGGTTACCACGCTGTCGGCGCAGGCCTCCGAGCGGCTCCTGGAGCTGCACCACCCGGGTCTGGATGCCGGGCTGCGCCGCCTCGTCCTGGATGAGGCCCAGGGCAACCCTCTGGCCCTGAGGGAGTTGCCGCCGCACATGCTGACCGCGCCCCCGATAGTTCGCGAAGATCCGGTCACGGGCGGCCCGGACGTGCCCGGCTACCTGGGTGTTCCTGTGCCGCGTCGCCTTCAGCAGGTGTACGACGTCCGGCTGAAGGCGCTCGATGACACGGTCCGCGTCGAGTTGCTGCGTGGGGCACTGGACGGCGTCGCAGCGGGCGCGACCGCCGGCCACCTCCTGCGTCCGCGCTACCGCATGACGAACGCCATGGCTGCCGTCGACAACGGACTGCTCGAGGTCGAGCCGTTCAGCGGCGAGTTCGTCTTCCGGCATCCACTGGTGCGCTCGACAGTCGTCCAGAGCGCCGCGCCCGAGGAGCGGCGCGCGGCGCACGCGCTTCTCGCGCGTGTGCACCACGAGGACCCGCAACGGCATGCTCTGCACCTGGCCGCCTCGGTGCCTGGCCCCGACGAGGAGGCCGCGGCCGCCATGGAGAACGCCGCGGAGTCCGTCATCCGACATGGCGGAGCGGTGGCCGCCGTCGCCTGGCTGACCCGGGCTGCAGAACTGAGCGAGACCCACACCGAACGCTCCCGCCGACTGGGCGCAGCAGCCTTCATCGCTAGTCACGCCGGTCTGCTGGAGCGTGCGCAGCAGCTGGCCCTAGCCGACACAGACTGTGTCGCGGGCGAGTCCGCCGCCGCAGTACTCGCATCGGCCTACACCGCGTTCTACGAGGACGGGAACGTACGCTTCGCGCGCAGCCAGGTGGTCGGCGCGATAGAAGCCATCCGCGACAGCAGTGAGGGCGCGCCGGCCGAAGTGGTCGCCCGGCTCGTCACTCTGCTGCTGGCCGTCGACCAGTACGGGGCAGACGAGTCCGCGTGGGCGGACACCCATGAGCTGCTCGCTTCCTTAGGCGACCTGGTCCCACCGCTGGCGCGCCTCTACGAGGACACGTGGGGCGATGTGGTTCGCCGGGGCTCCGGAGCGCGGGAGCGGGTCGAGAAAGCGTTCGGCGGGCTGCGCATGCTGGAGCCATGGGAACTCACTCGGCTGGCTGTCTCCGCGTACCACGTGGACACGCTCGGCCTGTTCCGGCCGCACCTGCGGCGCACCGTCGACCGCGAGGTGGCGACCGGGGCCGCCGTAGTCGGCCTGACGATGCTGCACCTGGTCATGCTCGACCAGCTGGCCGTCGGAGAGTGGGATGACGCGGGCCGGACCGGGGAGCGCTGTCTGGAGCTGGCGACGACGCACCACCACCCGCTGTTCGCCCACCAGGCCCGCGCGTACCTCGGGCTGCTGGCGGCGGTGCGCGGCAGCGGTGATCTCGCGCGAGACTTCCAGACCACCGTCGACGCCTGGGCGCGGCCCCGCGGAATCGGCTTCCTCACCCAGATCACCGATGCCGTCGGTACCGCCGCCGCCCTGGCCGAGGGCGACTACGAGACCGCCTACCAGTACGCCGTCGGCATCACCGAGCCCGGTACCTTCACCGCCTACGCCCATCAGGCTTCCCGTACCCTGCTTGACCTGGTCGAGGCGGCCCTGCATACCGGCCGCGTCTCCCAGGCACGTCAGCACGCCTTGGCTGCCGAAGAGGCCGGTCTGCCCGAGATCTCGCCCCGCCTCGCCCTGGTTACCTACGGCGCGCTGGCCATGACCGCCACCGACCCAGCGCACGCCACGAGGTGGTACCGCCGGGCTGAGGGCCTTCCGGAAGCGGACACCTTCCCCTTCGAGCTCGCCCGCATCCGTCTCGCCCACGGTGTGCACCTGCACCGCACCAAGGGCCCGAGGACGGCGCAACCGGTGCTGGCCGGCGCCGTCGAGGTGTTCGAACGCATCGGCGCCTCCACCTGGGCCGCACGCGCCCGCACCGAACTGCTCACCACCCACCCAGCCTCGCTCGACGCTGCGCCGCACTTCGAAGCCCTGACCCGCCAGGAGCGCCGGATCGCGGATCTCGCGGCGAGTGGACTGTCCAACAAGGAGATCGGTGCCCAAACCCACCTGTCGCCGCGCACCGTCAGCTCCCACCTCTACCGCGTCTTTCCCAAGCTCGGCATCACCTCCCGCGCCGCCTTGCGCGATGCCCTTGACCGCCTGCCCTCCGCCCCGGACGCGTGACCCTCTCCACGACAGCACCAGCCTCAGCCGGCCGCTACCCGGGCCTTCCCGGAACTCTTCATGAACGCCGTACACGGTCGATGTGCGGCGCCACGGGCAGCCCGGGCTTCTACCGTCAGATGACGGATGTGGAAGTCCGCTGGCAGGCGAAAGAGTTGAGCAGCCCGCCTAACCCATGGATCAGACGCGCCGACGCCCTGCGGCGGGCAGCGCCGGCGCCTTCACGCCGTCATCAGGAGACGCATCATTAACCCTCACGACGTGCCTTCCTGCGCTGCTCCAGTGGCCATGGACGCCGCCTTCAAGGCCGACGCCCCCGCCCGCTATGCCCGCCTCCGGGAACTCGGCCCCATCCACCGAGCCGAGTTACAGCCCGGTCTGGAGGGGTGGATTGTCGTCGGCTACGACCTCGCCCGCGAGGCGCTGACCCACCCCCTGCTGCTCAAGGACGCCACGCCCGCTGCCGAGGTGCTCGACGCCGTTGGCTTCGTGCTCCACAAGCCCTCCGTCGGCCTCGGCGCGCAGATGCTGGAGGCTGACCCGCCCGAGCACACCCGGCTACGCCGTCTCGCCGCGGCAGCCTTCACTCCCCGTCGAACGGCAGAACTGGCACCCCGAATCGAGCAGATCGCCCACGAGTTGATCGACGCTATGCCCGGCTCGGGCGTGGTAGACCTCGTCGAGGCCTTCAACGCCCCGCTGCCCGCGACCGTCATAGCCGAACTCCTTGGCGTCCCGACGGAACACCATCAGGACTTCCGCCGCTGGTCGGCACAGGCCCTGCGGCCGACCTCGCCCGAGCACCGCTCCTCACTGGCCGCCTTGCACAGCCTGCTCGCCAACCTGGTCACGGACAAGCGCCGCTGTCCCAAGGACGACCTGCTATCTGCCCTGGTCAGCGTCCGTGACCAGGAAGCCGGCCAGCTCTCCGAGGAGGAACTGGTCGGCACCGCCCTGATGCTGATCGTTGCGGGCCACGAGAGCACCGTCAACCTGCTCGGCAACGCCGAACTGGCGCTGCTCAGGCACCCCGACCAGCTGCAGCTGCTGCGTGACCGGCCGGAGCTGCTGCCCGGCGCGGTGGAGGAGTTCCTGCGGTACGACACGTCCGTGGAACGCTCCACGAACCGCTACGCGGCCCAGGACGTGAAGCTGGGCGACGTGGTGATCCCCCGCGGCGCCGTGCTCGCCGTCGCCCTCGGTTCGGCTAGCCACGACGCCCGCATGGCTGGATGCCCCGCCTCGGCGTCTCTCGACGTGGCCCGGCCGGACGCCCGCCACCTCGCCTTCGGCCACGGCATCCACCACTGTCTCGGCGCCCCGCTCGCCCGGCTGGAGACGACCATCGCCCTGCGTGTTCTCCTCTCCCGCCTACCGGAGTTCGAACCCGCAGTCCCGCTTGAATCCCTCTCCTGGATCGGCTCAGGCATCATCCGCGGGGTGCTGTCTCTCCCAGTCCGTTACCGCACTCGCTTGCGCGGGCGAATCGCGCCCGCGCAAGCGGCCGCCGTCAGTCGCGGGCCGTCTCCGGCCAGGTCCGCCACCGTCAAATGACTCAATTCCCGGCCGGGCCTAGGGAGCGTGTCCCTGGACCGTCAACCGGTCGAGGCGCTGGCTCTACGGCGGCCAGCACCGGCGTTGCCAGAAGACAAGGGTGCATACTCCTCGGGAGGGGCGGCTCGTTGCTGGTCGCGGTCAGGCGATCACGCGGACGCGTCGCCGACCGGTGTGCGGCTCGTAGGGGGCGAGCAGGACCGCCTCCGCACGGTCGGGCGAGCTGATGCCGCGCCTTCTCATCGACTTCTTGGACTCGATGATGGTGCGCCCGCCCGAGTTGGTCTCCAGCTTCGGGGTGGACAGCTGGGCCTGAGTCCGGCGGTCGACGCGTAGCCGCACCGCGCCCTGCCCGTGCGGGGAAAGGAGAGCTCTCATCGCGAGCCACATCTCATCCCTCTTGGTGGAGGGGCGCAACGTCGCGGCCTCGTCGTCCCGGCCGGTACCCTCGCTGGCGAGCACGGTGACGATCTCGGCGTGGTGGAGGCCTTCGCGTCGCCACGCCTCCAGCAGGCCGGCGACGCCCCAGCCGATGCCGACACCGTCGATCTTGACTCTCACGTCGGCGGTGCTTCCGAGCGCAGCGGCGAGCAGTTGGGCGGCCTTGATCTCCCGCAGCACCACTCCGGCGACGACCACGGCGTCCGCGTTGTCGTGGCCGGCAGTGGCGTGGCGCAGCTCGACCAGGTCGCCGACGGAGCGAGCGATCGCGAACTCGTCGCCCCCATCGGCGGCGACGTCCACGCCGAGCCGGACCCAGGCGCCGCGCCGGACCCGGTGGGCGCTGGTCTCGCCGTCCAGGCCAAGAGCGTTGAGCGCGACATAGTCGGGGCCGTCCGGTTCGGGGCTGTCGACGGCGCGCTCGACCCAGGAGGAGGGGATCGCCCGGGCCTGGCCTCCGCGAGGAAACCTGGCGTGTACCTTCGCCTGGACGAACGGGGCGTCCTCGCCGTGGTCGCGGATGGCCTCTTCCACCCACTGGGGGTCCACGAGGTGGGTGGCGAGCAGGTGGGCAGGGGCGTGAGCAGGGCAGGCGCGGCACCGCCGGGTGCGTTCGCCGGACAGCAACGGGGTGTCGTAGACGCTGATCGGGAGGACGAGAACTGCGGGGTCGGCGCAGGTCTGCTCGAACCAGCTGCCCTCGTCGTCGGTGGCGGGGTTGCCGATCAGCAGGGCGCGGGTGTGTTCGCCGGTGAGCAGGCCGCGCATCGCGGCGCCGATGATGCGGCCGATGCCGCCGGCCTCGTCCACGATGACCATCAGGCGGGGCGCGTGGATGCCCTGGACGGCGGTTTCGTCGTGCGGCGGGGCGCTAAAGCCGTAGGCGATGACGGTGTCCGAGCCGTGGCGGTCGGGCATCTTCCACTGGGCGACGCCGACGTCGCCGGGTAGGCCGGCGCGGGCGACAATCTGGCGGATGTGGGGCCACATCTGGCGCTGGACTTGGCGGGCGCGGGTGGCGGTGGTGACCGTGAGGGCGGTGCCGGGCGGGTGGACGACGGCGGACCAGACGGCGGCGCGGGCGGCGATGTGGGTCTTGCCGGATCCGAAGCACGAGGGCACCGCGACGCGGCGGTTGTCGACGAGGGCTTCGAGGATGTCCCGTTGGCGGCTCCACTGGGATTCGCCGAGGACGTCCTCCACGAATCCGACCGGGTCGTCGGCCCACAGGGCGTAGGGGGTGCCTGCCTCGGTGTCGGCTGCGGCGAGGACCTGCTCCCAGTCGGCGGCGTCGAGGGTCTGGTAGAAGCGCCGGCGGACGGCGGGGGGCGCGTCGGCGAGTTCAGCGTAGAGGCGGCGACCGAGCCTGCCGGAGCGGGGCGCGGGCATCGCGGACAGTGGCTTGGTCACGCTCTCCCCCTGGTTCACGCCGGTCGGCAGGCCACGGTGCCGGACCTGCGGCCGAGTGTCGCGCCGAGAATTCCGCCACGAATATCCCTAGGTAGTTTTTATGGACTTGAGTCAACTTCTCTGCGAGGCTGGTTCCGCCAGCCGGGGACCGCGAACCCCCGGCCCGAACCTCAAGGAGACCAACCATGGCCCTGACCAGCCGAGTCACCGCCCGACACGCGGCAGTCGCCTTCGCCCTTACCACCGCCTTCACCACGGGCATGGTCATCAGCACCCGCCCCACCGCCGTCCCGGCCAACCCGGTGGCCGTGACGGTCAGCCCCGACCAGGCCCAACCCCTGACCTTCACCGCCTCGACAGCCCCCACTGCGGCCCCAGACGCCCCCCTTTCCCCGGCCGCCATCTGCCCCGTGCCCGCCGCCACCCCGAGCCCGGCTGCCATCACCCTGCCCGAGCCGCCCGCCACGGTCACCGTCACCGTCCCGGCGGCCACAATCACTGAGCCCGCCCCGACCGTCACCGTAACGATCACCAGCATGCAGATCGTGACCGCCCCGACGGCCCCCTCCCCGGCCTCGACCGCAACCAGCACCCTGCTCCCGACCTCGACCCCCTCCCCGGCCCAGAGCAGCCCGCGCAGCCCTCAGCCGAGTCACTGACCTGATCCCGGGGCTCCTCCACTCGAGGGGCCCCGGACCGGCATGGACAACACCCAGCCGGTCGCCGTCTTCACCGCTACCACTCCCAGCTGGCGCCGCGCCCGCTGCACCGTACGCGGAGCGAGCCCGACGGCGGTCGCCGCCGCCAGCACTTCCCGGGCCGGCGCCGGTCCAGCCGCCAAGATGCTGCTCAGGAACCTGTGGGCACTGGTACTAGCTGGGCGCCGCCGCCGCAGGTCCGCGCCGCTCATCGCCTCGTCGCGGCCCCGCGCGAAGCGGCTCCACACCACGGGCCTGAACCCCCCGGCCTGGTGGAACGCCAAGCCGCCCATGACCGCCCACGACCTCGTGTACACCGGCACCAGGGCCATCGCCCCGCCCTCCCCGTGGACAGCCATGTGCACCGCCACCGTCAGCCGGGACTGCGAAGCTTCCGCCGCTCTGCGCGACGACGACCAGCCGGCCCGCTTGGAGGCCTCCCGCACCGCCAGGACGGCCGTGCCGACGCGCTGCACTACGTCGGCCAACACTCGCAGCGCCGTCTCGACGGGGACTCGGTACGGGCAGATCGTCATCAAGTCCAGCACCACGAGGTCAGGGCGGCGCTCGCGCAGCAGCTGCTCCAGGCGGTCGGCGTCGGCGGGCAGGCGCAGCCCCCGCTGGCCGCCCCGACCGCCGAGCACCGCCGCAACGTCCACGTCCTCGCTGCCCGGGCCGCATGCCGCCAGCAGTTGCGCGGCGTGCTCGACCGTTTGCGGAGATGCGAGCACCAGCACGCGACGTGCCGATCCGGGCTGCTGCCCGTCCGGCAGAGCCGCGCCGGCCGCCGAGCGGGCCGCGATGTCCAGGGCCACCGCCAACGCGTTTACGCCGTCCTCGCCGTCGATCAGGCTCACCCCCACTGCTGGCACGTACCCGGGCCAGATCCAGCCGGGGCCGTCCTCGAAGGCCGGCGGCGCGACGACTACACACTCCGGGCTCAGCCGAAGCGCCGCCGCGATGTCTTGCGTCTCGCATCCGTCCGCCAGGCAGTCCAGCTCCACCCGACCGTCCCCGGCGGCGAGCACCAGCAGCGTCCCCTGCCGGTCGTCGTGCGCCGGGCAGCGCGCCAACCAGCCGCCCTCAGTCGGCCAGACGTTCCCCCACCGGCGCAGCGCCGCCAGCACTGCTTCGTACTCCTGCACGCGCCCTTCCTTCGTTGATCCGACCTCAACCAACCGGCTAGTTGGCAGTCCGAGTTGTCCTCACATCCTCAAGACACGCGGCGCCGCAAAGAGTTGCTCTCCGAGGGCCGCGCGAGGCATGTGGCCGCGTGCGGCAGGTGCAGCCGTTCGTACGACAGCAGCGGCAACTCCGCGTTCGGTCGACGCGAGCGGATCGTGCCGGTGCCGTCGCGGAACACCGCGGTGTTGCCGAGTGCGCACGGGTTCGCGTCCACAGCCAGCCGTGCGCCGGCGGCGGTGATGGTCCAGTGGACTGCCGTTCCGCACAGCCGGCACCGGGCGAGGCCTCGCGTCGGCAGCATGCTCACGCCTCTCCGGCGGCTGCGGTGACGCCGACAAGGAGCGCCGCCACGGGCCGCCAGCCGAAGAGGGCGACGGCGTGGGCCTGGCCGTGCTCGGCGATCGCCTCCAGCACCTCCAGCGGGTCGGGGGCCTGCGTGCGACCCCCAGGAAGCGCGGCCATCAGCGGCCGCTGCCCGGGCATCGGCGCCACGCCACCGGGGCGGGCCCCGTCGTCGGGCCGCGCGGGCAGCAGCGTCAACGGCCTGTCGACGGCACCGGGTTCCTGGTCGCGGGCGATCTCGGTCTCGATCGAGGCAAGCCGGGCCGCCACGCTCACTTGCGCCGCGTAGGCCGGTCCTCGCCGTGGCGCAGCACGGTGTCCGCGCCTGGCGGGGCGGCCGGACCCGGTGTGTCCGGGTTGTTCCCACTGCTCGCGCACCCACTTGCGCCACAGCGCCTGCCAGTCCGTAGCGAGGGTGGCACGGCCGCGGTGCCAGTCGGTGAACACCGTCGTCACGGCGGCGAGCCCGGCCGGGCCGCCAAGGCGGTCCAGATGGCCCTCGACCGCCGCCCACGCCAGCGCCGACGGCTCCGGTGCGAAGCCGTCGGGCAGGGGGTGCCGGCGCGCCGGCCCCCATCCACCTGCGCCTTCCCCACCCACACCAGCCCCCTCCCTGCGGGAGGGGCTGGGAGGGGCCGGGCGCGCGCGAGGACGAGGACGGTCCCCCGGGGACACAGGCGGCTGGCCTGCGAAGTCCTCGCCAGCTGGGGCAGATTTTGTTCCCTGCTCATCGGCGGAACCGTCGCCGACCGGCGGCGGGTTGCGCTGCTGGCGCTTCTTCTCGGCCGCGCGCCGACGCCGTTCCTGGACCTGGCGCCGGCTCGGGTTGGCGTCCAGGTAGCCGTGCATCACATAGTCGCCGCGCCGGGGCTGGGGGCAGCGCGCGCACGCGTGCCCGGCCTCGTGCCACAGTCCGGAAGCGACGAGCTTGTTGATCTGCGTGACGGTGCCGTTCTTTGCGGCGACCGCCGCCGGGATCACCCCGTCGGTCAGGTGGGCGCTCGCGTAGGCACCGCAGCGCACCCACAGGCCGACGGCCGCGTTGCCTGCCGCGAGGATCTTGGGGTGGTCGTCCGTGTTGTCGCCGACGGCGAACCAGGGCATGCCGGTGGTCTCCTACCAAGGTGGGGTGCCGGGTCCGCAGGCCGGCATGACGATCGGAGAGAGGTGGCGGCGCTCAGGCCGCCGTGTCGGTGGCCTGAGCTTCGAGGCCCAGGAGGACGCGCAGCTTCGCCGTCGGCACGAGCACGCGACGGCCTACGGTGATCGTCGGGATGTCGCCGCGCCGGGCGGCGTTGTAGCTGGCGGCACGCTCGAGGCCGAAGAGCCGGCCAGCCTCGGGGACGGTCATCGTCGGCTGGACCTGCGGGTCGGGGAGGGCGGGAACGGGGCTTGTCGTCATGCCCGCACCCTGGCCCGGGGCCGGGTCTACCGTCCCGCCGTCCACAGTCGGCTCAGCCTGTCCCCGTGCGTGTGGCACCGGCCGCGCCAGTACACCAAGGGCCACGTTCGTGCAGGTCAGAATGAATGCGCGCCGCGAATGGCAGCCTTGCCGTGAACTGCGGCTCCTCGCGGACAGGCCCGTCTGGGAGCGCGCGGACGCTGGGAAGCGGTCCCGGTGCGATGGCGCGCCGCCCACCGATGTGTCTTTCTCCGTCCAGAGCCGTCCACGTCGGCGAACGCGCGAACGGCCCCGTCCAGCTCGGCGCGACCCAGTCGTGCTCAGCACCGTACGGTCACGGCCAACTCCGCCACGACCGAACCGACCTGTGCCCCGGCAGGCGCGGGCCGGTGACTGTGGGGACGACCTGACCGCCGCCCCAACCACCGGGCGCTGAGCGCTGATTGAGAGAGATGAGCGAGCGCGAGTCGAAGAATGACAGTCCCGGGTCGGTGTATCGCCGCTGCACCTGCCGCGAGCCCGTCCTGGACGAGAACAGGCAGCCCGTGCTGGACGCCAAGGGCAAGCCGAAGATGCGAGAACTCGGCGCCAAGTGCCCGAAGCTGAAAGGCAAAAAGGCTCATGGCACGTGGTGGTACTACCTCAGGTTGAAGCCCGGTCCCGACGGCAAACCCGGGCGGGACCGCAGGGGCGGCTACCCGGACAAGGACGCCGCCGTCGCCGCCCTGAAGAAGGCGATCGGCAAGGTGGACCGCGGCGAGGTGATCGACCACCGCACGACCGTCGCCCAGTACTTGCTCAAGTGGCTGGAGCAGCGCAAAACCCTGGAACCGACAACCGTCAGCTCGTACGAGAGCCACATCCGGATCTACCTGATCCCCGCACTCGGCCACATCAAGCTGGAGGACCTGACCGCCGAGCCGATCGCCGACATGTTCGACGCGATCGAGGCCCGCAACATCGTCATCGCGTACGAGCTGGCGCTGATCGCCAAGGCCCGAGCCGAGTACGCCGAGTGGAAGGCCCTCTACGGGCGCAAGCCGGGCCGGCCGAAGAGGAACGCACCACCGCCGCCGGTGCCCGCGCCCGAGATACCCAAGCGCGAGCCCCACGCTCAGATGCGCATCGTCGCCCCGGCGACCATGCAGCGCATCCGCGCCACCCTGCGCTCCGCCCTCACGGCGGCGGTCAAGAAGGGCCAGGTCAGCCGGAACTGGGCGAGCCTGGTCGACCTGCCCTCCGGCAAGCGGCCGAAGGCACTGCTGTGGACGCCGGAGCGCGTCGACGAGTGGCGGCGCACCGGCGAGAAGCCGTCGAAGGTGATGGTGTGGACCCCGGAGCAGGCCGGCCAGTTCCTCGACGGCGTCGCGGACGACTGGCTGCGCGCGTTCTGGCACCTGGCGATCTTCCGGGGGCTGCGCCGCGGCGAAGGCGCCGGCTTCGAATGGCCAAAGGCCAACCTCCAGGCCGCGGTCATCACCGTCGACTGGCAGGTGGTCACCGTGAAGGGCAAGCCCCTCGGGAAGAAGCCGAAGGCCGACAGCGAACGCACGCTCGCCCTCGACAGCCACACGCTCCAGGAACTTCGGGACCACCGCGACCGGATGGCCGAGGCGCGCCACGACGCGGCCGAAGCCGGACGGCCGTGGCCCATCACCGACAAGGTGTTCGTCCGCGAGGACGGCACCGAGATCAACCCGGACTACCTCACCGACAGGTTCGAGCTGCTGTGCAACAAGCTGGGCCTGCCGCCCGTACGCCTGCACGACCTGCGGCACCTCGCGGCCACCCTGCTGCTCGGCGCGGGCGCCGACCTCAAAGTCGTGCAGGAGGTACTCGGCCACGCCACGTACGTACTGACCGCCGACACCTACACCTCCGTACTGCCATCCCTCGACCGCGAGAACGCCGAGAAGGCCGCCGCGCTCGTCCCGGTGAAGTCCCGCAGCAACACCAGCGCCCCCCTGGTGTACCTGCTGGTGCTCGGCGGCATCGAGGTCGCCATGACCAACGCCGAGGACGCCCACGCCCTCGTGGACCTGTGGAACGAACTCCTGGCCCACGGCTACCCCGGGCTGAGGGAACGCCCCGCGACCATACCGACGAAGCGCACCCGCTGGACCGGCCGCGGGGTGCTGTGGGAGCGGCAGCCCCGACACCAGCAGCTGCACTCCGCCGTGACCGGCATCGACCGGCGCTCCGGCACGGTGATCTACGAACTGCCGCTTGCCGAACAGCCCTGCTTCGAGTTCGAGCGCGACCTGTACACCGACCAGGCCGCCGTCAGCTCGGTGCAGCTGCGTCACGGCCTGCGCGGCACCATCGAAGTCGTGGCCCGCGGCACCGACGCGGCGGCGGTGAAGGGCGCGTTCGACCAAGCCCTGGAGCAGGCCGCGCAGCTCCTCACCACCAGTTCCCCCGGTGCCAACGACGGTCAGCCCCCGGGTGAGACCGTCTCGACGTGACGACCCTTGGCCCGGCCCCGTTACCTGGTGCGCACCCACCATGCCAGCCACACGACGACGGTGCTGCCCAGTGCATGGCCGGAACCGCCCAGCACGCCCCAGCAAAACCGCCGCAGGCTGCGCCTGACTACCGTTCTGCGGCGGCTTTCGCCGGCCACCGGGGTTTGGGTGGATGCCTTCAACTTGCCCACCATCGGGCCTCCTTGCTTTGTCTTGTTCGAGGTCGCGGGCCGCCCTGTGCGGGCCGCTGAACCCAGCAGACCAGGTGCCCCACCCGCGGTTTCCGGGAGACCTCGGGGGGTTCTACGTCCGCCTCGGTACCTCTAGGTCTGCCGGTTAAGCGCGCACCACGTCAGCGCGGCACGCCAACTCCCCGGCCAGTAGCGTGAGCTCATGGTGAGAACTCCACCCAGCGCGGCCGACCAGCTGCTGCTCCAGCTCGTCGCCGACTGCGGTACGAAGGTGTCCGGCCGCCAGCTGGAGCGCTGGCGCGCTCGTCCATGGCCCCTGCTGCCAGCCAACCCCCGCTCCCGCCCGGGCCGCCCCGTCGGCGGAAGCACCTCCACAACCAACCCCGCGGTCGTCGATCTCGTGGTGTGGCTCGGCCAGCACAGCCGGCCCGGCGCCGATCCCTTCTACCTGGCGCTGGGCGCGTTCGGCGCCGAGCTACCCGTCCCGGAGGAGACCGTCCGTGAAGCCTTCACCCGGCAGGTCGTCCGGCTCGCGGAACGCATGACCGACCAGCTCGGCCCAGTGCCCGCAACTGGTGACGTCCAGGAGTGGGTGAGCGACCGGGCCGACGAGATCGCGCAGCAGGGCGCACGTCGGCTGACCGGGGTGAACCGCCGGATCAGGGCGATCGACAAGCAGCTGCGGCAGCTGCCCGCGGTCGCCGAGCTGTGGAAGTTCGCCGCCGGGTTCGACCCGGACCGCGCCGACATCGAGCCCTTGGACAACACGGGTGTGCTGTTCCACGGTCTGGCGGCTGCCGTCGGCGGGGCCGACGGGATCGCCCCGGAGGTGGTCGCGCGGATCGCCCGTGCTCAGGCAGGCCGAGAGGTTCCGCAGTACACCGCCCACCTGCTGGAGACCGACCCGCTCGATCCTCTTATCGCCATCCGGCACACGCCGCCCCACCAACTGCCGGGGCTGCCGTCCGAGAGCGTCGTGAATCACTTCCTCTCGGTGGCCCGGGAAGCCCCGCTGGAGCGGCTACGGGCCGGCTGGGCCACCGCCGGGGAAATGGCTGGCTGGGCCGAGGCACTGTGCCAGGCCGTCGAGACCGAGCTGTCGTCCGAGCCCCCGGGAGGCGACGCGTGCCTCGAGTGGGTCTTCGGCCAGCTCTTCGGCATCGGCAGGATGTACCTGATCAAGGGACTGGCCGAGCCCTCCCCCACCCCCGGCCAACAGGCACTGACCGCACTGGAGCTGGTTTTCTCCTTCGACGCGATCAACAAGGTGCTCGCCACGACGGACGCGGACGGACACGAGACGCTGCACCGTCTCGCGCCGCCGTTCCTTCTCCGGCTGGCCGCCGTCGAAACTCGGTCGGCCGGACCGAGCGAGGTCTCGCCCTGAACCACCAGCTCCGCTGCAGTAAAGGCTTCCTAGGCGCGGTTCACGCGCACCATGGTCGCCCTGTCAAAAGTTGACACTTTCAATCACAAAGAGCCATCATCGAACATCAGATAATTAGTAGGTCATGTAATCCACCGCAATTCTTCACCCGATTGGGTGAACAGTACTTCAGCCTTTGCGCAGCGCCGTTTCCCGCTTCGTAGCGTTGCAGTTAGTCCGAACGAGCCACGATCAACCGGTACCAGCAGCGGCGAACGCCACTCCCCGCTCGACTGCACCGGCACGCCGCGTTGCGTTCCCGAAGGGCAGCGCGCAAGGAAGACCCTTCGACGGCCGGACCACCTGCTGGGCGGCAGGGGATCGGCTATTGCATGAAGCCCGCTGCAACCAACAGCGGGCTCCACAACATCTCACCAAGGAGGAGAGGCAGTGCTCACCTACTCGCGCTGGCGGTCGTTCGCCTCTCCCTCACCCGATCCCTGGATGGCACCGTGGCCGTCGATCTGCGCCATCGGCGCGGGCCGACGCCGGCGCAGGCAAAAAGCCCTGTGCAGGCCCTTTTCGATGGCCCGCAGGCCCACGAACACGATCGGCCAGCCGACCCTGAAGAGCAGGGCGGCCTCGTCGGCCGCCTCGCCCTCCATCGAAGCTTCGATGACCTCGGGTACCGCGACCCTGAGCACCAAGCCGAGCGCGTACATGTACCGCCGGGTCCGCTGTGGTGTAGCCGCGCACCCGCGCGGGCATCCCCCAAGACGGGCCGTGGGAGACTGCGGCTCTGTGCCCGAATTCTCGTTCGGGCAGCGAGCAGGGGTCTCACTCATCCGAACCTCCTGTTCGATTTGATGGTGTCTCCCAGCGGCCTGGCCATAGTTTGCCGACGAGTCCAGGCTGCTGGGGGATATTCGAATGGGTACCGGCATCGGCCGGAATCCCATTCCACTTATCACAACGGTTGGGGCCCAGATGGGTTACCCGACAGCATGCTTACGAGTTAACAGCTTCCGTTTGCCCCCATTTCGGGGACGGCTGTGGTATACGCGTGCCACTCGCGCCGATTGGCGTGAGCAATTCAAACTTCGGCAGGTTTCGGACACCGCCTGATTTCCCGGCGAGGCTCTCGACCGCACTCAAGTGATGAAGATCGCCGCGTGCGCGATCCGATATGTCCGCTGGTCAAGAGCTGGCGGCACGCCGACCCGCTGACTGCCAACCGACCGGGTCGGCCAACGCAGGTGCGGTCCAGTTGCCGTACCCGCTTTGCCTGGCGTTGGAGTGGCGTCTGACCGCCGGCCGGAGGACGCACGGGTCCGGCGGCTGAGGGCGGCGGCTTCGTGGGAACGGATCGGGTCCGGGCGCTTCGGCGCCTGTGCTCTTGTCCCCGAGCCATGGAGCTTCCATGTCCTTCGTCCCCGCGCCGCTGCACCGTCTGTTCGCTGCCCTTCTTCCACTGCTCGTGCTCGGCACGGTGTTCGTAGGAGCGGGGGCGTCGCCCGCCGTCGGAGCGCCCACGGGGGCGAAGTCGGGCACGGACTGGGACGCCCTGGCCCGCTGCGAGAGCGGCGGACGGTGGGGTGCCGACACCGGCAACGGCTACTACGGGGGCCTGCAGTTCGACGCCGCGACCTGGCGGTCCAACGGCGGGCTCACGTACGCGCCGCGCGCGGACCGGGCGACCAGGGAGCAGCAGATCGCGGTGGCCGAGCACCTGGCCGAGCGGCGGGGTCTGGCGCCGTGGCCGGCGTGTGGTGCCCGGGCAGCCGGGGGCGCCGACCGGGCCGCCGCTCACCAGCGGGCCGACGGGCACGGCCACCGCCCGGTGCCGACCCACCCGCACGCCACCGTCTCGGCCCCTCACCCTTCGGACACCTGGACGGTGGCGGAGGGGGACACGCTCAGCGGCATCGCTCAGGAGCTGGGCTTCCCCGGCGGATGGCCCGCCCTTCACGACCTGAACCGTGACACCGTCGGCGACGATCCCGACGTGCTGCTGCCGGGCCAGGTACTCGTCCTCGACTCCTGACCGGCCCCATGGCCATCCACCGACGACAACTGCCGGGGCCACTGCGTACACCCGCCAGACGCTGCTGCCCGCACGCCCGAACGGCCGCACTACCGCGCTTCTCCCCGAATCAGGGCACGGTCCTCACGTGGCGCTTCCCTGCGTCTTCTCCACGGCCTCGTGGAGCTGTCCCCGGTCCATCGTCGAACGGTTCGGGATCTCCAAGCGTGTGGCTCGCTCGTAGAGCTGCGCCTTGGTAAGAGCCGACAGGTCCTCGTCGCCCTGCTTCTTCGCCGCTCCTTCCTGTCGCCGGGTGGCCCGCTGCGCCGCCCTGTACCGATCACGGGCCCGCGTCGCGTCCGCGAGGGCGGTGTCGGCCTCGGTGGTGGCGAGGCCGAGGTCGCTTTGGCGCTCGGCCAGCAAGGTGACCGCGCCCTCCAGCTGCTCTTGGGCGCGATGCAGGGCCGCCTGGGCGCGATCGACGTCGGCGGCGGCCTGGTCACGACGAGCACCCAGGTCTTCGACCTGGGCCGCGAGCCGGTCGCGGCGGTGAGCGGCATCGCGGTGGCGCCGTTCGGCCACCTCCAACTCGGCCCGGGCCCCGGCCATGTGCCGCCGGGCCTCCTGCTGTTGGGCCTCCTGCCGGGCGGCGTCCCGCTTTCGGGCCACTTCTCGTGTCTCCCTGCGTCCCGGCCTACCGCCCGCCGTCTTCGGCCGCACGTCCGCCTTCCTGCCGGCCTTCTCCACCTGGCCTTCCCCGGCCACGACGGGCAGGACAGCGGGCTCCTCGATCGCGGCGGACAACCGCCCGGCGGCCACCTCGGCAGCCGCCCGCGGCGACGCCAGCGCCGCGCGCAGCGTCTGCTCGACCTCCCGCAGCTGCGCCTCGCCGAGCCGCACGCCCGCCTCGGCAGCCAACCCACGGGCCTGGGCGGTCAGCGCGGCCACCAGGCGGTGCCTCTGCGCGGACAGCTCCCGAAGCACGGGGCCGGCCAGCTCCTCCTGAGCCCGGAGCAGCGCCACGCCGAGGTCCAGCAGTTGCCCGGTCTGCTCAGGGCAGGCGCGGGCGAGGCGGTTGACAGCGAAGGCCGCCGCGGTGGGCCGGTGCAGGACCTTGATGCGGGCCGCGAGCGCCCGCTCACCCGCCGCCCGGGCGCGGGCGGCGGCCTCGTCGCGGGCCTTGGTGAACTCGGTCGGCAGCCGGGAGAAGAGCGCGTCGGCCACCGCGGTGAAACCTGCCGGCTCAGTCTGCGTGGGGTCCGTGCCGGGCCGGGCGGCGTTCACAATGCCCGCAGCGCCCGTTCGCACTCCCGGCACCGCAGCTCGCTCAAGGCAGGCGGATACCACGGCTGGCCGTAGCCGCCCTGGTAGTGGGAGTGCTCCATCTCCGCGCTGCCGAGCCCGCACAGGGTCCCGGGCAGCGGATCTTGCGGCACGTCGGGGTCGGCACCTGCGGCGTGCACCGCCACGACGACCGGTTCGCCGTCGTCGGACGCCAGCCCATCCGCGGGATCCAGCTCGTAGAGGACGACGATCGAGGCCATGCCCCGAGAATGCGGCAGCCGGGCCACCAGCACATCCCGGGTGCGCCGTTCGACTCCGTCTCCACCGTGCCTATCGGCCTACTCGAGTCCGGCTGAGCGAGGTGCGACCCGAATCCGCTGCTGATCCACGACGCTGCGCGCTTCGCCGTAGTCGAGCCCGTAGAAGTACTCGCTCCTGCGCTCGCCCGGGTGCCTGCGCCGAAGCTCTCCGAGCACCACCTGCTCCCAGGGGTGCGCGTCGGTAACCGGCTCGGACGCCCAGGCATCGAACAGCACATACCCGTCACGCTCCGCGTCGGCCCGAAGCTTACGTAGCCGCCCCACACCGAAGCGGGTGGTACGTCCGACCTTCACGTACGAGTTGGTCGGGCCGGCGAACGACAGCAGGTAGAGCTGGTCCCGGCCGGGAAGCCGGGGCTGTTCCGCAGCGGGCCCAAGTCGCCGCAACGCACGCCACTCCGCGAACCACACCAGATTGGTGACTTCCTCGGACGCTCGGTCCGTTCCATCGGTGCGGAGCCTGTCCAGTAGCACCTCGCGGAGTTGGTCCTCACCGAGGTGGTCCAACAACATCTCGGGATCGATCCCGGCCTGCGCGAGCCGGGCGGCGTACTGGGACTGGGACAAGGGCGTCATCTCAGAAGGATTCCACAACTAGCCAATCTGGTCTGGTCGTTCCCCACATTCAGCCTGGGCGGTTCCGATGCGGGCGAGGAGGCGGGCAGCAGCCATCGTTTCCGGGACAACCCTTAGGGTGAGCTCGTACGGATAGGCCAGCTTGGGAGGCGGAAGTTCATGGGCGAGGACACGGAACGGGCTGTCGATGTCGTCGTCCTCACGATGAACGACCGGCACGCCGAGTTCCGTGACGCAATGGCGTCGGTGCTCGCCCAGAAGGGGGTCAGCCTGCGGACGGTGATCGTGGGCAACGGCGTGGAGCCGGACTACGTACCGCCCGGGGTGGTCTCCGTAGCCCTGCCGAAGAACACTGGGATTCCCGAGGGGCGAAACGTCGGGGCACGGGCGCTGATCGGCCCGGACGCCGGAGAGTTTCTGCTGTTCTTCGACAACGACGCGATCCTGCCGGAGGCCGACACCGTTGCACGCCTGGTGGCCGAGTTCGACCGGCATCCCGAGGCGGCGTACGTCCAGCCTCGGATCGCGGATCCCACCACGGGGGAGACGTTGGGGCGGTGGGTGCCGCGGTTGAAGTCCTCCGATGCCCGGCGCCCGGGCGTGGTGACGGTGATGGCCGAGGGCATCGTGCTCATCCGTCGCGCGGACTTCGACGCTGTTGGCGGCTGGCCCGGGCACTATTTCCTTTTCCACGAAGGCATCGACCTGTCGTGGCGCCTGTGGGACCTCGGAAAGATCGGTTGGTACGCAGCCGATGTCGAGGTGCATCACCCGGCTACCAATCCGGCCCGGCACGGCCCGTTCTACCGCATGGTCGCGCGCAACAGGGTGTGGGTGGCCTACCGGCGTCTGCCACTGGTGCTCGTCCCGGTGTACCTGGCGGCGTGGACGCTGATCAGCGCCTACCGCTTCCGATCGACGGGGCAGCTCGGGGTGTGGTTCAAGGGCCTCGCGGAGGGGCTGCGCGGCGGGCATGGCGAGCGGCGCCCGATGAGCTGGCGCACCGTGTGGAGGCTCACCCGCGCCGGCCGGCCGCCGATCATCTGACCGACGGCCTTCAGCGCTCCCTGCCTGCGGGGCATCAGATGGTGGCGGAGATTCGCTCTCGCACCTCTGCGGCCTCGGGCACATGGGAGTAGGAGGCCAGGGCGGAGGCCAGGTCCCGCAGGGGGCCGGTGGTGCGCTGGGAGCTGATCTCGGCAGTGATGTCGAGCGCATGGTGCGCGGTGGCGCAGGCACCTTCGACGTGGCCTTGCTGGAGCTGTGCATCAGCTGCCCGGACGAGATAGATCGCCTGGGTCCGTACTGTGCCTGCGGCCTCACGGGCACTGAGCGCGAACGCCTTCTCCGCCTGGTCGGCTCGGCCCATGGCGAGCTGGGTGGAGGCGAGGCTGCCGGCGTACTCGGAACCGTCGAACCAGTACGCCCAGTCCGGCTCGTACGTCCGGTCTCGCTCAGCAGCATCGAGCTTGGCCCGGGACGCCTCGAGGTCGCTCCAGCAGCCTTCATGACGCAAGTGGGAGCGCGCTCGGGCCCGTCGTGCGAGAACGAGTGCCTCCACGCGTGGTGTGGCCTTGCCCCGCACGGCGGCCACCGCGGTGCAGGCCAGTGCCTCCGCTTCGACGGGACGTCCGCAGTTGTACGCGGCCGCGGCCCAGAAGGTGAGGATGTGGGCGCCCAGCGCCGGGTCGTCTGCGGCATGCGCGGCCTGTAGGGCAGCCTTGAACGCCACGTCGTCGCACCGGCCGTTGACATCGAATGCGGCCCAGGCCCGCATCCGGGCGAGGTCCGCGCCGGCCGCGTACAGCCGACTCTGGTGGGCGAGCGTGTAACTGCGGTTGGTCAGCAGTTCGGTGACGGCTTCCAGCGCCGCGGCCGTGTCCCGGATCAGCGTGCCGCCGCCGTCCTCGTCGTCGGCCAGCCGCAGTTCCCGCACCCGACGCTCGATTGTTGTGACGGCGCCTTCTCCGATGCGCCGGCCCGTCGTGAGCTGCGCAGCCGCCACCGGGTCGGCGGTGAGCCATGAGAACAGGGCGGCGGTCATCGCGGTCGAGCCGAGGAAGAACGTCCGACGGTCCATGGGACTTCCGATCACTTCTCTGAGGGCGCCCACGGTGCCGGGGCCCGTCCACGGGTGCTCGTTCGGCTGCTGAAGCGGGTCGTACTGAAGCCACTGGGGCCACGGGTGGGATTCGACCAGGGCGCTGTCGACGCCGATCAGGTCGGCGATGACGAACTGGGTGAGGTTGTCGGGGGTACGGCCTTTCTCCCAGCGTAAGACGCCGTCCCGGCCCGTTCCTAGAGGCGTGCCCAGCTCGGCGCTTCGATCGCACAACTTCCGCGCGAAGGCTGATCGTTCAAGGTTCCTGGCCTTGCGTACACGGATCAGCGGATGGTCCTGCGGCTCCGCAGCCAACCTGTCCCTCCCTTGGGCGCGTGACAGCGATCCGCCCGACGCTACTGGCTCCCGCCGTATGCCCGACACCCCTTCGGGCGCTGCTCCGGTGCTGCTCGTCGGCGCACCGGCGCAGCACCGTCCTGGGTGCTTCCGGCGACTCATGGCGGGGACGCATCGTAGGGCTCCCGGCTGAACGCCGGGACGGTTCCGGTGGCACTGATCTCAGCACCGGTCCGAATTCCCCTGATCGGAGCGCATGTTGACGAGCGCCGTCACCGGAGCGCAGACCTTCGCCACCGCGTATCTGGAGCAACTGGCCGACAAGGTGATTCCCGAGGAGCACGCTGTTCTGACGGCGGAGGACGCCCGCGCGACCTACTTCCGCGACGCCGACGCCTTGGAGGTCAAGCAGAGTATCCACGACCGGTTCCGCACCAACCCGAAGGCCCTGCACGACCACCTGCTGGAGGCCCTCGCCCTGCGCGGCACCGAGGAGCTGCTGGACCTGGGCTGCGGTAACGCCTTCGTGCTGGAGCGCCTGCGCCCGCACCTGGCGGCCGGCCATCTCACAGGCCTGGACATCTCCCCGGCGATGCTCGCCGCCGCCCGGCACCGCTTGGCGGGGGTGGCAACGCCGTGCGAGTGGATCGAGGGCACCGCCGACCGCCTCGACGCTCTCGCGGACGACACCTTCGACCGCGTCATGTGCGTCTACACCGCGCACTACGTCGCCGACCTGGGGCGGTGCTTCGCCGAAGTTCGGCGGGTCCTGCGCCCGGGTGGCCGGTTCTTGCTCACCACCGACCGGCCCGACTCGATGGTCGAGATGTACGACGTTCACCTGCACGCCCTACGGACCCTGGACGGCCCCGACCACCTGGCCAAGGCGTCGTCCAAGGCCCGGATCTCCCTGACCAACGGCCGTCGGCACCTGGTCGGGCACTTCGAGCAGATCCGACTCCTGGAGTGGCAGGACCAGTTGCAGTTCGCCGACGTCGCACCGTTTCTGGCCTTCTACCGCGCCTCCTACCACTGCTCCGCCTCCGCAGGCCCGGACCCCGCCTCGCCCGCCTTGCTCGCCGCTCTGGAGGAGCACGTGGCGGCGGCCGTCGCCGACGCGATCGACGCCCGCGGCTACTTCGCCGTCACGAAGCTCTCCGGCACCTTCATCTGCTCCTGACCACCCGTCCCCCCGATCCCGAAGGAGGGTCCCATGGCCCACCCTGTCCCTAGCCCGCTGGCCGGTGCGCGCGTCTTGGTCACCGGCGGCGCCGGCTTCATCGGTACCGCCGTCCGTGACACCCTGCTGCGCGCCGGGGCCCGCCCCGTCCTGCTTGACGACCTGTCCGCCTACGACCCCGCCGTCTTCGCCCTCCTGGGCACCGGCCGCAGCGACCCGCACCTGGTCCTCGGCGACGTCGGCGACGAGACCCTCGTACGTCACCTCGTCGCGGACGCCGATTACGTCGTCCACGCCGCCGCGCACTCCACCGTCCAGGGCTGCCTTGCCGAGCCGAAGACCGCGTTCCGTTCCAATATGGCTGGCACCGACACCGTGGTGCGTGCCGTCGCCGACACCCCCGGCGTGCGCCGCCTCGTGCTGCTGTCCACCGCTCAGGTGTACGGCCACGGCGGCGAGGACGCCGGCTCGACACGCCCGCGTGTGTTCACCGAGACCCAGCCCCACCAGCCACTCAACCCGTACGCCAGCGCCAAGTCCTGGGCCGAGCAGCACACCCGCCAGCTGCTGCAAGCCGCCGGCCGCGACTTCACCGTGCTGCGCCCGTTCTCCGTCTACGGGCCCGGCCAGGTGCCCAAGCCCGGGGCCGCGTCCTGGGTGGTCGCGCAGTTCGCGATGTACGCCGTGCTGGGTCAGGAGCTGCTGCTCAACGGCGGCGGCGTGCAGGTACGCGACTTCCTGTACCGCGACGACGCGGCCGAGGCGATCACGCGGGCCCTGACCGCCCCGGGCGCGGCCGGGCGCGCGCTCAACCTGGGCACGGGCGTACAGACCTCGGTGCGCGACGTCGCCGACCACGTGATCGCGCACTTCCCCGGCACCCGGATCCGCATCGCACCGCCCGCCGCCGGCGACCCGCGGGGCGGGCGGGCCGACACCGCTCTCATGCACGCCGCGCTGGACTGGGCGCCTGCGGTGACTGTCGCCGACGGCATCACCCGCTACGTCGAGTGGGTCGACGCCAACCCCCAGGCCGTGCCCGAGTGGATGCGCGCCGAAACCGCCGAGAGCCGCTTGGCCGCCTGGTCGGGCGCGGCCCCCGTCCGTTCCTGATCCCCATCGCCGGTCGAGCCGGCCCACGGGGACCCGACCGGCGATGCCCAGTACCTCCTACCTCCTGGAAGGAACCGCCATGGCAAGGAAGTTGAGGGCCGCAGTCGTCGGCCTCGGATGGGCGGGAGGCGTCCACGCTCGCACTCTGGACGCGCTGGACGGCGTCGAACTCGTCGCCCTGGCCGACCCGGACCCGCGTCGCCGCACCCGGTTCCCCGGGCACTGCACTGTCCCCCGCCTGCGGGACCTGCTGCTCATGGACCTCGACTACTGCGTCGTCGCCGCGCCGACTGCCGCCCACGAACACCTCGCGCTCCAGCTCGCCGCCGCCGGCATCCCCGCGCTCGTGGAGAAGCCCCTCGCGTCCACCGCGGCCGCCGCCCGGCGCATCGAGGACGCGTTCCACGCCGTCGGCGTCCCCGCCGCCGTCGGCCACACCGAACGCCACACTGCCCCCGTGGCGGAACTCGCCCGCCTGCTCCACGCCGGGGAGTTCGGCGCGCTGTGGCACATCGACGCCCGCCGCCAGGGCCCCTACTCGGGGCGGATCCGCGATGTCGGGGTGACCCTCGACCTGGCCGTGCACGACCTCGACCTCGGCGCGTGGCTGGCCGAAGCGCCCATCGAGTCGGTGAGCGCCGACACCGTGCGCGTCGCCGGTCCGCACGAGGATCTCGTCACCGCCACCGCCCGCCTGAGCGGCGGCCCGCTGCTGAGCGTCCACGCCGACTGGATCAGCTCGTACAAGGCCCGCACTGTGCAGGTCCGCACCGAGGCAGGCCTGCTGATCTCGGACGCGATCGCCGGCACGCTGAGCCTGCACGCCAACAGCGCCCCCGTCGACGGGCAGGGCGGCTTCCGGGGTGTGAGTAGTGGGCCGTCGATCGCACTGCCCGTGGCCGAGCGGCCCGCGCCGTTCACCGTCCAACACGCGCTACTGCGCGATGTGCTGCTCGGCCACGGCGACGGCGGCCTGGTCACCCTGGCCGACGGCGCGGCCGCGGTCGCCGCCGCCGAAGCGGTCCTCGCGGCCGCCGCCACCGGTCGTACGACGCCGGTCGCCGCCCGCGCGCTCGCCGCCGCCGCCTGAGCACCAGGCCCTGCCGATGCCTGCCCTGCACGAGCTCGCCGACCAGCGGCGCCTGCCCGACCATCAGGTGATGGACCGGGCCACCCTGGAGTGGATCGCCTCCCACCGCCCACCGATCGCGTCCGGCCCGGCCAGCGCCCTCCCGCCGGGGCTGCACGTCGTGGTGCCCGCCGAGGACTGGTTCGCCGACCCGACGCTGGCCGACGGCCTGCACGGGATGCGGCACAACGCCCGCGTCTCGGTTCTCGCCCAAGTCCTCGCCGCCCGGCACCACGTGGACGCCGAAGCCACCCTGGCCCTGGCGGTGGCGGCGGCCGTCCACGACTGCCGAAGGCTGGACGACCGCACCGACGCCGGCCACGGCGAGCGCGCGGCCCGATGGCTGAGCGAGCAGCACGGCGCCGTCACCACCTTCTTCCGCCTGCCCGACCTGACCGGGCAGCTCCTCGCAGCGGCCACCACCGCCATCGCCCTGCACGACCTGCCCGCCAGTGCTACGCCGCCGCACCGCCGCTGCGCCGACCCGCGCGCCCGGACGGTGGCCGACCTCCTGGCCGCCGCCGACGCCCTGGACCGCTACCGCCTGCCCGCCCTGCGCTGGTGGCCCGACCCCGCCCGCGTGCGCACCCCGCTGCCCAAGGCGGCGCACGCCCTCGCCTTCCGGCTCGTGCTGGACAGCGAGCACGCCCGTCTGGACGGCGCCAGCCACAGCGACGCCCTGCACCACGCCCTCGACCGCCCGACCCGGGAGCAGCAGTGAACCCCGAATGGGAGTACGCCCACACCGACCACACCGCCTACCGGCAGCGGCCCGCCCCCGCCGGGCTGGCCGACACCGACGCCGACTGGCAGCACCACCTGCACCACGGCACGCCCAACGGCGCGCTGATGGGCCGCGGCAACGCCCAGCTCCACGCCCTGGCCAGCGGCGGCCCGCTGTACCTGATGCACACCACCGCCGCGCTGGACGCCATCCGCTCCAGCGGGCAGGTCCTCGGCGCTGGCGGCTGCCTGGTCGGTGCCCTGTACTGCGCGCCGCTGACCCCCACCGCCGCCGGACTACGCCCACACAACCTCGGCTCCTACCTCATGGAGACCAAGGGCCACCGCGACGTGGTCGTCATCGAGATCACCCCGGCCGCGCCCGCCCCGCCCGAGGGCGTCGACTACCTGCGCTTGGGCGGCATCCACCTGGATACCTACCGCGAGCACCAGTACGCACTGACCGCGGCCGAGGACGAGCGGCTGCGCGCCGCCGCCGTACGACGCGTGCGCGACAGCGCCGACTTCCTCGACCTGCTGCTCGCCAACGCCTCCGGCACCACCACCGACGGGGCCGAGTTCCTCGACCGCCTCTCCCACGCCATCACCGGCTTCCCGTTCCTCGGCTACCTGTACTTCGAGGTGCTGTCGGAGTACCTGATGCTCCACTCCGCCTCGCCCGAGAGCCGGGCCTGCGCGGAGCTGGGGGAGATGAACAACCGTCTGTACAAGCGCCTGGCGTTCAACGCCGTCCCCAGCATGGACCGGCTGTTCGACCTGGCGCTGTTCCGGCCCGGCCACCGGCGACTGGCCGAGCTGATCGGTGCGATCGAACCCGGCCTGGCCGAGGCCGCCCCGGCGTACGTGCGCCGCCGCCTCGCCCACCTTTTCGCCACCACCGCCCTGGACGCCGGCCAGGACGTGCGCACCGCCACCTTCCACGGTGCCGACTTCGATGACCTCGCCGAAGCCGCCCCCCGGTTGCTGGGCCAGCTCCTGTTCCGCGAACTGCGCGCCCACCCCCGCTACCCGCAGCTGTTCTCCCTGATCGAGCAGGCCAAGGCCCACGGCGTCTACGCCTACTGGAACAGCCGCCGCATCACCGCCCCGTACAACGGCTTCCTGCCCAAGGGGGAGATCGGCGTCAACCTCGCCACCCCCGCCCCCGTCACCCTCTGGACCGCCCGAACCTGCGAGCGCGGCCTGCTCCACCCCCAGGACCAGATCGCCGCCGCCCTCCACCCGCGCCTGGCCGACCTGCAGAGCACGGCGCTTGGCAAGGCCGCCTTCACCCCGCACACCACTCACCCGGCGCTCCAGCCCGCCCACTGACTCCACCCACGACCGCTCACGAATCAAGGACCCATCCCCATGCGCATCGTGCTGCTCGGCGGCGCTGGCTACATCGGCACCGCCGCCACCCGCCACCTCATCGACCTCGGCCATCACGTCACCGTGGTGGACGGACTGATCTACCGCCCCAGCGACGACCCGGCCCGGCTCCTGCCCGGTGCAGCTGACTTCGTCCGCGCCGACCTACGCGACCCGCAGGCGCTCCTCTCCGCCGCCGACGGCGCGGACGCGGTGGTGCACCTGGGCGGCGTGGTCGGCGAACCCGCGAGCCAGGTCGACGAGCGGCTCGCGGTCGAGCTGAACTACGCCTCGCCGCTGATCGCCGCCGACGCCGCCCGCCGGGCCGGCACCGGCCACTTCGTGTTCTTCTCCTCGTGCAGCGTGTACGGGATGCACGAGGGCACGGTGGACGAGGACACCGCCCCCAACCCGCTCGGCATCTACGCCCGCACCAAGGTCCTCGCCGAGCAGCACCTGCCCCGCGAGCTGGGCGAGCAGGCCGCGCTGACCAGCCTCCGGCTGGCGACCGTACACGGATCCTCGCCGCGCCAGCGCCTGGATTCCGTGGTCAACAAGATGGCGGCCACCGCCGCCGCCACCGGCCGCATCCCCCTCAACGGCGGCGGGCAGCGCCGCCCCCTCGTCCACGTCCGCGACGTCGCCCGGGTGCTCGCCGGCGTCGTGGAGCAGCGCATCACCGGCGCGCTGAACGTCGGCAGCGACGCCGAGAACCACACCATCGCCGACATCGCCGAGGCCGTGGCGAGCGTGGTGCCCGGCGCGGTGATCGACCGCGGCCCGGAACGCGACGAGGCCGACGCCCGCGACTACCGGGTGTCCTTCGCCCAGCTGCAGAAGGTGCTGCCCGGCGCCTGCCCGACGCCGTTGAAGGATGGGGCCCGGGAGGTCGCCGACCTGGTGCTGGCCGGCGTCGTCGGCGATCCGACGCAGGACCAGTACGACAACCACAAGGGCCTGGTCGCCGCCGTCGCCGCCGGGAAGGTCCGGCGGCGGGACGGAGGGGACTGCGAGCAGCACTGGGCCGGCTACCGGGCCGCCTGGGGCACGCGGTGAGCGCCCCGGCCGCGAAGGCACCGTTCCTGCCATGGAACCGGCCCTCGATCGGTAAGGAGGAGGAAGCCGCCGTACTCGGGGTGCTGCGCTCCGGGTGGCTGACCGCCGGCCCGAACGCGGCCGCGTTCGAGCAGGCGGTACGCGACGCGCTGGGACAGCAGGACGCGTTCGCGGTGTCTTCCTGCACCGCCGCACTGCACCTGGCGCTCCTGGCGGCCGGGCTGCGCCCCGACGACGAGGTGATCACGCCGAGCTTCACCTTCTGCGCCGCCCCGAACGCGATCCTCCGGAGCGGCGGCGTCCCGGTCTTCGCCGAGATCGACCCCGCGACTCTCAACCTCGACCCGCAGGCCGCCGCCGAGGCGATCACCGCCCGCACCCGGGCGATCGTCGTCATGCACTACGGCGGCCAGCCCTGCGACCTGGCGGCGTTCCGCAGGCTCGCAGACGACCACGGCCTGCTGCTCATCGAGGACGCCGCCCATGCCCTTCACGCCTGGCGCGACGGCCAGCGTGCCGGGTCGGTCGGAGACCTCGCCGTGTTCTCCTTCTACGCGAACAAGGTCATCACCACCGGCGAGGGCGGCATGCTCGTCGGCCGCGCTGACCTCGTACAGCGGGCCCGGCTGCTGGGCCGCCACGGCATCGACTCCTCGGTGTGGCAGCGCCACGGCACACGCAGCACCGCCGACTACGAGGTCACCGTGCCCGGCCTGAAGTACACGATGCCGGACATCACCGCCGCGATCGGCCTGAAGCAGTGGGAGAAGCTGCCCGACTTCACCGCCGCCCGCACCGCCATCGCCGCCGCCTACGACAAGGCCCTGGCGGGGCTGCCGGGCCTGACGCTGCCGACCGTGCTGGACGGCGTGGAGCATGGCCGGTTCCTCTACCCGGTGCTGATCGACCCCGTCCCCGGCCGCGACCGCGACCGGGTGGCCACCACGCTGCGAGAGGCCGGGATCGGCACCAGCGTGCACTTCCAGCCCGTCCACCGCCTGGCCACCTACCGGCACACCCCGCACCACCTGCCGATCACCGAGCACACCGCGGCCCGGCAGCTGTCCCTTCCCTGCTACCCGGCGATGACCGCCCACGACGTGCAGCGCGTCATCGACGCCCTGCACGCCCTCTGGTCCTGACCGCCCCACCCGGGGCCGGCCGTCAGGAGATCGGCGGCTGGCCTCGGCTGCGGCTGTAGCGCAGCCGGACCGCGTCAGGAAGAGCTGGACCCGTTGCTCCCGCGCTGCTGCCCAGAGCACCGGAAGGGCAGCACCCTCGCTCCTTCCCGCGCCACCGGTACCCCGGAGATTGTGGAC
Organism: Kitasatospora sp. NPDC092039; assembly: GCF_044756065.1. Taxonomy (NCBI): domain Bacteria; kingdom Bacillati; phylum Actinomycetota; class Actinomycetes; order Kitasatosporales; family Streptomycetaceae; genus Kitasatospora; species Kitasatospora sp. NPDC092039. The sequence continues at coordinate 551,792 of NZ_JBIVSD010000003.1, read as the reverse complement.
GCGCCGCCTTTCCCGCGGCCACCCACCATTCCCTCGCTCTTCCCGGGAGGCTGCGCCATGCCAGGACCACTCCGCATCGCCCTCGGTTCGGACCGGGCCGGCAGCGGCCACCGGGCCGCTCTGCGTGTCGAACTCGCCGCGAACGCCTTCGTCTCCGAGGTCCTTGACATCCCGGACGTCGCCGCCGGGCACCGGCGTTCCTACCCGGACGTCGCCCTCGCTGCCGGGCAGCTCGTCGCCCACGGCGCCGCCGACCGCGCGTTGCTCATCTGCCACACCGGACTCGGCATGGCCATCGCCGCGAACAAGGTCCGCGGCGTACGGGCGGTCACCGCCCACGACCCGTACAGCGTCGAGCACGCCGTCCTGTTCAACAACGCCCAGGTCCTGTGTCTCGGCCAGGCCATCGTCGACCTCGGCACCGCGGTCGGCCTGGTCCGCACGTGGCTCGGCCTGCGCTTCGACCCCGGCGCCAGTGCCGCTCTCAGGATCGCCGCCATCACCGCCTACGAGCAGCGCACCTGACACCGCCTGGCGTTCACCCCGCCCGTCACGAGACCTGGCCGCTCGCCACCGTACCGGCCTTCTTGGAGCGATGCCCCATGCCCACCGACGCCCGCACCGCACCCCGCACGACCACCAACCTGCGCTGGCCCATCGAACCGCGGCAGGGCGGCTGGTACACCGACGCCGAGAACACTGCGCTCCAGGAGGTGATGGCCGACTCGGCGTCGTGGCGCACCGGTTGGAAGGGCCCGCAGGTCGCCGACTTCGAGGGCACCTTCGCCGCCCGTGTCGGCACCGCCGCGGCCGTCTCCTTCAACAGCGGCGGCGCCGCGCTGGAGATGGTGCTGCGCGCCCTGGACCTCCGCCCGGGCGACGAGGTCATTTCCTGCGCCGTCAACTTCGTCGGCGTGCACCTGCCGATCACCAACCAGGGCGGCACGCTCGTCCTCGCTGAACCCGACCCCGTCTCCTTGAGCCTTGACCCGGTCGACACGGAGCAGCGCATCACAGCGCGCACCCGCGCCATCGTCCTCACCCACTGGAACGGGCAGGTCGCCGACGTCCGGCCCTTCCTCGACGCCGCCGCCCGCCATCCCCACCCCGTCCATGGGCCGGCCGCCGTCATCGTCGACGCCGCCCGGGCCTGCGGCGGCACCGCTCCCTCCGGTGCTCCGGTGGGCCGCGAGGGCTGGGCCACGATCTTCAGCTTCGAGTCGAAGAAGTTGATGACCACCCTCGGCCAAGGCGGCATGGTCACCACCGACGACCAGGGCCTCGCCAACCGCCTGCACCGGCTGCGCACCTACGGCGGGCGAGACCAGTGGGGCACGAACCAGATGCTGACCAAGGCCCAGGCGGCCGTCGGCCTCGTGCAGTTGCGGCGCCTGGACGAGATGAACGACGCCCGCATCGCCCGCGCGCACCAGCGCACCCGGCTGCTGGCCGGGACTCCGAACCTCGTGCTGCCACCGACCATCCACGGCCGCCAGCACCTCTACTACCGCTACAACCTGCTCGTCCCCGAACACTGGGCCGGCCACGGCCGGGACCTGCTCATGGAGACCCTCGCCGCCGAGCACGGAGTCGGCAGCCTCATCAACGACCCGGTCACCTACGACGGCCACCAGTACATCAGCGACCACACCGTCGGCCAGCGCTGCCCGCGCGCCGAGCAACTCACCGCGCGCCTGCTGTGCCCCGTCCTGCACCCGCTGATCAGCGAAGACGAAGAGACCGAGATCTGCCAGGCGATCCGCGACGCCACCGACCACGTCGCCAACGTCCTCGGCGCCTGACCACCGCCCCTGCCACCGATGGAGCCACCAATGTCCCTGCTCGACAAGGAAACCGCCGCCATCCGCGCCAGCGAGACCGTCGTCGCCGGCCCCTACCCCACCGACCGCGTCGAGGGCGACCTGCGCGTGGTCTTCCTCATCCCGTACGGCCACGCTTACTCTCTGATGTGCAACGGCCCGATGAGCCTGTACGACCTCATCAACCGCACCGCCGGAATCCCCGCGTACGCCGAACGCGCCCTCCAGTACGACAACCTCGTCCGCAACGGGAACCGTCTCACCACCCCCGATGGCGAGCCATACCGCACCATCGAGTCCGCGGCCCCGGTCAACCAGGCCGACATCGTCGGCGTCTCCGTCACCAACTCCGGGGACCTCCACAGCGTCCTGCGCCTGCTCGACCTCGCGGGGATCCCCCGGCGCAGCGCCGATCGAATCCCCGGTGTCCACCCGCTGGTCGTCGGCGGCAACGCGGGCCTGGCGAACCCCGAAGTGCTCGCCGACTACCTCGACGTCGTGGCCATGGGCGAGGCCGAGAAGTCGCTCGCCGAACTCCTCCGTACACTCCACGCGAACCCGCGGACCCCGGAGAACGATGCGCTCGTGCAGATCTCCCGGATCCCCGGCCTGTACGTCCCCGCACTCTACGAATACGACTTCGCGCCCGGCGGCGGAGTCCTGGCGGTCCGCCCCAAGGCCCCGACGGTGCCGACCACCGTCCACACGCAGTTCCTCGAGCTGCGGGACCTGCACGACGCGCACTTCACCTACCCGATCACCGATGGCACCGCCGCCGGCCTGATCCCCGTGCTCGGCTGCAAGCACAGCTGCCACTTCTGCACCCTCGGTGTGCCCCCGTTCCGCGAGGTCCCGATCGAGATCCTCACGGCCTACCTGGACCGCATCGAAGAGCTCAACGTCGAGCGCATCATCATCTCCGCCCCGACCTTCACCCAGTACCGGCGGCGCGAAGAACTCCTCAACCGGATCCGCGCCTACTCCGACCGCGCCGCTGAGCGCGGTATCAAGGTCAGCACCATCATCGGCTCCGTCCGCGCCGACGAGATGACCTCCGACTACCTGCGCGACATCAACGAACTCGGCAACTTCGGTCACCTGTTCACCGAGCTCAACCTCACCCAGGCCCGCGGCATCATCACGATCGCCCCCGAATTCGCCTCTGCGGAACTCCTCGACATCTACGACAAGACCATGCGCCCGGAACGCGTCAACAAGACCATCGAGCAGTGCCGCGGCACCGTCATCAACACCGTCATGCTGTACTTCCTCGTCGGCGCGCCCGGCGAACGCCCCGAGGACCACCTCGCCATCGCCGACCGCGCCAAGGAGATCCGAGAGCTCCTCGACCGGCCCGACGCTGCCGTGATCGTCAAGCTCCACCAGTTCATGCCCAAGCCGGGCACGCCGGGCCAGCGCCTGCGCATGGCCGACCCCAAGGCCGTCGAGCGGTACGGGGACGAGATCACGGACCGGCTCCGCGACCTAGTCGGCCAGGAGGACTTCGACCAGCACTACCGCGTGCAGTTCGGCGAGACGAGCCGCCTGTACCTGGAGGCCATCTGCCTCAGGGGCGACCGCCGGGTCGGCCACGTCCTTGAAGACCTCTACGACAACGGGATGGACCCCACCGACTTGCCCCGAGACGTCCTGTTCGACGCGCTGGCCGCCCATGGTCTCGACTTCGAGCGGCACCTGCGACACATGGACGACCCGGTGCTGCCCTGGCACGTCCTCAACGACGTCGACACGACGACGGAGCAGGCCCTCATCCAGGCCCTCAACAACCGGCAGGGCTGGCAGTGACCGAGCCCGCCCCACTGTGCTTCCCGGCACACCCCGGCAAGCACTCCCTGCCGTCCGTGACCGACCCGGCCGACCACGCCGCCTACATCCGCGCCCGTGACCCGGGCGCGGATCTCTCCACTGCGGCCGGCGCCATCCTGATCTACCAGAGCTCCCTCATCGAGCACGCCCGTACCGTCCACCGCCTACACGACCTGGGGCGGTGGACGTCCGGAACCCTCCACCTCACCGACGAACACGTCGTCCTCTGCTCCGGGTTCGGCCGCGGCGCGCCCGCGGCCGCCCTCCTGCTCGAACAACTCATCGCCCTCGGCATCCGCCGCATCACCACCGTCGGGACCGCCGCCGCTCTCCATCCCGGCCTGCTGCCCGGAACCATCGTCGTTCCCCAGCAGGCGTACCGCGACGAAGGCACGTCACACCACTACCTGCCTCCAAGCCGCACCGTCGCAGCGTCGCCCCACCTCGCCGGTACTCTCCTGTCGAACCTCGCCGACACGAGATCCCCGGTGCAGTCCGGTCCGACGTGGACGACCGACGCCCTCTACCGGGAGACCGCCGAAGAAGTCCGCGCCTACGCCTCCCAAGGGGTGCTGACGGCCGACATGGAAGCCGCCGGCGTCCTGGCGGTGGCCGAGCACCGGGGCGTCGCTGCTGCGGTGGCTCTGGTCGTCGCCGACTCTCTGGCGCACCGCACCCCCCGCACTGACCACCCGGGCACCACCAACGGCCTGAGAAACGCCCTGGCTGCTGCCACGGTGGCGTTAACCAGTTGAGGTCCGGGCTGCGGCTTCAAGGTGTTCACCAACCGCCTCTGGGGAGCGCAGGCTCGTTCTGCCTCAAGTTCTCGTAGTCCTGCGGCGCCACTGCCGCCACTTGGTCCGGGCCCACAGTGCCTGCGAGCCGCCCAGCAGGAGAACCACGGTCGCGCCGTCCAGACGTTCGAGGGTGCCGTGATCGGGGCCGAGTTGCCGGACGGCATGGATCAGCAGGGTCAGGTCGGCGGGTGCGGTGATGAAGATCAGTGCGGCCAGGCACAGGGTCGTTCCCGTCATAAGGACGGCGCTGTAGAGGCGGGCGGCGCGGCGTTGGCCTGGCGGCAGGTCCAGGGTGGGGTCGGTGGGCGGTGGGTCCTGGCGCGGGTGCAGCACCCGGTGGGTGAGGTGTCGGGTGTAGGAGAGGCCGTCGGCATACAGGTCCGCGGAGCCGGTGAGGTCCTGGAGGACGTAGTAGAGGTCGGTGCGCATGTTGATCAGGAACTGCCAGGCGAGCGGGAGCAGCGCGAGAAGCGCCAGGGCTTGAAGTGCCAGGCGCCAGGGAGAGGCTTGTTCGAAGGTGGCGGCGGTGAGAATGGCGAGGCAGGCGGCGATGAGGTTGACGGCCATGCCGGACAGGTAGGCGGTGAGGCGGTGGCGGCGTGGGGCGAGTTCGATACCGCTCATATCGGTCTGGGCGACGAGGAACTGCAAGCGGGTGCCGAGCTCGAGGTAAGCGGGAACGCCAGTGGCGCGGGCAGTGACGAGGTGGGCGAGTTCGTGTAGGAAGACCAGGGGCCAGCCGACGCCGAAGACTGCGAGCAGCACGAGGCTGCCGTACGGACTCCAGAAGAGGCTCTGATAGCCGGGCGCCAGCGAAGGGTCGACGGTCATCGTGACGGCCGCGGTCCCGGCGAGGGCGGCGACGGCCCAGGGCAGGAGCGGGTTGAGCGACCACGCGGCGCGGCGCGGGGTGATCCAGGGCAGCGCCGGACGTCGGGGGATGGGCCCCGGCACCTCGCTGCCGTCGACTCGGGCGACGAAGCCGAACTGGGTCAAGGCCGTGACGAAGGAGGCGACGTCGACGTCCTCGCCCGTCTCGGCAGCGATGAGCCTGGCCGTCTCCGCCACGGTGAGGCCCCGGCCGAGGTGCTCAATGACCCTCGCTCCGGAGGGGGGCAGTTCAACGACCTCGCCGGTCTCGAGGCGTCCGACGATCACCGAGTCGCCCGTGGGACGTGTACGCAGCTGATGCAAGATCACACGGCTGGTACCGGTGATCACCGGGAGCGCTGGTGAGGCGCTCATCCGGTCGTCCGGTCGTCCGGCCGCTGCCTGGCGATGGCGCCAGCGTCGACCGCTGGGCCCGCGCCGGTGCCGCAGGCCGGGCAGTCGGGCTGGCGCGGGGAGCGAAGCAGGACCGGGTCGTCCAGGGCGCCGAGGTTGATCCCGAACATGACACCGGGTTCGAGCGGCGGTGCTCCGGTGAGCAGGGTGATCGCGGCGTGGGCGACCAGCAGGCCGGACATGCCGGCGGTGACGGCCGTCACCGGGTTCCAGGGCCTGCGCGGTGAGGCGACGGCGGGGTCCTGGCCGGGGGCGAGCCCGAGGTCGCGGCGGTTGATCTCGCTGGTGCGCACGCACTCCCAGCAGCCCCCGGTCCCGGGCACGTATACCCCCGCGGTGGTCACCGGGCCGCGGTAGCCACCGTCGACCCATCGCGTGCCCGACTCCAGGCAGGCCTGGTTAGTCCACCGCCGAACCTCGGGCGGCTCGTCGGCGCACATCAGCAGCAGGTCGTACGGCTCGGCGCCGGAGCCGAGCAGGTCCGCGACGTCACCGGGCCCTTCCACCAGGCGGCGCTCGCAGGTGACCTCGACGTCGGAGTTCAGCGCTCGCAGATCCTCCTCGGCCGCCTCGGCCTTGGATCGGCCGATGTCCCTTTCCCTGTACAACGGCTGCCGGTTCAGGTTCGACAGGCCGACGGTGTCGGGGTCGACGCAGCGCAGATGCCCGACCCCGGAGGCGACCAGGGCCTGTGCCGCGTAGCCGCCGGTCCCGCCTAGCCCCACCAGCAGAACCCGGGATCGACGCAGATCCTCCTGCATCTGCCAGGCGCTGCGCCTTGGCGTGCGGTCCAGCCAGCGCAGCAGCGGCACGCCGCGGCTGTACCGCTCCTGCTCGCGCGCCGTGAGGTCAGGCGCGGGAGCGTCGGCGTCCTCCAGGTGGCCAGCCTCGTACAGCGCCGCGACCGCTCCGGCAGCGTCGGCCACGCTGACCTGCGGGTGGGCGCCGCAGACCAGCTCCGCGAGTTCGGGGACCGTCCGAGTGCCGTCCATGGCATCCACCAGCGTCCAGACCCACCCGTCGGGGTCCTCGATCTCCACCCCGATGCCGTAGACGACGCTACCCAGACGCACCGTCCCGTCCTTGGCCCGGTAGCCGGAATGCTCAGGTTTGACCCGCGGACGCACCAACATGAACAACCGCTCCTCCCCCTGAAACCGCTTGACGCAAAACAACCAACATGGCCTACTGACGTACAGTCAACCGTGCGCCTACGGCTGATCTTTCTCAACCGAGATTGGGGGACGGCATGAACCAGATCACGATCAAGCCGCTCGAGAAGAAGAAGACCACCGCGGTCAGCGGCCCCAGCGGGGGCTGACCGACCGGCCGGGCCGGGCGTAGCTAGCACGCCCGGCCCGCGCCCCGGGGCGGCCATCGGCACACGCCGACGGCCGCCCCTTCGCATGGACAAGACCAGGACAGGCGCACACCGGGGAGGACCACCATGTTCACCGACACGTCGACTACTGCGGGCACCGCGGTACTCAACGACCGCTACCCCGCGCTGGACGAACTCGCTGACGCCGCGCATCGCCTCGCCGCCCGCCATCCCGGTTTGTGCCGCGTGCGCACCCTCGGCACTTCCCGTGCCGACCGCCCGCTGCTGCTCCTGAGCATCGGCCACGGTGATGACCAGGTGCTGGTCGTCGCCGGCGCCCACGCCGACGAGTTCTCCGCCCGCGCGAGCGTCCTCGAACTGGCCCACCGAGCCCTCGCCCAGCCGGCCCTCCAGTCGATGGTCACCTGGAACTTTCTGCTCTGCCTCGACCCCGACGGCGCACACGTCGCCGAGGACAGCCGCCACGCCCGGACCCTGCCCGAGTACTTCGCGACGTTCTTCCGCCCCGCCGCCGAGGAACAGCCCGAATGGGCCCCGGCCGTCGGCATCGACCTGCCCGAGAGCCGCATCCTCCTGAACCTGATTGGCGAACTGCGCCCACGCCTACAGTTCACCCTCCACTCCACCGACGTCGGCGGCACCTTCATCCAGGCCACCCGCGACCTACCCGGCCTCGCCGACCCCTTCGCCAAGTCTGCCGACAACCTCGGCATCCCCCTCGACTCCGGCAGCTTCGACACCTTCTGGCTTCCGGAACCCGGCCCGGGCGTGTTCGTCATGGACCCCGACGACATCGACCGCCAGGAAAGCACCACCGGCATGCTGGCCACTCCCGGCGCATCGGACGCAACTGAGACGGGCGTCCGCGCCACCCCCTGGTTCACCCCGCAGCGCCACGGCGGCGACACCCTCATCATCGAGGTCCCCGTCTGGGCCAGCCACCCGGACTCCACCCGCACAGTCCCCGACGCCCGCACCCATCTCACCGCCTGCGCCGACCGGCTCCGCGACCGCGGCCGCCAGATCACCGAACTCCTCCACACCGCCAAACCCCACCTCACCGACAGCCCCTTGCTGCGCGCCGCCCAGACCCCCCTGACCGCCCTGCGCCAGCTCGCCGACCAGTGGGACCCGCAGACAGGCGGCCAACGCCTTCTCAAGTCCGGTCTCATGACCTCTGCCCGCCTCGAAGGCATTGAACTCTGGGCCCATCGCCTACCCGTACGCACCGCCGCATTGCTGCATCGTGCCCTCGGCCCGGACAACCCGCGCACCGCGTTGGTCGCCGGACGATTCGATGCCCTGCTGCGGGAGTGGACCGGCGATTACGAGCAGCGTTTCCGGCCCGTGTGGATCCCGGTGGCCCACCAGGCGGCCCACCAGGCGAACACTGTCCTCGCGGCTGTGGAGCTCGGCCTGCGCGAGGCATGACGGCCGAGTTCCACCGGTCGACCTCCGTGGCAGCAGCGGCCACCATAGCCCGGTGTGAACGGTCAGCGATTTCCCCAACTTCTGCGGCTTCGTGGTCACGAAATGGGACAGGGGCGCCCGAAGGGTGAGAGGCTCAAGTAGCTGCTGGGCCACAACACGCTCACCTGACTACTCGCCCGCTTGGGCCATCCCGAGGCAGGCCGCGCACCACGTCTCGCCCGGCACGTCCAGGTCGAGCGGCACATCACGCTGACCCCAGGGCATTACCAGGCCCTCCTCGTCGCTACAGGCGATTGCTTGGAAGTCCTCAACCACAGGCCCGGCCGGCTTGTGCCAGATCAACCGGTCGGGCGCAAGCTCACGGCCACGGACACGTTCCGGTGTTGCGATCACGGCTGCCTCCTCGACGGACGATGACACCAGGATACGAAGCTGGCGCACCGAGAGGTTGGGGAATTGCGTGACGTCTGCCCTGGGGAACTACTTGATCGTTGAGACCCGGCTGGCCGGTCCGTCCCCGCAGCCGCCGTGTCCTATGACCGCGGGAGCCGGGGCACCCTGCTGCGGGTGCCCCGGCCTTCGATTCACATGCGCCGGCGTTCGAAGACGACGAGAAGCGGCGTCACGTACCCGCTGGCCTCGACGGGCGTAGTGTGGCCCGCGATCACCAGGAGTACGCCGGCCGCCAGGGCGGCGCCGTAGACACAAGCACGGACCACGTTGTCGGGCGGCTCGGGCGGCTCGATGCGAACGGGCGTGTCCCGCTCCTCCAAGGGTTCAGACATACTGGAAGGGCTCCTGTTCGTGAGTGGGCAGGTGTTCCGTCACCCGCAGCGCCTGAAGAACTCTGCGTGCGACGTTCTCGACGGGGTCGGGGCTTGGCCGGGCGTGGCCAGTGCCCCGACCTCAGTCGAAGCTTGATGTGAAGGTGCGCTGATCGCCGTTGAGCCAGATCACTTCGATCATGAGCGAGCTGCAAAGCTCGATCAGGTCCGGGCGAGGCTTCTCGGGAACAAGGACGGCAAGCCGGGGAGTCGGGGAGATGAATCGACGGTAGTCGGTGAGCGCTCCGATCGCGTTGCGGAGCGCGCCCCTCGTGGTGTTGATCTTGCACTCGATGATCACGTTGGCGGTCTCGTCATAGAGATCGACGACCATAAGCTGCCGCTCCCCTGGAGGAACGATCCTGAGCTGCTCCACTTTGTGGCCAAGTGCGGCCAGGTGATGGGCATAGAGAGAGACCAGCTCAACTTCCGACCTCAGCAACGAATCGCCGACGATGTGCCGGTAGTTCACCGCCTCAAGGTCGACCGCGCGAACCACCACCTCGGAGGACGGCGTTACCGCTAGCTTGGGCCCCTGGGTGGTGAGTGCAGCAACCGGGCGAAGACGGAAGACGATCACTTGGCGCATCGCGCCGTCTACGTCGGGGGCATCCGCGAGATACGACGGCGTGGCCTCGTCCAGCTCGAACTGGCCCAGACAGGTCCAGGCCCCGCGGTCCTTCGCCCACAGGTAGAGGTCGCGGCCGGCCTCCTTGTGCGTCAGCAGTGCACGGTTACTCTGGGTCATCTTCTGGTCGCCGCGAAGCCCAGCGCCAGTGAGGTGGAAGCAGCCGTCGTTGCCCCACCCCTCAGACAGGCCGTACTTGTCGACCGCGCTGGGGTCGGCGAACAGGTGGATCATGCCTGCCTGCCCCGCGATGGAGATGGCGGCTTGGCGGTTACCCCCGAAGGCATCGTGCAGGTCTCGGCGCGAGTCCACCGTGACGCCAGGCTCTGGGCGCTTGTTCATCCACTCCCCCTCTCGACAACGTGACCACTGTGCCATAGGAGCATGACGCTAATCCATCATGCTTTCACCCAACCGCCAGGGAATCGAGCGTCAGCGAAAGCACTTTGACCTGCGTATATGTCGAATCACGCTCCGCAAGCCCTCCACCACCGCGATCGAATCGTTATGGATCTACCGCAACCCTAGCCCTTGACGCTTGGCCACTCGAACGTGCAATCGAATAATGGAGCCATGACGTCCCCCAACCCCTCAGCCCCAACCGATCCGGAGGCGCAGCAGACCGACGCCGAGGTCGCGCCCGAGGCTCTGATGACTTTGCCGGGGTTCAGCCGCGACCGCAGGCAGTGGCGGCTGGTCGAGATCCGTCGGCAGGGACGCTGGCAGCCGGCCATGCTGACCGTCTGGCGGCGACCGCCAGGCAGTCCGCTGTGGGTCGTCCACGTGATGTGGAGCTCCAATCCCGACGACGGGTGGGGGTGGTTCGTTTTCTCCGACGCGACCATCCGGCCGCTGCCCGATCCCGGCGAAGCGGCGCCGCCGGGCGCACCGTCTTTCGGCCAGTGGCGCGATGCCGTAGCCGTGCCGCGCGAACTCGCACCGCCCCCAGGTGCGGACCAGAGCGACCAGGAGCGTTGGCAGTTGGCGTGGATCAGGGTCGCCGGTGCGTGGCGGTCCGGGCTGGTGACGGCCGTCCGTAGGCCGGCGCCGACGATGCCCTGGATCGCCTACTGCCGATGGGGAGAGGACAAGCAGGTCGCCTGGCTGGTTCACGACGGGCAGGGAGTGCGTCCGGCCGTCCCCACCGCAGATACACACGAGGGGTAGAGGAGTCGGCCCGGACGTGGATCTTGCTGGATTGCCCCGGACGTGGGTGGAGAGGGGCCAGTCGGGGGCGCTCTGGGGGCGCTATCCCCGCTCCATCCCCGCACGAGGACAAAGCGGGCAAATTGAAGGCCGAATGGGGCGCCGACGCGGGGCGCGAGGAAGCATCAAATGTAAAAACAGCCAGGTCAGTTGGTGTCTGACCCGGCTCTCTCGTTGGTGGGCCACCAGGGGCTCGAACCCTGAACCTACGGATTAAAAGTCCGCAGCTCTGCCAATTGAGCTAGTGGCCCGCGGCCCCCGCGCGCCCGGGATGCCGGGTGGAAGGACCACGGCGATCCTACCCGGTGGGGCCCAGGGCTCCGCCAGTGGATTGCACGGGCGTGCCGGGGTGGTGGAGCGGGACTTGGGGCGGGGTGTAGTGGGCGGCGCGGACCCGGCGGAGCCAGGCCTCGACGGGGCGCGGGTCGGGGGCGGCGGGCAGCACGCCGGGGCCGGCGAGGCGCTCGGCGGCGTCGGCGAGCAGGCCCTCCGCGAGGGTGGGGCGGTCGGCGATGCGTTCGCCGAGTTCGCGGATGCGTTCGGGGTCGGGCAGCCGGATCAGGTTGTGGCCGGTCCCGTGCAGGCGGACGGCCTGCTCGACCAGCCGGACCAGGTGCCGGGCGTGCTTGGCGGCCCGACGGCGGGTGGCCGGGTCGGTGGTGTCCCGGGTCAGCAGCTTGCGGAACTGCTGGTCGGCGTAGCCGAGGTAGGCGTTGCGCACGGCCGGCGCGCTGAGGAACGCCGAACGCAGGCCGACCAGTTCGTCGCCGAGCGGGGTGCGGACCTCGTACAGCCCGTCCGGCAGCCAGACCAGCTCGGAGGCGGTCGGGTTGCAGCTCAGCGCCAGCCGGCACCACTTGGCGGCCTCGTGCAGGGTGACGTCGGGCGCGGTGCCGACGTGGGACTCGGCGGGGCGGCGCAGGCCGTGCAACTCCTCGGTGGGGGTGGCGAACAGGCCCAGCCGGTCGACGTCGGAGCCGGCGTGGGCGAAGCCGTACGCGGTGGAGCCGACGATGCCCGAGAGCAGGACCGTACCGGGCGCGCCGGGCAGACCGGGAACAGCGGGGACGGCGGACATCGGCGGTCTCCTCTCGGACGGACGGGCGGACACCGCGTCCTCGTCCGGGCATCCTCGCCGGAGCGGGCCGCGCCGGGCGAGCGAATTCCGGTCCGGGGCCCGCCCGGCCGCCGATACTGGGCCCCATGGAGCAGCACCCTCACCCCGACGACCCCCCGGAGGCCGCCGAGGCCGCGAAGCTGCGCGCTTGGTGGTCGCACCGCCAGTGGCTGGACCGCCCGCGCACCGGCGCCTCCGCCGCCGAGGTGCTGGCCGCCACCGGCTGGGCCCGCTCGGTGGGCGGCGCGGCGCCGTACCTGGGCCTGTTCGCCCGGGCCGGCCTCGGCCGGGCGGCGGTGGACGCGGCGGCGGCCCGGCTGGAGGTGCACGAGCTGCCCTCGGCGCGCGGCTGCACGTACGTGCTGCCGGCCGCCGACTTCGCGCTCGGCCTGGCCGCCGGGGCGGCCGCGCCGGCCGGTGAGCTGGCCGCCGCGCAGAAGCACCTGGGGGTCGGCCGGGACGAGGTGGAGCAGCTCTGCCTGGCCGTCGAGCGGGTGCTGTCCGAGGACCGCCCGCTGGACCCGGCCGCGATCCGGGAGGCGGTCGGCGACGCCGTCCGGCCGCTCGGCGAACCGGGGCGCAGGCGCGGCCTCACCACCACCCTGCCGCTCGCCCTCGGGCTGCTGCAGTCCCGCGGCCGGATCCGCCGGGTGCCCGTCAACGGCCGTCTGGACCAGCAGCGTTACGGCTACGTCGGCTGGGACCAGCCGGTCGCCGGGGACGCCGTCGACCTCGCCCGCCGCTACTTCTCCTGGGCCGGCCCGGCCACCCTCCGGCACTTCCGCTGGTTCTCCGGTTTCACCGCCGCCACCGCCCGCCGGGCCGTCGCCGAGGCCGGCCTGGTGCCGCTCCGGCCCGGCTCGGAGCTGCTGGTGCCGCCCGCACTCGCCGAGGAGTACGCCGGGTTCGAGGTGCCGGACGAGCCGCACTACACCCTGCTGGCCGGCATCGACGGCATCCACCTGCTGCACCGCGACCTGCCCCGGCTGCTCGACCCCGCCGACGCGGCCCGACCGCTGCCGGCCGGCCGGGCCGGGCGCGCCTTCGGCACCGAGGCGGACCCGCAGACCCACGTGGTGCTCGACCGCGGCCGGATCGTCGGCCTCTGGGAGTACGACACCCAGCGCGCCGAGCTCGTCCTGCTGCCCTTCGTCCCGCCCGACGACGCCCTGCGGCGGGCGGCGGCCCGCACCGAGGCCTTCGTCCGGGACGAACTGGGCGACGCCCGCGGCTTCGGCCTGGACTCGCCGAGGAGCCGGGCCCCGAAGATCGCGGCCCTGCGGGAGGCCGCCGCGGGTGCCCCCGGCCGGGCCGCCGGGTAGCGTACGGGCCATGCCGACCACCCCGACCGACGAGGTCCTGATCGTCACCGGCGCGAGCCGCGGAATCGGTGCCGCCACGGCCCTGCTGGCCGCCCGCCGCGGCCACCGGGTCTGCGTCAACTACCGTACGGACGAGGCCGCGGCGGCCGCCGTGGTGGACGCGATCCGGGCCGAGGGCGGCACCGCCCTGGCGGTCCGCGCCGACGTCTCCCGCAGCGCCGAGGTGGAGCGGCTGTTCACCACCGTGGACGACGAACTCGGCCCGCTCACCGGGCTGGTGAACAACGCCGGCACGCTGGAGAAGCAGTGCCGGCTGGAGGAGATCGACGAGGACCGGCTGAACCGGATCTGGGCCGCCAACATCACCGGCCCGTTCCTGTGCGCGGCCCAGGCCGTCCGCCGGATGTCCACCCGGTACGGCGGGCGCGGCGGCGCCATCGTCAACGTCGGCTCGGCCGCCTCCCGGATCGGCTCGCCGAACGAGTACGTCGACTACGCGGCCGCCAAGGGCGCGGTGGACTCGATGACCCGCGGCCTCGCCCTGGAGGTCGCCGCCGAGGGCGTCCGGGTCAACGCGGTGCGGCCGGGGCTGATCCACACCGGGATCCACGCGCTCGGCGGCGAGCCCGGCCGGGTCGACCGGGTCGCGCCCGGTCTGCCGATGCGGCGCGGCGGGCGTCCGGAGGAGGTCGCCGAGGCGATCCTCTTCCTGCTCTCCCCGGCCGCCTCGTACACCACGGGGGCGTTCCTGGAGGTCTCCGGCGGGCGATGAGCGGCCGGTCGGACACCGGCGGCGGCCGGTTCCGGCCGACGTCGTCCCGCCACCGGGCGGCCCCCTGCGGTTTCCTTCCGCCCGCCCGCGCCCGCCCGTACGGTGGTGCCATGACCGACGTCTTCATCGACATCCCCGGTGTGCGCAACTTCCGCGACGCGGGCGGGATCGGCGCCCTCCGCCGGGGCGTGCTGTACCGCTCCGGGTCCTTCCACGCCCTCACCGAGGACGGCGCCCGGCGGCTCAGGGCGCTCGGCCTGCGGACGGTCTTCGACCTGCGCAGCGCGGTCGAGCTGGAGGTCTGGCCGGACCGGCGGCACGGCCTCGACCACGAGGCGTTCAGCCTGCCGACCCTGCCCGCCGACCGCCAGGACGCCGGGCGGCCCTGGCCCGAGGACCAGGCCGCCCTCTACCCCTTCATGGCGGAGACGGCGGGCCCCTCGCTCGCCGCCGTGGTGCGCCGGCTCGCCGCCCCGGACTCGCTGGCCGCCGTCGTCCACTGCGCCGTCGGCAAGGACCGCACCGGGCTCACCATCGCCGTCGTCCAGTCCCTGCTGGGCGCCTCGGAGGCCGAGATCACCGCGGACTTCCTGCTCTCCAACATCGGGCTCGGCCTCGACAGGGGCCCCGTCCCGTACACCGACGAGACCGGCGCCGAACGCGTCTCCCGCCCGGTCGGCGCCGAACTCCTCGCCTCCTCCCTGGCCTGGATCCACGACCGCCACGGCACCGTCTCCGGCTACCTCCGCCACCACGGCGTGACGGACGCCGAACTCGACGCCCTGCACGCCAACCTCTCGGCCTGACCGGGCCTCAGCCCGTCCGGCGCCCGACCGGGCCTCAGCCCTCCCGGCGCTCGAAGCGCCACCACTGGGCCGGGACGTCGGCGTCCTCGCGCTGGTGGACGTCGGCCTCCGGGGTGTCGCCCGCCGTCAGGGGCTTGCCGCTGACGAAGCTGGTGACCGTGTAGGTGCCCGGGGCGTCGGTGTGGGCCTCCAGCAGCCACTCCTGGGCGCCGAAGGCGTTGGCGGACCACTGCTGGATCCGGGCGCCGTCCTCCGTCGAGGCGCCGGTGACGTCCAGGCGCCTGCCGCTGCCGACGTTCTCGATGTGGAACAGCGCGCCGCCCGGGTGGACGGCGGTGAGGCGCCAGAGCTGGGCGTCACCGCCGTCGTCCGCGCCGAGGACGATCCGGGCGCCGAGGCGCCGGGAGGCGTCGGCGACCCGCAGCAGCAGGCCGCTCCCGACGTTGCGGACGAGGTAGCTGCCGTCGGTGATCGCGGAGTCAGTCACGGCCGAAGTCTGCCACCGGGCACCGACAGGCCCCGGACCCGACCGGGGCGGGCCGGGCGCTGAGGAGTTTCCGCCGGACCGGCCCGGCCCCCTATGCTGCGGCGAATGTCCACCGAGCAGATACCGCCGCACCGTCAACAGCCCGCCTTCACCGAAGCCGTGACCGCCCTGGAGGCCGTGGTCGCGGCCGGGGACGAGGAGCGGTTCGGGCCCGCCCTCGGGCTGGTCGGCGGGCTGTTCGGCGCGGCCGACCCGGCCGAGCGGGCGGCCGCCGGCCCCCGGCTGGCGGCGCTGCTGCCGGACGCCCCGCCGTTCCCCCGCGCCCACCTGGCCATGGTGGTGGGTGCCTGCGTGGAGCACGGCGCCGACCCGGTCGCCTGCTCCGGCCCGGTGCTGGCCGGCCTGCGCGGGGCGCTGACCGGAGCCCAGCTGCTGGTGCGGCGCTGGGTCGCCACCGGCGGCGGGCCGCTGCCCAGCGCGGAGGAGGACGATCCGGCCGAGGCGCACGAGCGGATCGCCGACCCGGCGCACCTGGACGACTGGCACGCCCACCTGGCCGTGGTCGCCTGGTGGACGCTGCACCTGTGGCAGCAGGCCGCCTGGGCGGTGTACACCCACGCGGAGGTCCGGACCGAGGCCCGCGCCTCGGGCGTGACCGAGGTGGTCCTGGAGCTGTTCGACCGCTACCAGGGCGAGCAGCACGACTTCAAGGGCCTGGTCCACCTGGCGCTGATGCTGGACGACGAGCCGCTGCTGGTGCTCGACCGCCCCACCGGCACCGGCTACCTGCTGCGGATGAGCGGCCTGAGCGACACCTTCCAGCTGCACACCCTGCTCGCCGACGTGCTGATCGGCGGCGGCCACCTGCCCGGCACCCCGCAGGACCGCGAGGTGGTGGCGCTGGCCCGGACGGCCTACCTGGACGGCCGCCGGGTGATCGCCACCGGCGCCTTCAACCTCGTCGCGCCGGACGGCTCCTGGATCTGGAACGAGGGGACGCCCAGCGACATCCCGGTGGTGGACGGCGTGCGCACCCTGGTCCTGGAGCCGCTGCCGTACGAGCGGAGCTGGTCGGCCGGGCGGTTCATCCAGGAGGTCCCGGGCGACCTGCGGCTGGAGCGGGTGCTCGACCCGGCGGAGGCGGCGCGGCTGCTGGCCTCCACGGTGCCGGGGCAGACGCCCGCCGAGGCGTTCCGGTAGGAGGCCCGGCGGCAGTCGCGCACTGCCCGGAGGCGTCCGCCGGGAGGCCCCGGGGGCTCCGCCCGTTCAGCGGGTTAGGGTCGGAGAACGACACGGCCCAACGCGCCTACGAGTGGAGTCGACGATGGCGAAGGTCCCCAACGTGCTCGCGGCCGCCGCGCCCGCCGCGCTGACCGCGGCGAGCGGTCTGGTCGGCGGTTACGGCGCCGCCCGCTGGAGCGGCCGGCGCGAACTGGGCGGCGCGGTGCTGGCGGTGGCCGGCGCCGGGGCGGCCGCGCAGTGGCGCCGCAGCTCGGGCACGGGCACCGCGGCCGCGCTGACCGGCCTGTACGTGGCGGCCTTCGGCGGCTCGCACCCGCTGGCGAAGCGGATCGGCGCCTGGCCGTCCGTCTTCGCCGTGACCGCCGTGGTCGCGGCGGCCTCCACGGCCGCGACGGCGCTCTCCGCCCGCCGGAGGTAGCCCGCCGCTGCGGGGGGCGGCCCGCTACCGGACGGTCACCTCGCGCCGAACCGGGCCTCGAAGGCGGCCCGGTTCGCCGAGACCGGCGAGCGGTCCCAGACCGCGAAGACCACCGCGTCGAAGGCCGCCCCGTACCGGGCCAGCGCCCCCTCGAAGGCCTCGGCGACCTGCGCGGGGTCGTTGCGGAACACCCCGCAGCCCCAGGCGCCGAGCACCAGCGTGCGCACCTCGTGCCGGGCCGCCGCCGCGAGCACCCGTACGGCCCGCTCGGCGAGCACGCCCCGGACGTCCGTCCCGGCCGAACGCCGCTCCAGCTGACCGGCGTTGGGCGCGGGCGAGGTCAGGAAGGTGACCGGGTACGGCTGGGCCAGCAGCTCGCCGCGCCCGTCCCGGATCACCGGCACCGCGGGCGAGACGATCACCCGGTGGCTGTACCGGAGGTCGGCGCAGGCCCGGTGCGCCTCGTAGTAGTCCGGCGCCTCCAGCAGGCAGCTGTACAGCAGCGCGCTGCGGCAGAGGTCCTCCTCCTGGGCGCGGGCGCCGCGCAGGTAGCCGCCGCCGGGGTTGCGCGCGGAGGCGAAGTTCAGCACCCCGACCGGCCCGGCCCCGGCCTCGACCAGTCGGCGGGCGGCCTGGACGCTGCCCTCGGCCGTCACCTCGACCCGCCCCTCCGCCGGGCCCGGCCCGCGGTCGCCGGCGGCCAGCAGCGCGGCCAGGCCGTCCGGCGCGTACGACACCGTGCCGGCCTTCGCCGCCGCCAACTCCTCGCCCACCCGCACGAGTTCGCCCCCGGCCGTCCGGTAGCTCCCCCGCGCGGCGATCTCCTCGTTCACCCGTGCCACGTCGTGCAGTCTGCTGCTCATGACGGCGACGCTACGGGACTACCGCACACGGGCGCCACAGGTTATTCTCACTCCCAGAACAACGCCTCGGGGGGCACGCGAGGTGTTCGGGGGAACGCGAAGGGCCCGCTCCGGGGACGGAGCGGGCCCTTCGTGCGTTCAGCGCGGCCGGCGGTCGACTACCGCCGGTGCGGCGTCAGTTCTTCCAGCGCGGCTTGCGGTCGTCGCCGCCGAAGGAGCGGCCGCCGCGGTCGTCGCGGTCACGGCCGCCACCGAAGCCGCCGCGGTCACGGTTGAAGCCACCGCGGTCGGACTGCGGACGGCCGCCGGAGCGGTGGTCGTCGCGGCGCGAGAACGGACGGCTGCTGCCGCCGCGCTCGTCGCGGTCCCGGCCGAAGGACGGGCGGTCACCGAAGGAGCGGGCCGGACGGTCGCCGAAGGAGCGGCCGCCGCGGTCGTCGCGGTCGCGGTTGAAGCCACCGCGGTCGCCGCCGCGGTCACGGTCGAAGCCGCCCGAGCGACGGTCGTCGCGGTCACGGCCGCCACCGAAGCCGGCACGGTCGCGGTTGAAGCCGCCGCGGTCGCCGCCGAAGCCGCCCGAGCGACGGTCGTCGCGGTCACGGCCGCCACCGAAGCCACCCGAACGACGGTCGTCGCGGTCACGGTTGAAGCCACCGCGGTCGCCGCCGCGGTCACGGTCGAAGCCGCCCGAGCGACGGTCGTCCCGGTCACGGCCGCCACCGAAGCCACCCGAACGACGGTCGTCGCGGTCGCGGTTGAAGCCGCCCGAACGGCGGTCGTCCCGGTCGCCGCCACGGTCGCGGTCACGGTCACGGCCGAAGGCCGGACGCTCGCTGCGGGCCTCGCGGTAGGACGGGGCGCGCTCCTCGGTCTGCGGCGCGGCGGCCTCGGCGACGGCCGGAGCGGCCTCGGTCGCGGCCGACTCGTCGGACCCGGCCTCGGCGGCCGGCTCCTCGTCCTCGATGCCCAGCTCGGCCCGCTCGCGCGCCGCACGGGCGGCCAGGCGGTCGGCCTCCTCGCGCAGCTCGGCGGCGCGGCGCTGCGCGCGCTCCAGCTGGCGGGTCATGTCGGCGAGCTCGCGCTCGGCGGCACCGGCGATGTTGGCGGCGCTCTCCGCCTGGACCTCGGTCAGCGAACGGGCGCCGGTGATCTTGGCGACCTCGGCGTCGAAGGCGTGGTCCAGGATGTGGCGCGAGGCGTCGACGCCCGCGTCCTCCATCAGGCGGAAGACGCCACGGCGCTGGTGCGGCAGCACCAGGGTGACGACGGCGCCGGAGCGGCCGGCCCGCGCGGTGCGGCCGGAGCGGTGCAGGTAGTCCTTGTGGTCGCCGGCCGGGTCCACGTTCAGGACCAGGTCGATGCCGTCGACGTGGATGCCGCGGGCGGCGACGTCGGTGGCGACGACGACGTTGGTGTAGCCGTCCTTGAAGTCGCCGAGGACGCGGGTACGGGCGCCCTGGGTCATTCCGCCGTGCAGCGCGTCGGCCTTCACGCCGGCCTCGATCAGCTGCTCGGCGACGCGGTCGGCGCCCATCTGGGTGCGGACGAAGATGATCGTGCGGCCCTTGCGGGCGGCGATCGCGTTGGTGATCGGCGCCTTGTCCTTGGGCTTCACCACGAGGATGTGGTGGGTCATGGTGGTGACCGCGCCGGCCGACGGGTCGACCTCGTGGGTGACCGGGTTCTTCAGGTAGCGCTTGACCAGCGTGTCGATCTCGTTCTCCAGGGTGGCGGAGAACAGCAGTCGCTGGCCGCCGGCCGGCACCTGGTCGAGGATCTCGGTGACCTCGGGCAGGAAGCCCATGTCGGCCATCTGGTCGGCCTCGTCGAGCACGACGGTCTGGACGTCGGCCAGCTTGGCGGAGCCGCGGTTGAGCAGGTCGCGCAGACGGCCGGGGGTGGCGACCAGGATGTCGACGCCGCGCTCCAGCGCGTAGATCTGGTTCGACATCGAGGTGCCGCCGCAGACCACCTTGAGGCGCAGGCCGAGCACCGAGCCGAACGGCTCCAGGGCGTCGGCCACCTGCATGGCCAGCTCACGGGTCGGGACCAGGATCAGGCCGCGCGGGTGCTTGGGCTTGGTGCGCTCGCCGTCGGCGAGGCGGGTCAGCAGCGGCAGGCCGAAGCTGAGGGTCTTGCCGGAGCCGGTGCGGCCACGGCCCAGCACGTCCTTGCCGGCCAGGGCGTCCGGGATGGTCGCGGCCTGGATCGGGAACGGGGTGGTGACGCCGCGCTTGGCGAGGGCGCGCACGACGTCGTCGTGCAGGCCCAGGTCGCCGAACGTGATGGTGGGCTCGGCGGCCGCCTCCTCGGTGGCCTCCACGGCCTCGGCGATCACCTCGTCCACGGCGGTGTCGTTGGTGTCGTCGGAGTCGGTGACATCGGCGGCGGCCTCGTTCGCGGGCATGGCGAAGCGGGCGTCGTCAACGAGAGACATGCAAAACCTTCCGGAAGTGGCACGCGCCAAAGTCCGGGGTTCTGTTTCACAACCGCCTCTATGCGGTCAGCCACGGATCGCCGGAACGCGCCAAGGGCGCCAGTTGGGATTAGGGCGCCAGTCAAATGGATCAAACGAACGATCTACCACCATAGACGAACCTGAGGATCGGAGGCAAATGCCCTGCTCAATCCGTTATTGCCCGGCCGCACGAGGAGTCGGGGCCGAGGAACCGGAGCTGCCGGCGGTCGGGTCCGGGGCCGGCGGGACGGTCGCGGCCGGCGAGCTGTGCTCGGGCGCGGGGGTGCTCGACGGGCGGCTGCTCGCGGTCGCCGAGGGCGTCCCGGCCGAACCGCCGCCGGAGCGGCCCTCCCCGGTGCCGCCCGCCCCGCCTGCGCCCCCGGAGGCCGTCGTGCCACCGGACCCGCCCGTGCCCGCGCCCGGATGCGGCACCGGACTCGTGTTCGCACCGCCCGCCGAACCGCCGCCCGGGCCGCCGTCGGGCGCGCCCGACCCGGGCACCGGCACCAGCCCGGCCACCGCGCCGTTCGCCCCCGGGGCCGCCCCGCCGGACTGCGCGGCGGCCCCGCCCGACCCGCCTTCGCCCTGGAGGCCCCCCGCCCGCTCCGGGCGCCCCGAGGCCCCGCCCGGGTGCCCGGCGCCCGGCGAGGCCGAGGGCCCGCCGGTCGCCCCCGGCCGCACCGCCGGACCGGCCTGCCCGACCGGCGCCACGCCGTGCTTCTCCTCCGCCGCCGGACCGACCGACATGCACCCGGTCAGCCCGAGCCCGGCCACCGTCAGCAGCGCCGCCGCCCGTACCGCGCGCGAGGGCGGGACCGCCGCCGCCCGCCCCGGGGCCGTACGCGCCGCGGCCAGCCGCATCCGCACCGCCCGTACCGCCCGCACCGTCCGTGCCGCCCGTACCGAAGCCACTGAGGTCCCTCTCTACCGCCCCACCCGGGCCGCCCACTCGCGCGCGGCCGCTTTCGGTGCCCAACGCGCGCCCGGCCCGGCGGGACACGGGCAGCGCCCAAGCTCGCCCGGCGGGGGCGTGGGCGTGGCGGGAGCGGCGGGGGCTCCGGGCCCGGTCAGCCCCAGAGCGCCGCGGCCAGCTCCGCACCCGCGTACACCGCGGCCAGCCCGGCCAGCACGCTGCCGGCCGCGTTGGCCAGCGCGTACCGCCCGGCGCCGGTCTCGGCCAGCCGCAGGGTCTCGTACGAGAAGGTCGAGTAGGTGGTCAGCGCCCCGCAGAGCCCCGTCCCCAGCAGCAACTGGACCTTCGAGGAGGCCGCGCCCGCCGCCACCGCACCGGTCACCAGTCCGAGGACCAGGCAGCCGACCACGTTCACCGTGAACGTGCCCCACGGGAACACCGAGTCGTGCCGGGACTGCACCGCCCGGTCGGCCAGGTACCGCAGCGGCGCGCCGACCACCGCGCCCGCCACCACCAGCAGCCAGTTCACTCCGCCGTCTCCCCCCGGCCCGGCTCCCGGCCCGGCGTCTGCTCCTGCTCCTGCTCCCGGCCCGCGTAGGTCACGACCTCGCAGCGGTCCAGCAGCACCAGGCCCTCCGCCACCATCCCGTCCAGCTGCGGCAGGAACGCCCGCACCCGCTCCTCCCGGTCCACGATCACCACCGCCACCGGCAGGTCCTCGCTCAGCGACAGCAGCCGCGTGGTGTGCACCAGCGACGAGGCCCCGAACCCCTCGATCCCCCGGAACACGCTCGCCCCGGCCAGCCCGGCCGCCCGGGCCCGGTGCACGATCTCGCTGTACAGCGGCCGGTGGTGCCACCGGTCGCTCTCCCCGATCAGCACGGTCAGCCGCAGCGCCGGCCCGCCCAGCCGGCTCACCGCGCGCCCCCCGCCCGGTGGATCAGACGCCGGGTCAATCCGGCCGCCGCCCACACCGCGAGCAGCGCGCCCAGCAGCGTCAGCCCGAGGTACGCCACGGCCGGGCCGGGCCGTCCGCTCTCCAGCAGACGGCGAACGTCCACCGCGTACGTCGAGAAGGTGGTGAAACCGCCCAGCACGCCGGTGCCGAAGAACGGCCGCACCAGCGGATGCGCCTGGCGCCCCTCGGTGAGCACCACCAGGAACACCCCGATCACCGCACAGCCGGCCACGTTGACCAGCAGCGTCGTCCACGGGAAGGCCGTCGGCCCGGTCTGCCAGCCGAGCCCGGCCGCGTACCGCGCGGTCGCCCCGATCGCCCCGCCCGCCGCGACCACCGCCACCGCGGGCCCCTGCCCGCGCAGCACCGGCGGCCGGCCCCGGGCCGGCGCCGCGGCCGGCGGCGTCCGGACCGGACCCCCCGCCGCGGGGCCGTCCGCGGCGCCGTCCACCGCGTCCTCCGAGGTCGTCATAACCCCATCAAACACCGGTCTCCGCCACCTGGCACACCGTCATCCGACACCGGACAATGATCCGGTGGAGATGACCCGGGAAGAGTTCGAGACACTGGTCGCCGACGCCCTCGACCAGATCCCCCCGCAGCTCGCGGCCATGATGGACAACGTCGCGGTCTTCGTCGAGGACGAACCCGACCCGAGCGACCCCGAACTCCTCGGCCTCTACGAGGGCACCCCGCTCACCGAGCGCGGCGAGTGGTACGCGGGCGTCCTGCCCGACCGCATCCTGATCTACCGCGGCCCCACCCTGCGCCACTGCGACACCCGCGAGCAGGTGGTCGAGGAGGTCCGCACCACGGTCATCCACGAGGTAGCCCACCACTTCGGCTTCGACGACCACGAGCTCGACGAGCTCGGCTGGTCCTGACCTCCGGCCCCCGCTCCGACCCGCCCCACCCCCACCCGGCCGAAACCCGTTTTGGCGATCCGCCCCGCATCCCATATGCTTCTCGACGTCCCCGAACGCTGGGAAACAGCGGGACAGGCCACAAGCCCTCATCGTCTAGTGGCCCAGGACGCCGCCCTTTCAAGGCGGTAGCACGGGTTCGAATCCCGTTGGGGGCACGCAGTACCGTAGTAAAGTGCAGTGCGCAAGACCGCAAGACCCTGAGTGGTTCGCCACTTCTAGGTCCCGTGGAGCAGTTGGTTAGCTCGCCACCCTGTCAAGGTGGAGGTCGCGGGTTCAAGTCCCGTCGGGATCGCTCGTCTCGCAAGAGACGGTGCAGTACGGCCAGGTAGCTCAGTTGGTACGAGCGTCCGCCTGAAAAGCGGAAGGTCGCCGGTTCGACCCCGGCCCTGGCCACAACCGGAAGCCCCCGTAGCGAATTCGCTACGGGGGCTTCGTCGTTCCACCGGCCCGGCGGCCGACTACGCTGGGTGTCCGGCACCGGTGGATTCGGTTCATTCGGCTCAGGAGGCTTCGCGCTCATGGCCCCGGAACACTTCGAACTCCTCGAGGAAGCCCGCAGGAGCCTGCCCGACGGCTTCAAGGTCGAGCTCTCCGGGGACACCATCACCGACAACCAGGTGCCCGCCGAGCTGGCGGCGATCGCGGTCGAGCTGGTCTCGCCCTCCAACCCCGAGAACGACTGGGTGGGGAAGCTGCGTGACTATCCGCTGATGGCCATCCCGCTGTACCTCCTGATCGACGCCCGGGAGAAGACCGTCACCCTCTTCAGCAGGCCGGACGGCACCCGGTACCACCGGCGTGAGGACGTCGCCTACGGCGAGACGCTGCACATCCCGGAGCCCTTCGACTTCGACCTGGTCACCGACGGGCTGCTGCCGTACTGACGCCGGCCGCCCCCGGTTCCCCCCGGAGGGGGAGGGGGTACCGCCCCCGGGACGATCCGGCGGCGTGGGCCGGCGCGGGACGGTGGGCGGCATGGGGACGACACGGGACACGGGCTGGAACCGGGTGGCGCGGGGCGCCGGGTACGCGGCGGCGGGGTGGTCGGTGGCCTTCGCGCTGGTACACGTGTACTGGCTGGCGGACGGGCGGCTGGG
Source organism: Kitasatospora sp. NPDC092039 (assembly GCF_044756065.1). Classification (NCBI taxonomy): domain Bacteria; kingdom Bacillati; phylum Actinomycetota; class Actinomycetes; order Kitasatosporales; family Streptomycetaceae; genus Kitasatospora; species Kitasatospora sp. NPDC092039. The sequence continues at coordinate 527,254 of NZ_JBIVSD010000003.1, read as the reverse complement.
GCTGCCGGAGGGGTGGTCGGTGTGGAGCAGCACGCCGCTGCTGGTGATCGACGTGCTCGCGATCCCGCTGTGCGCGGTGGCCGCGGCGGTGGCGCTGGCGCCGCTGCGGCGGTGGGGTGCGCGGGTGCCGGCCCGGCTGTTGGACGTCGCGCTGTGGGGCACCACCGCGCTGCTGGTGCTGCACGCCGCGCCGTCCGTGCCGGACTGGATCGCGCTGGCCGTCGGCAGTCGCTCGGCGGCCGGGTTGGACGCGATGGCCCGGTTCGCGACCTTCGGCTACGAGCCGTTCTTCCTGGCCGGCGGCCTGCTGTTCGCCGTCGCCTCGCTCGGCCGCCGGGCGCCCGGCCGGTCAGTCGCGCGGTGAGCCGGTCGGCGGGTCGGCCGGTGAGCCGGTGAGCCGGTCAGCCGGTCAGCCGGTCAGCTTCTCCGTGAGCCAGTCGGCGGTGGCCGGGAGCCAGTCCGGCAGGGCGGTGCCGAGCAGGTGGTTGCCGTGCGGCACGAGCAGCAGTTCGGCGGCCGGGGCGCGCTCGGCCAGGGCGGTGGCGGGGGTGACGCCCGGGATGCGGTCCTCGCCGCCCTCGACCACCAGCAGGGGGACGGTGATCCCCGGCGCGAGGGCGGTCAGGTCGACCCGGTCGGCGAAGGCGCGGGCCGCCTCGTACCCGCCGCAGCGCTGGGCCAGGGTCGCGGTGACGAACGGCACCAGGCCGTCCCAGTCCAGCCGGTACGGGCCGCTGACCACGGCGGCGGCGCGCAGCCGCGGCTCGCGGGCGGCGGACTCGGCCGCGTAGTAGCCGCCCAGGCTGAGGCCGATCACGGCGGCCCGGGCGAGGTCCAGCCCCGGCCGACCGGCCAGCGCGTCGAGGGCGCGGCCGACCACCCGGTGGTACCTCGGCTCCGGCGCGCCGGCGGCGGCCAGCACGCCCTGCCCGGGCCCGTCGACGGCGAGCACCGCGACGCCCCGGGCGAGCAGGGCCTCGGCCACCGCGTGGAACTCCTCCTTGCCCGAGTCCATCCCCGGCACCACCACGACCACCGGGGCCGCTCCCCGGCCGGCCGCCGGGCGGCGCAGCCAGCCCGCGAAGCCCTCGCCCTCGACCCGCTCCGCGTCCGGGTCGAGCAGCGCCAGCGCCCGCCGCATCGCCTCGTCGGCCTCGCCGGCGGCCTCGGCCGCGGCGGCCCGGTCGGGGTGCGGGAGCAGCCCGGCGAAGTGGTACCAGCGGGCGGCGCTCCGGTACGCCTCACCGGCGGTGACGGCACGGCCCTCGGCGGCGGCCCGTGCCGCCGTCGCGACGTACCGGTGGCCGGCGGCCCGGCAGGCGGCCGGCCAGTCGCGCGGCGAGGCCAGCGGGGCGGTCACCCGGTCGTACTCGTACGGGTCCAGGCCGGCGCCGTGGGCGCGCGGGCGGTTCTCCTCGACGAAGGCGGGCAGCAGGCCGGGGGTGTCGAGGAAGGAGAGGTCGGGCACGGCGGGGGTTCCCTTCGGGTCGTCGGGTCGTCGGATGGTGCGCAGCGGGCGTCAGGCGAGGGTCAGGACGGCCTTGCCGCGGACCCGGCGCTCGCGCAGGTCGGTGAGCACGGCGGCGGTCTCCGCCCAGGGCGCAACCCGGCCGAGCTCCGGGGTGAGCCGCCCCTCCCGGGTGAGGCGCACCAGGGTGGCCAGGTCGGCGCCGTCGGAGACGTCCGAGTCCGCGTAGTGGAAGTGCCGGACGATCGCCGACTCCGGGCCCTTGAAGAAGTCGAAGAAGTCGAGCGTGACGGGCGTCCGGGAGGCCTGGCCGAACCAGATCAGGGTGCCGCGCCGGGCCAGCCGGGCCAGCGCGACCGGCAGTGCGGCGCCGCCGGTGGACTCCAGCACCAGGTCGTACGGCCCGCGCGCCGCGGCCGGCTCGTGCACCACCTCGGCCGCCCCCAGCTCGACCAGCCGCCGCCCGCGCTCCGGGGAGGCGGTGACGGCGGTCAGCTCGGCCCCGGCCGCGGCGGCCAGCTCGGTGACGTAGTGCCCGACGCCCCCCGAGGCCCCGGTCAGCAGCACCCGCCGCCCGGCCAGCGGGCCCGCGGTCCGGAGCAGCCGCAGCGCGGTGAGGCCGGCCAGCGGCAGCGCGGCCGCCCGGACGGCGTCCAGGCCGTCGGGCAGCTCGGCGAGGGAGGACGTCGGGACGCACACGTACTCGGCCCACCCACCGGCCGGCGGATGCCCCACCACCCGGCGGCACGCCGCCGGCCCCGACCCGTCGGCGGCGGCCTGCACCACCAGCCCGGCCACGTCCTTGCCCGGCCGCCACCCGGCCCGGGGCGCCTCCAGCTGGAAGGTCTCGCCCCGGTTCACCGAGAACGCCTCCACCTTCACCAGCGCCTCCCCCGGCCCCGGCCGCGGCTGCTCCACCTCCGCGAACCGCACCGGCTCCGCCGCCCGCCCCGTCGCCACCAGCGCCTTCATCCCCACTCCTCCGTCGGCCACCCCCACACCTCACCCCGCCCCGCACCGGCCGGTCCAACAACCGGAGGAGGCCGACGACAACCAGCGGTTGTGCTGCGGGGAGGGGGCGTGAGGGAGACGCGGGGAGCCGGTGGGTCGGCCCGTCGAGGAGGGATGCGCCAGGGCGGGCGGCCCGGCGAAGGGGAACGGGGCGGGGCCAGCGCCTCCGCCGAAGGGGAACGGGCCGGGGCCGCTGGACCGACCACCGCGACAGGGCAGGCGCCGGAGCAGGTGGGCGTCGGCGGCAAGGCGGTAAGACTGCAAGGCGGCACCGCGGCAGGACAGCACGACAGGACGACAGGACGACAGCACGACCCAACGGGAGGGCCCGGTGGCGGCAACGGCCAGGTCCGTGCCCGTGCACGGGAAGGGCCACGCCGGAGCGGGCACCGCGCCCCGGCCCGGCAGGGCGCGTGGCGCGGCGCCCGATCGGAGGGCGCGGCTAGGGTGCCCGGGTGGATCTGGATCTGGCGCAGGTGCGGGCGTTCGTCGTCGCCGCCGAGGAGTCGCACTTCGGGCGGGCGGCCGGGCGGTTGGGGATCAGCCAGCAGGGGCTGTCGAAGCGGGTGGCACGGCTGGAGGCGGTGCTGGGGGTGCGGCTACTGGAGCGGGACGCGCGCGGGGTGGCGCTGACCGGGGCCGGGCGGCGGTTCCTGGAGCCGGCCCGGCGGGCGCTGACCCAGGGGGAGCGGGCGGTGGCCGCCGTGGGGTGCGCCGCGCGGCCGCTGCGGATCGACGTGTGGGGGCACCTGTACGCCCCGATGCGTACGCTCGCGCAGGCGGTGGACGCCGCGCCGGGGCTGCAGGTGGAGCCGGCGCCCGGCCGGGACCTGCCGTCCGTCGCGGCGGCCGTGCTGCGCGGGGAGTCGGACGCCGGGTTCGGGCGGGTGCACCGACTTCCCGCCTACGACGGCGAGTTGACGCACCGGCTGGTCCGGCTGGAGCCGGTGGACGCGCTGCTGAGCACCGACCATCCGCTGGCCGGCCGGGACGTCCTGCGCCCGGACGAGCTGCGGGGCGGTGTGCTGCGCTACCCGGCGGCGGTGGACCGGCTGGACTTCCTCACCCGCTTCGCCGCCCGGTTCGGGATCTCCCGCCGGGTCGGCTCGACCAACCTGGGCCTGGAGCACTTCGTGGACCAGGTCCGCGCCGACCCGGACTGCTTCTCCCTCGTCCCCGCCGACGGCCCGCTCCCCGCCCGCCCGGGCGTCCGCACCGTCCCGCTGGTGGACCCGACCCCGCTCTACGCCTGGTCGCTCCTCTGGCGCACCGGCCCGGACACCGACCCGCAGCCCCGGCTCGACGACCTGCTGAGGGCGTTCACCACCGAGGCGGCCCGCAGCCGCTGGCTGGAGTACGACCCGGCCCGCGACTGGCTCCCGGACGCCGACCAGGCCGCGCTCAACCCGTGACGGCCGCCCCGGCAGCCGGCCCCGACGGTCCCGCCGCCCCCGCCGGCCGTCGGCTCAGGAGGTCCGGAGCCACTGGTCGAAGGTGCGCACCACCGAGCCGTCCGCCGCGTAGTAGGTGACGGTCGCGGGGTCCGTGCCCGGCTTCGCGAGGACGGAGAAGTAGCGGAACGGGGAGTCCCCGACCGCGACCGGCACCGCCTCGGTGGTGCCACCGGTCTTCCAGGCGATCACGACCTTCGCGACCTCCGCCTGGACGCCCTGGATCACCACCGGCGGGACGCCCGACCCGTCGTCGACCCCGAGCGACGCCCCGCCGACGGCGGCCGGGAACCCGCCCGGGGCGGAGACCGCGTGCAGGGAGTCGTCCACCTGCCGCTTCCCGTCCACGGTGTAGTAGTAGTTCACCCAGTCGAGGCGGGTGTCCCAGTTGTCGTCGATGTCCTTCTGGGACACCGGCTTCACCTTCGGGTTGGCCTGCTGGCGCTCCGCCTGGATCAGCCGGGCCTGCCTGGCGTAGTCCCCCTTGTCGGGAGTGGTCGGCCACAGCGCGGCCCAGCCCTGCCAGGCGTGGCCGTTGGCCGTGCCCTCGGCGACCTTGACCCGCACGGGGTTGAACGGGTCCCGGGCGGCAGCGGTCGCGCTCGGTGCGGCGGACGCGGCGGCCACGGCGCCGGAGGCCGCCACCACCACGGTCGAGCCGGCGGTGCGCCCGTGTTCGCCGAGCGCCGCCGTCCCGCCGGCGACGCCCGCGACCAGCGCGGCCGCCACCGCGGCGGTCAGCAGCCGCCGGCGCCGCAGCCGCCGCCGGCCCCCGGCGACCAGCCGGTCGTACGGGGCCGCTCCGACGTCGACGCTCCCGGCCAGTTCGCCCAGGGCCCGTACGGTGGCCGGCTCGTCGCCGTCCACCGCGTCCCCGAACCGGAAATCGTTGCTCATCCTGTCCCTCCGACGCTCGTCAGTCCGATGAGTGAGGCGGCGCCCCGGAGCTTGGCCAGGCCTCTGGCCGCCTGGCTCTTCACCGTGCCGACCGAGCAGCCCATCGCCGCCGCGGTCTGGGTCTCGCTGAGGTCCTCCCAGTACCGCAGCACCACGGCCTGGCGCTGGCGCGGCGGCAGGTTGCCGAGCGCGGCGAGCAGCACGGCCCGGTCGTCCGGGTCGGCGCCGGCCGGCGCGGGGCGGTCCGGGAACGCGGTGACCGGGTACTCGACCAGCCGCCGCCGGAACTTCCTGGCGTGCTCGTTGATCACGATCCGGCGCACGTAGGCGTACGGGTCGTCCGCCGCGCGCACCCGGTTCCAGGCCGCGTACGCCCGTTCCAGCGCCTGCTGGACCAGGTCCTCCGCGCCGTGCCGGTCCCCCGCGAGCAGGTACGCCGTCCTGAACAGCCGTGACCACGCGCTGCCGACGAACGTCCGGAACTCCTCGTCCCGTGCGGTCTTGTGGGCTCCCATGAGCACCTCCTCACACCCCCGGAGCCCGGGACGGCCGTGGACCGTTGCCCGTCGTTCGCGATTCGCCGCCGACGGCTGTGACACTGGAGGGGCTCGAAAACCGAGGTGCGCTCCGCCGTGCCTCCTTGCGAACCTAGAGGGATGCCCGCAGTGAGTTCTCCCGCAGTCCAGTCCGCCACCGTACCCGCCGAGGGGCCCGGGATCGGGGAGCTGGCCGCCCGTCTGCCCGAGCTGACCCTGCGCGACCAGGTGCGGATCGGCCGCCGGCTGGAGGGGGCCCGCCGGGTCCGCAAGCCGGAGGCCCGGCAGAAGATCGCCGCCGAGATCGCCGCCGACATCGACCGCGCCGAGCTGCTGGTCGAGCGGCGCCGCGGCGCGGTCCCGCCGATCACCTATCCCGCCGAGCTGCCGGTCAGCCAGAAGAAGGACGAGATCCTGGAGGCGATCCGGGACCACCAGGTGGTGATCGTCGCGGGTGAGACCGGCTCCGGCAAGACCACCCAGATCCCCAAGATCTGCCTGGAGCTCGGCCGCGGCGTGCGCGGCCTGGTCGGCCACACCCAGCCGCGCCGGATCGCCGCCCGCACGGTGGCGGAGCGGGTCGCCGAGGAGCTGGACAGCCCGCTCGGCGAGGCGGTCGGCTGGAAGGTCCGGTTCACCGACCAGGTCGGCCAGGACACCCTGGTCAAGCTGATGACGGACGGCATCCTGCTCGCGGAGATCCAGACCGACCGCGACCTGCACCAGTACGACACCCTGATCATCGACGAGGCGCACGAGCGCAGCCTCAACATCGACTTCATCCTCGGCTACGTCAAACAGCTGCTCCCCCGCCGCCCGGACCTCAAGGTCGTGATCACCTCCGCGACCATCGACCCGGAGCGCTTCGCCCGGCACTTCGGCGACGCCCCGATCGTCGAGGTCTCCGGCCGCACCTACCCCGTGGAGGTCCGGTACCGGCCGATCGTCGAGGACGGCGCCGACGAGGCGGACGACGTCGACCGCGACCGGGACCAGGTCCAGGCGATCTGCGACGCCGCCGAGGAGCTCCAGGCCGAGGGCCCGGGCGACATCCTGGTCTTCCTCTCCGGCGAGCGCGAGATCCGCGACACCGCGGACGCCCTCGGCCGGCTGAAGTTGAAGAACACCGAGATCCTGCCGCTGTACGCCCGGCTCAGCTCGGCCGAGCAGCACAGGGTCTTCCAGCGCTCCCGCAGCCGCCGGATCGTGCTGGCCACCAACGTCGCCGAGACCTCGCTGACCGTCCCCGGCATCAAGTACGTGATCGATCCGGGCACCGCCCGGATCTCCCGCTACAGCCACCGCACCAAGGTGCAGCGGCTGCCGATCGAGGCGATCAGCCAGGCCAGCGCCAACCAGCGCAAGGGCCGCTGCGGCCGCACCTCGGACGGCATCTGCATCCGGCTCTACTCGGAGGAGGACTTCCTCTCCCGCCCCGAGTTCACCGACGCCGAGATCCTGCGCACCAACCTGGCCTCGGTGATCCTCCAGATGACCGCGGCCGGCCTCGGCGACATCGCCGCCTTCCCGTTCCTGGACCCGCCGGACTCCCGCAACATCAAGGACGGCGTCCACCTGCTGCACGAGCTGGGCGCGCTCGACCCGGACGAGAAGGACCCGCGCAAGCGCCTCACCCAGCTGGGCCGCAAGCTCGCCCAGCTCCCGGTGGACCCGCGGATGGCCCGCATGGTGCTGGAGGCGGACCGCAACGGCTGCGTCCGCGACGTCATGGTGATCGCCGCCGCGCTCTCCATCCAGGACCCGCGCGAGCGCCCGGCCGAGAAGCGCCAGGCAGCCGACGACCGGCACCGCCGGTTCAACTCGGAGACCTCCGACTTCCTCTCCTACCTGGCGATGTGGCGCTACGTCCGCGAGCAGCAGAAGGAGCTCTCCTCCTCGGCCTTCCGCCGGATGTGCAAGGCGGAGTTCCTCAACTACCTGCGGATACGGGAGTGGCAGGACATCTACACCCAGCTGCGCACCGTGGCCAAGCAGTTGGGCGTGACGATCGAGGAGCCCCACCCGGACGCCGAGCCGGACGCGGACCGGATCCACCAGTCCCTGCTGGCCGGCCTGCTCTCCCACATCGGCCTGTTCGACGTGGAGAAGCGCGAGTACGGCGGCGCGCGCGGCGCCCGCTTCGCGGTCTTCCCGGGCTCCGGCCTCTTCAAGAAGCCGCCGCGCTGGGTGATGTCCGCCGAGCTGGTGGAGACCTCCCGGCTGTGGGCCCGGATCAACGCCAGGATCGAGCCGGAGTGGGTCGAGCCGCTGGCCGGCCACCTGATCAAGCGCAGCTACAGCGAGCCGCACTGGGAGAAGAAGGCCGGCGCCGTCATGGCGTACGAGAAGGTGACCCTCTACGGGATGCCGGTCGTCGCCCAGCGCAAGGTCAACTACGGGCGGATCGACCCGGAGCTCTGCCGCGAGCTGTTCATCCGCAACGCGCTGGTCGAGGGCGACTGGGAGACCCACCACCGGTTCTTCGCGGAGAACCGCAGGCTGCTCGGCGAGGTCGAGGAGCTGGAGAACCGGGCCCGCCGCCGGGACATCCTGGTGGACGACCAGACCCTGTTCGAGTTCTACGACGCCCGGCTCCCCGACGACGTGGTGTCCACCCGGCACTTCGACTCCTGGTGGAAGAAGGCCCGGCACGACCAGCCGGACCTGCTGAACTTCGAGAAGTCGATGCTGATCAACGACGCCGCGGACGGCGTCACCGAGGCCGACTACCCGGACCACTGGCAGCAGGGCAAGCTCCGTTTCAAGCTGACCTACCAGTTCGAGCCGGGCAGCGACGCGGACGGCGTGACCGTGCACATCCCGCTGCCGGTGCTCAACCAGGTCACCTCGGAGGGCTTCGACTGGCAGATCCCCGGTCTGCGGGAGGAGCTGGTCACCGCGTACATCAAGTCGCTGCCGAAGGCGATCCGGCGCAACTTCGTCCCGGCGCCGGACTTCGCCAAGGCGGCGCTGCGCGCGGTGAAGGACCGCCAGGAGCCCCTCCTCCCGGCCCTGGAGCACGCCCTGAAGCGCCTGACGGCGATCACCGTGCCCCCGGAGGCCTGGGACGACGAGCGGGTCCCGGAGCACCTCAAGGTGACCTTCCGGGTGGTGGACGGGCGGCGCCGGCTCGCCGAGTCAAAGGACCTGGAGGAGCTGCGGCTGAAGCTCAAGCCCAAGCTCAAGGAGACGCTCTCCTCGGCCGCCTCCGGCCAGGGCATCGAGCAGAGCGGGCTGACCGCCTGGCCGGCCTCGCTGCCGGTGCTCCAGCGCACCTTCGAGCAGCGCTCGCGCGGCCACTCGATGCGCGCCTACCCGGCACTGGTGGACGAGGGCCAGTCGGTCGGCGTCCGGCTGTTCGACACCCCGGAGGCGCAGGCCCAGGCGATGTGGGAGGGCACCCGGCGGCTGCTGATGCTGACCACCACGTCCCCGGCCAAATCGATCCAGGGCCGGCTGGGCAACCAGGCGAAGCTCGCGCTCTCGCACAGCCCGCACGGCTCGATCGGCGCCCTGTTCGAGGACGTCGTGGCGGCCGCGACGGACCGGCTGATGGCCCTGAACGGCGGCCCGGCCTGGGACGAGGCCGCCTTCGGCAAGCTGCACGACAAGGTGCGCGCGGACCTGTACGACCTGTCCGCGGACACCACGCTGAAGACGGCCACCGCGCTGATCGCCTTCCACAAGGCGTCGACCCGGCTGAAGTCGGTGAGCAGCCCGGTGCTGCTGAACGCGGTGAACGACGTCCGGCTGCACCTGGCCTCGCTGGTGCACCCGGGCTTCGTGACCGCCACCGGCTGGCAGCGGCTGCCGGACCTCAAGCGCTACCTGCTGGCGGTGGACCGCCGCCTGGAGGCGCTGCCCAACCACCCTCAGCGGGACGCCCAGCAGCTGCTGAAGGTGCAGCAGGTGCAGCAGGCGTACGGGGAGCTGCTGGCGGCGGTGCCGGCCGGGCGGCAGCCGTCCGCGGAGGTGCGGGCGATCCGCTGGATGATCGAGGAGCTGCGGGTCAGCTTCTTCGCCCAGTCGCTGGGCACGCCGAGCCCGGTCTCGGAGAAGCGGATCGTGAAGGCGATGGAGGCGGCGCGGGCGACGCTCTGACCCGGGTGCGGCCGTGGCCGCCCCGGGCGGCGCCGTGAGCTGCGGGTGGGCCTTCAGGAGTCAGTTCGACCTGGAGGCCCACCATGGGCTACAGTCTGTCTTGTTCGCAGCGCGGCAAGCGAGTGAACGAGATCAGGAAACTCTGGTCCCGTGGAGCAGTTGGTTAGCTCGCCACCCTGTCAAGGTGGAGGTCGCGGGTTCAAGTCCCGTCGGGATCGCCGCAGTGCGAGAGGCCCGGAACCGTCAGGTTCCGGGCCTCTCGCTTTTGTCCGTCCGACCCCTTACCCCGACTAGGTCTAGACCACAAGTGACAGATCGTGTGACAGTCGTCACGCACCCCCCTCCGGAACCGGCGCCGTGAAACCCTCTCCGGAACCCCGCTAATTTAATATGTAAAATTGTACAGCTATTCACTGTAAATCCCCCCCACCCCACGCGCATCAAATCGTTATCCGGAGTTCAACATTCCGACCACTCGGCCGACCCGGAACGCCCTCCGGCGGGCACGACAAAGGGGCCGCTTACCGGACCCGGCGGAGTCCGGTAAGCGGCCCCTTTAAAGAGCCTTTGGCCTATCAGGCCTCAGTGCGCTGGGCGGGAATCCCGGCCAGCAGAGCGCGCACCTCCGCCTCACGGTAACGGCGGTGACCTCCGAGCGTGCGGATCGACGTCAGCTTGCCCGCCTTGGCCCAGCGGGTGACCGTCTTCGGGTCCACGCGGAACATGGTGGCAACCTCTGCCGGCGTCAGCAGCGGCTCAGCATCAGGGGTACGAGCGGTCATGAGCGGCCTCCTCGGGAGAACCGAACCAGGGCGGTTCTATCCTTCAAATTCTGCACCTTGGCCCGCGATGCCCGAAATGGCATAGACGGGCCGAGTCGGTTATAGGACGAACGGCTTGTCCTGGTGTCTACAACTACACCATCCGTCCAGCCCTATCGACCAAACCGCCAAAATTGACCCCTCACGGGTTCAAGGCCGACGGATGGCGATGGACCACCCCATAACGGACAGTCACAAAGCCATGACATCCGGTTACGAGGGGACCAGACCCTCCGTTTCCCCGCAAAGCACGCATCGACTCCAGAACCACCCAAAAGTGGGCACGCTCACGTGAAGTTGGGCTGGTTGTCCCATTTTTGCACATAGGGGTAAGTTCGCGTCAACGGTGAGTAGTGTCACGTTCGACAGCTATTGACCCGAACCAGGACCTTGGTCATCGCGCCCGCGGTCCTTAGGACTCTTACAGTCATACACGCGCGGTCGGACGTCAGTTCGCGTGCCGCAGCGCCAGCACCCGGCGCCACCGCAGCGTCAGCTCCCCGTACACCCGCAGCGCCTCGGCGGTGTCCCCCGCCCCCAGCGCGCGCAACCCCTCCTCCAGCTCCCCCGCCGAACGGTCCGCCAACAGCCGCTCCGGGCCCAGCAGATGCACCAGGCCCCCGTAGTCCAGTTCCACCAGCGAGCGCGGATGGAACTCCTCCAGCCAGCGCCCGACCCGCTCCGCACCCCGCACCAGCTCCCCGTCCGGCACCGCCTCGCGCAGCGCCCGGAAGGCCCGCGCCACCCGTCGGCGCGCCTGCGCCATCGGCACCAGGTAGAACAGCGCCGCCGGCCGGCCCCGCTGGTCCTCCCCCGTCCCCGCTCCCCCACGCCCGTCCGCGAGCCCCTCGGCGGGCCCGTCCGGCGGCCCTCCGGCGCCCGGCACGAAGCACCGGTCCTCGTCCCCGAACGGCAGGAACCAGCGCACCGGCACCTCCCACCGGCTGGTCAGGATCCACGGCCGGGCGTCCGGGTGCTCGGCCCGCCAGCGCTCCCGGTCCGCCTCGGCGGCCGCCCGGGTCACCGGCGGCAGCGCGGAGTCCAGCAGCGCCACCGGCAGCCCGGCCCGCAGCTCCTCCAGCGCCTGCCAGCTGCGCAGCCTGGTCGCCCACGGGCAGACGTACAGTACGCCGTCCACCACCCGCAGGTACGCCCGCCCGCTCTCCCGCTCGGGCAGCGCCCGGGGGGTGCGGGCGGCCAGCCCGGCGAGCGCCTCCCGCTGCTCCTCCAGCACCGCCGCCGCCACCGCCCGGGCCGGCTCCGCGGCGTCCGGCCCGTGCTCCGCCGCGTAGGCCTGCCAGTGCGCCCGCTCGGGCTCCGGATAGGCGGCCAGCGGCTCGTAGACCCGCAGGTGGGCGGCGTAGGGCGGTTGTACGGAAGTACGTACGGCGGTCACGTCCTGCATGGTCGCACGGGTCGCGCGGCCCCGGGAGAGCGCGCCCACGAACGGTTCGCGCCCGTACCCCGCGCCCGGTTCCGTCTCACTCCGCGGACGACCGGCCCCAGGTCGGAACAAGAGGGCCGATCGGCGGCGCGCACGCGGCTACGCTTCGCCTTAGGCGCCCGCACCACAGCAGCGGGCCTTCATTACTGGAGTCACCACAGTGACCGACGTACAGACCCCCGCCACGCACCCCGCACCCGGCGTGCTCAGCAGGATCTTCCGTACCGAACAGGACGGCGCCCCCGGCGACGGTCACGAGCAGGTCGTCCTCTGCCACGACCGCAGCTCGGGTCTGAAGGCGATCATCGCCATCCACTCGACCGCCCTGGGCCCGGCCCTCGGCGGCACCCGCTTCTTCCCGTACGCCTCCGAGGAGGCGGCGCTGGAGGACGCGCTCAACCTGTCCCGCGGAATGTCCTACAAGAACGCGCTGGCCGGACTGGACCTCGGCGGCGGCAAGGCCGTCATCATCGGCGACCCGAACAAGGACAAGAACGAGGCGATGCTCCGGGCCTACGGCCGCTTCGTCGAGTCCCTGCGCGGCCGCTACATCACCGCCTGCGACGTGGGCACCTACGTCCAGGACATGGACGTCATCGCCCGCGAGACCGAGTTCGTGACCGGCCGCTCGCCCGAGCACGGCGGCGCCGGCGACTCGTCCATCCTGACCGCCTTCGGCGTCTTCCAGGGCATGCGCGCCACCGCCCAGGCCCGCTGGGGCCAGCCGACCCTGCGCGGCAAGCGGGTCGGCGTCGCCGGCGTCGGCAAGGTCGGCCACTACCTGGTCGGCCACCTGGTCGCGGACGGCGCCACCGTCGTCGTCACCGACCCCTTCGAGGCCGCGGTCAACCGCGTCCGCGCGGCCCACCCCGAGGTGGAGGTGGTGGCCGACACCACCGCCCTGCTCCAGGCCAAGCTGGACGTCTACGCCCCCTGCGCCCTCGGCGGCGCGCTGACCGACTCCGTGGTCGCCGCGCTGGGCGAGTCCGGCACCTCGATCGTCTGCGGCGCGGCCAACAACCAGCTGGCCCACGCCGGCGTCGAGAAGGACCTGGCCGACCGCGGCATCCTCTACGCGCCGGACTACCTGGTGAACTCCGGCGGTGTCATCCAGGTCGCCGACGAGATCGAGGGCTTCAACTTCGAGCGGGCCAAGAACAAGGCCACGAAGATCTTCGACACCACCCTGGAGATCTTCACCCGGGCGACCGCCGACGGCGTCCCGCCGGCGGTCGCCGCGGACCGCCTGGCCGAGAAGCGGATGCGCGAGATCAGCGCCCTGCGCACGGTGCTGCTGCCCGGCGCCCGCCGCTCCTGACCGGACCGGTACCCGACCCCGTGCTGCGCGGGGGGCCGTCACCGCGGCCCCTCGCGCATCACGATGTGGAACCGGATTCTCACTTCTGCGCCCGATCGGGTGATCCCAGGCCCCCCTTGGGGGGATAATCAGTCCTGGAACGACGGACCCGAACCACCTCCGGACAGCGTGCAAACCGCCGCAAAACCTCCCCTGACCTGGGAAGACCTGGTCTCGGGTGCAGTCGGTGCGCGCCACGTCACACTGACGACGTACCGTCCAGCGGCGGAAACAGGTACCGTTAATGCTCCAAGGGACGGTCCTCCCATTCGGGCAGGCCGCTCCTGATCATGAACACGTGTCAGACTCGGGGCCGTGAGCCCCATCGTTGAGGGGGTCGACCCATGGGGCGCGGCCGGGCCAAGGCCAAGCAGACGAAGGTCGCCCGCGAGCTGAAGTACAACAGCGGCGGGTTCGACGCTAACCGTCTGTCCAACGAGCTGGGCGTATCGCCGTCCACCGCTTCGATCGACCCCGAGCCGATCGAGGAGGAGGACGACGACGACCCGTACGCGGAGTACGCAGCCCGGTACGCCGACCTCGACGACGAGGACGACAACGAGCCGGGCACCGGGACGTCGCAGGCCTCCCGCCGCCGCTCGTAGCACAGCAGTCCCGCCGACCGGTCCGGGCGCCCAGGGCGCCGGGCCGGTCTTCGGCGTCCCCTCGTAGGGCGGCCGCGGTCCGGTCCGTACGGCGCCGCTCTCCCCCGGCCGCCGACGGCCTCCAACCGTCCCGCCGAAGGCCTCCCCGCGTGCGGAAGGGCCCCTCCGGAACTCCGGAGGGGCCCTTCCGTCGTCAGGGCCGGGTCAGCTCGCCCGGAAGCCCTCGTAGGCGTTGTAGAGGGCCGCGCCGCCCTCGTGCTCGTCGGTGCGCTCGACGATGTCGCCGAGCAGCCAGGACTCCACGCCGCGGTCCTCCAGGATCGACAGCACGACGTCCACCGAGTGCGGCGGGACGACCGCGACCATGCCGACGCCCATGTTCAGCGTCTTCTCGATCTCCAGGGTGGCCACGTTGCCGACCTCGGCGACGGTCCGGAAGACCGGCAGCGGGGTCCAGGTGCCCCGGTCCAGGCGGGCGTGCAGGCCGTCCGGGACGACCCGGGCCAGGTTGGCCGCCAGGCCGCCGCCGGTGACGTGCGAGAAGGCGTGCACCTCGGTGGCGCGGGCGAGCGCCAGGCAGTCCAGCGAGTAGATCCGGGTCGGCTCCAGCAGCTCCTCGCCGAGGGTGCGGCCGAACTCCTCGACCTTGCGGTCCAGCTTCCAGCCGGCCTCGTTCAGCAGCACGTGGCGGACCAGCGAGTAGCCGTTGGAGTGCAGGCCGGAGGCGGCCATCGCGATCACCACGTCGCCGGCCCGGACCCGGTCCGCGCCGAGCAGCGCGTCGGCCTCGACCACGCCGGTGCCGGCGCCCGCGACGTCGTACTCGTCCGGGCCCAGCAGGCCCGGGTGCTCGGCGGTCTCGCCGCCGACCAGGGCGCAGCCGGCCAGCGCACAGCCCTCGGCGATGCCCTTGACGATCGCGGCGACCCGCTCCGGGACGACCTTGCCGACGCAGATGTAGTCGGTCATGAACAGCGGCTCGGCGCCGCACACCACCAGGTCGTCGACGACCATGCCGACCAGGTCGTGGCCGATGGTGTCGTGCTTGTCCATGGCGGCGGCGATGGCCACCTTGGTCCCCACGCCGTCGGTGGCCGAGGCCAGCAGCGGCCGCTCGTAGTTCTTGAAGGCGGACGCGTCGAAGAGGCCGGCGAAACCGCCGAGACCGCCGACCACCTCGGGGCGGTTGGCCTTCTTCACCCACTGCTTCATGAGCTCGACGGCGCGGTCGCCGGCCTCGATGTCGACACCGGCGGCGGCGTAGGTGGCGCCGTCGGAGGGGCGACGCGCAGCGTCACCGTTGTGGGTGGTGGTGGGCGACGGGTGGGAGCTGGTCACTGCGTGCGGCCCTCTCGGGTCAGGTGGGGGTTGGAACAGCGGTGGGGCCCCGGTTTTCGGGACCCCACCGTGCGGACGCTCACGGCCGGCGCAGCGCGTCGGCCGCGCCCGCCCCGCCGAGCAGCGACTGGACGCCGTCCAGGTCGCTGCCGCTGGTCGGCTTGCCGCGGACGGCCGGAGGCTGCTGGCCGCCCTTGATCTCGGCCTCCAGCAGGAGCTTGCCGAGCAGCGCCGGGTCGGGCAGCTCCATCGGGTACTCGCCGTCGAAGCAGGCCCGGCAGAGCCGGTCCTTGGGCTGCTTGGTGGCCTCGATCATGCCGTCGATCGAGATGTAGGAGAGCGAGTCCGCGCCGAGGGTGCGGCCGATCTCCTCGATGGTCATGCCGTTGGCGATCAGCTCCGCGCGGGTGGCGAAGTCGATGCCGAAGAAGCAGGGCCACTTCACCGGCGGGGAGGAGATCCGGATGTGGACCTCGGCCGCCCCGGCCTCGCGCAGCATCTTGACCAGCGCGCGCTGGGTGTTGCCGCGGACGATCGAGTCGTCCACGACCACCAGGCGCTTGCCCTGGATGACCTCGCGCAGCGGGTTCAGCTTGAGCCGGATGCCGAGCTGGCGGATGGTCTGGCTGGGCTGGATGAAGGTGCGGCCCACGTAGGCGTTCTTCACCAGGCCGGAGCCGTACGGGATGCCGCTGGCCTCGGCGTAGCCGATCGCGGCGGGGGTGCCGGACTCGGGCGTCGCTATCACCAGGTCGGCCTCGACGGGGGCCTCCTTCGCCAGCCGGCGGCCCATCTCCACGCGGGAGAGGTGCACGTTGCGGCCGGCGATGGAGGTGTCGGGGCGGGCCAGGTAGACGTACTCGAACACGCAGCCCTTGGGCTTGGCCTCGGCGAACCGGGAGCTGCGCATGCCGTTCTCGTCGATGGCGATGAGCTCGCCGGGCTCGACCTCGCGGATGAAGGAGGCGCCGCAGATGTCCAGCGCCGCCGTCTCGGAGGCGACCACCCAGCCGCGCTCCAGCCGGCCGAGCACCAGCGGGCGGATGCCCTGCGGGTCGCGGGCGGCGTAGAGGGTGTGCTCGTCCATGAAGACGAGCGAGAAGGCGCCCTTGACCTCGGGCAGCACGACCTTGGCCGTCTCCTCGATGGAGAGGTCCGGGTGGCCGGCGAGCAGGGCCGTCACCAGGTCGGTGTCGTTGGTCGCGGCGGTCCGGCCGGAGCGCGAGACGTGCTCCTCGCCGGGCAGTTCGGCGACCATGGCCGCCAGTTCGGCGGTGTTCACCAGGTTTCCGTTGTGCCCGAGGGCCAGCGAACCGTGAACGGTCGCCCGGAAGGTCGGCTGGGCGTTCTCCCAGACCGAGGAACCGGTGGTCGAGTAGCGGGCGTGTCCGACGGCGATATGCCCGTGCAACGACCCCAGCGAGGCCTCGTCGAAGACCTGGGAGACGAGCCCCATGTCCTTGAAGACGAGAATCTGGGAGCCGTTGCTCACTGCGATGCCCGCGGATTCCTGACCGCGGTGCTGCAGGGCGTAAAGGCCGAAGAACGTGAGCTTGGCGACCTCCTCGCCGGGAGCCCAGACACCGAAGACGCCACACGCGTCCTGGGGGCCTTTCTCGCCGGGAAGAAGATCGTGGTTGAGTCTTCCGTCACCACGTGGCACGTCTTCGAGTCTAGGGCAGTCGGCTCCGGCTTCCGGACCCCGGGACTGCGGGTTTGTCCGGCGGCCGGGAGTTAACGCGCGTAGACAAAACCCCTTACCGGCCCGGGATTTCGGGTGGGGGTAATTCCGGCGGGTGGCGGTTGGCCTTGTGGTTCGCGCCTGTTGGGGAGTTCCGGGTGCGGAGCGGCCGGTGTCCCGGCGCGGGCGAACGTGAGCCTGCTCACCCGGGGTTCCTCCCCCGGCCACCCGCCGGCCGCTCCCCGGTCGGCCGGGCCGCCGGTCGCACGAGCTCGGGCAGCCGGTCGCACCCGGAGGCCGGGCCGCCGGGCGCAGCCGGGGCGGGCCGTCGGCCGCCCTCCGGTCAGGCGGCCGGCAGCAGCAGGCCCCAGGCCCCTCGGTGCACCGTCCAGGTCCGGGCCCGGACCGGGCCGACCGGGTGGCCGTCCGCCTCGTAGCCGAAGCCGCGCCCGACCACCGAGACGCTCGCCGCCCGGGCCCGCACCAGGGCGCCGGAGGCGGCGACCACCACGTCCATCTCGCCCGTGCCGTCCGAGGCGCCGGACGGGAGCGTCACCTGCACCAGCCGGACCGGCCGGTGGACGTCCGCGAGCAGCCGGCCGTCGGCCTCGACCCGGACCCGGGAGCCGTGGTCCACGCCGTCCGGGGTGAGTGCGTTCGCCTGCTCGGCCGCAGCCAGTTTCGCCCATAGCGAACGCCAGCCACCCGGACGGCCCACCGGGCGACGGGTGGCCCCGCCGGTGATCCGCACCCCGCCCAGGGCCACCCCGCCGCCGTCGTCCACCAGCAGGTCCAGCCGTCGCGGCGCGCCCGACAGCACCGCCCGCGCGGCCCGGACCGGCTCGCCCGGCACGCCGAGCGCGCGGGCCGCCGCGAGCTCCCCGGAGCGGCCGACCGGAACCATCCCCACCGGTTCGGTGCCCAGCTCACGCTGGCGATGCAGGGCCTGGAGCACCCGCTGCAGCGCGAGGTCGGAACCGATCACCACCGGTCGCCGCCGGCCCCGGTGCGAAAGCACCCGGTCGAGCTCAGAAGGGCTCTCCGGAAAGACCACCTTGACGTCCGCGCCCCCGCAGAGCACGTCCTTCGCGATCCGCACCGACTCGCCGTCGGTCTGCCGGGCCACCGGGTCGAGGAGCAGCAGGAGCGGCTCCGGGCCGCCGGTAGCAGGCGTGGACAGGGACGACACGACCGGTCCTTCCTCAGGTAATCTCTCGGTGCAAGAGCCCCTTGCGCCATTGCGCCAGGGGCTTCGTCTATCTCGGGGCAGACTGCGGCCTACGCAGGATGCCCCAACCGGAAGGGGTGTACGCCTGTGCCGGCACTCGTGCTCGTTGGCGCTCAGTGGGGAGACGAGGGCAAGGGGAAGGCCACCGACCTCCTCGGCGGTTCCGTCGACTACGTGGTCCGCTACCAGGGCGGAAACAACGCCGGTCACACGGTGGTCATCGGCGACCAGAAGTACGCCCTGCACCTGCTCCCTTCCGGAATCCTCAGCCCGAACGTGACGCCGGTGATCGGCAACGGCGTCGTGATCGACCCGGCCGTGCTGCTCTCCGAGCTGGCCGGCCTGAACGAGCGCGGCATCGACACCTCCAAGCTGCTGGTCTCGGGCAACGCCCACCTGATCACGCCGTACCACCGCACCCTGGACAAGGTCACCGAGCGCTTCCTCGGCAAGCGCCGGATCGGCACCACCGGCCGCGGCATCGGCCCGACCTACGCGGACAAGATCAACCGCGTCGGCATCCGGGTCCAGGACCTGTTCGACGAGTCGATCCTCCGCCAGAAGGTCGAGGCGGCGCTGCACGACAAGAACCAGGTCCTGGTCAAGCTGTACAACCGCCGCACCATCCCGGCCGACCTGGTGGTCGAGGAGTACCTGGGCTACGCGGAGAAGATCAAGCCCTTCCTCGCCGACACCACCCTCGTCCTGGACGAGGCGCTGAAGGCGGACAAGGTCGTCCTGCTGGAGGGCGGCCAGGGCACCCTGCTCGACGTCGACCACGGCACGTACCCCTTCGTGACCTCGTCGAACCCGACCGCGGGCGGCGCCTGCACCGGCGCCGGCATCGGCCCGACCAAGATCGACCGGGTCATCGGCATCCTCAAGGCCTACACCACCCGCGTCGGCTCCGGCCCGTTCCCGACCGAGCTGTTCGACGAGGACGGCGAGGCGCTGCGCCGGATCGGCGGCGAGCGCGGTGTCACCACCGGCCGTGACCGCCGCTGCGGCTGGTTCGACGCCGTCATCGCGCGCTACGCGACCCGGGTGAACGGCCTGACCGACTTCTTCCTCACCAAGCTGGACGTGCTGACCGGCTGGGAGCAGATCCCGGTCTGCGTCGCGTACGAGATCGACGGCAAGCGCGTCGAGGAACTCCCCTACAACCAGTCGGACTTCCACCACGCCAAGCCGATCTACGAGACCCTGCCGGGCTGGACCGAGGACATCAGCAAGGCGAAGACCTTCGCCGAGCTGCCGAAGAACGCCCAGGCGTACGTGAAGGCGCTGGAGGAGATGTCCGGCGCTCCGATCTCGGCCATCGGCGTCGGCCCGGGCCGCGACGAGACGATCGAGATCAACTCGTTCATCTGAGCCCGATCCGGCGGCGTCGGCCGATCGCCGGCCGATCGCTTCGAAGGCCCCGTGGGATCCGTCCCGCGGGGCCTTCGCCCTGCCCGGCGTCCCACTTTTGTACTAGTGCAGAAACCTATTGCATCTAGTGCAGCGCGCCGCTACGTTCGGACCATGACCGCGAAGCTGCCCACACCCGTCGTCCTCACCGGCCGCCACATCCGCCTGGAGCCGCTGGAGCGCCGCCACCTCGCCGACCTCTGGACCGCCGTCGGCTCCGACCCCGAGGTCTGGCGCTGGACCATGTCCCTGCCGCCGGCCTCGGAGGAGGAGTTCGGCGCGATCCTCGACGAGCGCGTCGCGGAGGCGGCCGCGGGCGAGTCGGTGAACTTCGCCGCCGTCGACCTCGCCGGCGGCCGGGCCGTCGGCGTCACCGGCTACCACGACTACAGCGAGCGGGACGAGTCCGTGGAGATCGGCGGCACCTGGTACGCCCGCTCGGTCTGGCGCACCGCGGTCAACACCGAGGCCAAGCTGCTGCTGCTCTCCCACGCCTTCGAGGACCTCGGCATGGGCCGTGTCTTCTGGAAGACCGACGCCCGCAACGAGCGCTCCCGCGCGGCGGTCCTGCGCCTCGGCGCCCGCTACGAGGGGACGCTGCGCCGCCACCGGCTGCGCCCCGACGGCAGTTGGCGGGACAGCGTCTACTTCTCGATGCTCGCCGACGAGTGGCCGACGGCCAAGTCCCGTCTGACGGAACGGCTTTCGCGGGGCTGAGCCGCCGGACCGGCGGGGCGCGACGGGGCGCGACGGGGCGCGACGGCTACTGCCGCTCGCCGGGGGCGGACCGGCGGGCCGCGAACTCGCGCTTCGCCGGGCGCGGTTCACAGGCCTGGATGTTCACCAGCCAGACCAGCCAGCCGACGAACAGGACGGCGAGCAGGAGCGCCGACAGGCCGGCGACGAGAAGTGCGTTCACCGGGAAGCGGAAAAGCACTGGTGAGGGTGGGGCCGGTGGGGGAGGCCGAGTGGCGGGAAAAGGGGCATGGCTGTCTCCGGTCAGTGATTTCGGGTGCCGCGACCATGCGTCTGGTGTGTCATTACGGCTGATAGACGACTGCTTGCTGACTGTTTAGGCGACAACAAGTCAGTGAGTGACACGGACGACCATAGGGTTAGGGTGCCAGAGTTGCTACCGAGCGGGGGGACGTTCACTCCATCGTGGGGTATCCCCCGATTCGGTAGCTAGGGCCCGGTGTGCGCGGCACACTTCACCGGAAGCATCGACGCCAGCCGCGACCCGGAGAAGAGAGTCATGCCACCCCGCTTGTCGCCGACCGTGCGCCAGCAGCGCCTCGGAATCGAGTTGCGCAGGATCCGCGAACGCGTGGGCGTCACGCCCAAGAGCCTGGCCGCCACCATCGGCACCGACCTGCCCAAGATCTCCCAGATGGAGAACGGGAAGTCGGGCATCAGCGCCGAGCGGCTCCGGATCTGGGCGCGCACCTGCGGCTGCGAGGACGGGCCCTACCTGGACGCGCTGCTGACGATGACGCAGGACCGGCGCAAGTACTGGTGGGACGCCTACCGCGGCCGGCTGCCGAACGCGATCATCGACATCGCGGAGATGGAGCACCACGCGGCCTCCCTCTCCATCCTGAACAGCACCTTCATCCCCGGTCTGCTGCAGACCCCGGAGTACGCCGCCGCGGTGTTCGAGCGGCTGCCCCCGCAGTACCGGCAGGAGGCGGACGTCCGGAAGGCGTTCCGGATCCGGCGCCAGCAGATCCTCGTCGACCACCCCAAGCCGTACAGCGCATTCCTGCACGAGTCCGCGCTGCGCATGCAGTTCGGCGGTCCGGAAGTGCTGCGCGACCAGTGGCGGAGCCTGCTGGAGAATTCCGAACGGCCCGGGGTGGAGATCCGGGTGATCCCGTTCAGCGTGCCCACCTACACCGGCTCCGGAGAGAGCCTGTACCTCGCCCGCGGGCCGGTCCCGGAGCTCGACACCGTCCAGATCGATCTCTCCCACGGGCCGAAATTCGTGCACACCCAGGCCGAATTGGCCTCCTACCGACGGATCAAGGAGGAGACCGCGGCGATCGCGCTCGGGCCGGACGAGTCCCGGGACTTCATCCGGGCCTTGCTGAAAGACTTCGCATGAGCACCTGGCGCAAGGCGTCGGCGAGCGGAGAGAGCACCGACTGCGTCGAGGTCAGATCCACCGGCGGGCTGGTGGAGATCCGCGAGTCGGACCGGCCCGAGGTCGTCGTGCGGACCACGCCGCGCAAGTGGGCCGCCTTCGTCCGCGGGGTGAAGTCCGGGGAGTTCGACCGCTACGGCGACTTCACCCGGCCGTGAGCCTGCGGTCCGCCGCGGCCGCCGGGGTCTAGGCTTACAGCCCACAGTGGACCCCTGCGCCTGGCACGGCACTCCGGGTGGGGTGCGCGTGCGGGAGAAATCGGAGCATCCGAGGATGGCTCGGCACCTGATCACCAGCGCCCTTCCGTACATCAACGGGATCAAGCACCTGGGCAACATGGTCGGGTCCATGCTCCCGGCGGACGTCTACGCCCGCTACCTGCGCCGACGGGGACACGAGGTGCTGTTCGTCTGCGCCACCGACGAGCACGGCACGCCCGCCGAACTGGCCGCCCAGGAAGCCGGGTTGCCGGTCTCGGAGTTCTGCGCCCGGGCGCACGGGGCGCAGCGGGCGGTGTACGAGGGCTTCGGGCTCTCCTTCGACCACTTCGGCCGCAGCTCCTCGCCGCAGAACCGGGAGATCACCCAGGAGATCGCCCGCGAGCTCCAGCGCAACGGCTTCATCGAGGAGCGCGCGATCCGCCAGGTGTACTCCAACGCCGACGGCCGCTTCCTGCCGGACCGCTACATCGTCGGCACCTGCCCGCACTGCGGCTACGACAAGGCCCGCGGCGACCAGTGCGAGAACTGCACCCGGGTGCTCGACCCGACCGACCTGCTGGAGCCCCGCTCGGCCATCAGCGGCAGTTCCGACCTGGAGGTCCGGGAGACCCGGCACCTGTTCCTGCTCCAGTCGAAGCTCACCGAGGAGGTCGAGGACTGGATCGCCACCCACGCCGACGACTGGCCGGTGCTGGCGTCCTCGATCGCCCGCAAGTGGCTGACCGAGGGGCTCCAGGACCGCTCGATCACCCGCGACCTGGAGTGGGGCGTCCCGGTGCCGGCCGACGTGTGGCCCGGACTGGCCGCCGAGGGCAAGGTGTTCTACGTCTGGTTCGACGCCCCGATCGAGTACATCGGCGCCACCAAGGAGTGGGCGGACGCGGCCCCGGCCGGGCAGCTGCGGGACTGGAGGTCCTGGTGGTACGAGGCCGACGAGAGCGTCCGCTACACCGAGTTCATGGCCAAGGACAACGTCCCGTTCCACACCGTGATGTTCCCGGCCACCCTGCTCGGTTCACGCCGCCCATGGAAGAAGGTCGACTACGTCAAGGCCTTCAACTGGCTGACGTACTACGGCGGGAAGTTCTCCACCAGCCAGAAGCGCGGCGTCTTCACCGACGTCGCGCTGGAGCTGCTGCCCGCCGACTACTGGCGCTACTTCCTGATGGCGCACGCGCCCGAGTCGGACGACTCCAGCTTCACCTGGGACCTGTTCGCCTCGGTGGTCAACAAGGACCTCGCCGACACCTTCGGCAACTTCGTCAACCGGGTGCTCTCCTTCAGCCGCAAGCGCTTCGGCGGTGACGTCCCGGGCGGTCACGCGGCGGGTGAGGCCGAGCAGCGCCTCGGCGAGCAGGTCGCCGGCCTGCTCGCCGAGTACGAGGCCCAGTTGGAGGCGCTCAACTTCCGCAAGGCGGCGCAGGCCCTGCGCGCGCTGTGGAGCGCGGGCAACGCGTACCTGGACGAGAAGGCGCCCTGGCTGCAGGTGAAGGCCGACCCGGAGGCGGCGGCGCTGACCCTGCGCACCGCGATGAACCTGATCCACCTGTACGCGGTGGTCTCCGAGCCGTTCATCCCGGCCGCGGCGGCAGCCGTGCGCGGGGCCTTCGCCCTGCCCGAGGACTCGCCGGCCGCCACCCGCGACTGGATCTCCCCGGCGGAGGCGCGGGCGCTGGACCTGGTGCCGGCCGGGACGGCGTTCACGGTGCCGCCGGTGCTGTTCGCCAAGATCACGGACGAGGACCTGGCGGCCTGGACGGCGCGCTTCGGGGGCTCGGCGGCCTGACCGGCCGGTGACCTGTCCGACCGGCGGCGGGAACGGGTGGCGGCCTGACCGGCCGTCCCACCGAACGGCGTGACGCGCGGGCCCGGAGCGGTCTCCGGGCCCCGTCGCCGTCCTGCCCGCGCTACTCGGCCTCCCCCGCCGGGCCCGCCGTCTCCCCGGCCACCCAGTCGAGGTAGCCCGGACTGCCGCCCACCACGGGCACGGCGATCAGCTCGGGCGTCTCGTAGGAGTGCCGCCCGTCCACGAACGCGCCCAGCCGGTCCACGAGTTCGGCCCTGGTCTTGAGGTCGATCCGCCACTCCCCGGCGTCCTGCACCTCGCCGTCCCACCAGTACACCGACCGTACGGGGTACACCTGGGCGCAGGCCGCCAGCCGCTCCCGCACCACGGCGGACGCCAGGGCCCGGGCCTGCTCCTCGCTCTCGTGGGTCGTGGTCACCACGACGAAGCGCTGCTCGCTCGCTGTCATGCCCCGACGGTATCCCGGGCCGGTCGGCGCGTCCCGGCCGGCGGATTCCGGCCGGCGGATTCCGTTCGGCGGATCCCGGGCCGGTCGGCGCGTCCCGTCCGGCGAACTCCCATGCGGCGCCGGTCATTGCGGGTCGCATCGTAAATCTGCGATAGTTCGATGCGTTGTGGCCGGGCAGTGGACGGAAGGGGAGCCGTGTGAACGCGATCGACAGCCTGGGGCTGGGCCGGTTCGGGATCTACACCTTCGACTTCGAGGGGCTGGGTGCCGCTCGGATCCGGGACCACGCCCAGGAGTTGGAGGACCTCGGCTGGCCCGCGATCTGGGTCCCCGAGGCCGTCGGGCGCGAGGCCTTCACCCACGCCGGGCTGCTGCTCGCCGCCACCCGGCGGATCCGGGTCGCCAACGGCATCGCCCAGATCTGGTCCCGCGAGGCCCGCCGCACCCACGGCGCCGCGCTGCTGCTGGCCGACGCCCACCCCGGCCGCCACCTGCTCGGCCTCGGCTACGGCGGCGTCCCGCGCCCCGGCGTCAAGCCGCTCGCCGCGATGGCCGGCTACCTGGACGAGCTCGACGCCCTCGCCGCGGCCCCGGACAACCCGGCCCCGGCCACCCCGGTCCGCCGGGTGCTCGCCGGGTACGGCCCGAAGATGCTCGAACTCGCCCGCGACCGCTCGCTCGGTGCCCACACGTACCACGTGACCACCGCGCACACCGCGCAGGCCCGGGAGATCCTCGGCCCGGACGCGCTGCTCGCGGTCGAGCACCCCGTGCTGCTCGACGCCGACCCGGGGCGGGCCCGCGCCCTCGCCCGCGAACACCTGGCGCCGTACCTCGCCACCCCGTACAACGCCGCCAAGTTCCGCCGCCTCGGCTACACCGACGAGGACTTCACCGACGGCGGCAGCGACCGGCTGGTGGACGACCTGGTGTACTGGGGAGACCTCGACACCGTCGCCGCCAAGCTGCGCGGCCAGCTGGCGGCCGGCGCGGACCACGTCGCCGTGCAGGTCATCGGCACTCCGCCCGGCGGCTCCGCCCTCCCGCACTGGCGCCGGCTGGCCGAGGCGCTGGTCTGACCACCGCCGGTACGCTTCCGGCATGGATGCCGACCTGGTCACCGCCCTGCGGGCGATCGCGAACCCGACGCGTCTGCAACTGCTGACCTGGCTGCGCGACCCCGAGCACCACTTCCCGCTCGACGGCGCGATCGCCGACCCGCACGAGGTCGGCGTCTGCGTCAGCCACCTCCAGGCCAAGGCGGGCCTCGCCCAGTCCACCGTCTCCGCGTACCTCGCCGAACTGCAGCGCGCCGGCCTGGTCCGCGCCACCCGGATCGGCAGGTGGACCTACTACCGCCGCGACGAGTCGGCCGTGGCCGCCCTGCTCGGTGCCCTCGGGCAGGCGCTCTGACGACCGGAGCGGGACTCGGGCTCCGGCCGATTTCCCGTTGCCCCGGCCGGCCGGCGGTTGCCACGATCACCCGATGACGGCCTTCACCAGCCCCGACGGCGCCCGGCTCGGCTACCGCGTGCTCGGCGGGGGCGAGCCGCTGCTCGTCCTGGCCGGCGGCCCGATGCGCGACTCCGCGTACCTCGGCGACCTCGGCGGGCTCTCCGCGCACCGCGCCCTGCACGTCCTCGACCTGCGCGGCACCGGCCGCTCGGAGCGCCCGGCCGACCCGGCGGGCTACCGGTCGGCCGTCAGGTCGCGGACGTCGAGGCCTTCCGGGCCCACCTCGGGCTCGACCGGGTGGACGTCCTCGCCCACTCCGCCGGCTGCTCGCTCGCCGTCCTGTACGCGCTGCGGCACCCCGGGCACACCGGGCGACTGGTGCTGGTCACGCCCAGTCTCCGGATCTTCGGCAGTACGGCCACCGAGGACGACTACCGCGAAGCGGCCGAGGCCCACGGCCTCGGCGGTGCGGAACGGCACCCGGCCGCCCTAGGGCGTGTCTGACAATTCGCGTCGGATCAGGGCGCGGCGTTGGGGTGCGTGCATCGCAAGGCGGAGGAGGGAGCCACTGCGGAGCATTGGCGACCGACGACAACGCGGCGAGGTGCGTGCCCCGGCGTCGCGAACCCGGCGGGAATTGTCAGACACGCCCTAGCCGCCGTCCGCGCCACCTTCGCCGGCGGCACCGCCGACCCCGATGCCGTGGCGCCGCTCTTCCACGGCCGCCGGGACGCCACCGCCCGCGCCCACGAGGCCGACTGCGCCGCCCAGAGCCACCCGGAGGCCACTGCGGCGTACCACGGCGGCGGCTTCCGGCCCGCCGAGGTCCGCGCGGCCGTCGCCGAACTCGCCTCCCCTGTCCTCCTGCCGGCGGGGGAGTACGACCCCGACCCGCGGCCGCTGGGGGCCCGGCGGGCGGTCAGTCCCGGCGGGCCGTGTGGACGGTCATCGCGGAGAGGTAGAAGGCGTCCGGGCGGCGCAGGATGCCGGTGGGGGCGTCCTCGGCGAGCAGGGCGTCCAGGGTGGCCCGGTCCTCGGCGTCGAGCTGCTCGGCGAGCTGGTCGCGCCGCCGGGTCAGCTGGGCGTGCAGGTAGCCGCGGACGGGGGCGGCGAGCGGGGCGGGGTGGTCGACCAGGAAGGTACGGGTGCCGGTCGGGGTCAGCCCGGCCCGCCCGAGCATGGCCGGCCAGTCCTCGATCTCCGCGGTGCTGCCGGGCAGTTCGGCCCGCATGGTGCTGAAGCCGTCCTCCTGGGCGGCGTCCATCCGGGCCTGGAAGCCGGGCCGGCCCAGGCCGAAGTCGCGCGGCAGGTAGCGCGCCGGCAGACCGCTCTCGGCGACGGCCAGCAGACCGCCGGGCCGCAGCGCCCCGGCGAGCGAGGTGAGCGCGGCCTGCTGGTCGCCCAGGTGGTGGACGGCGTTGCCGGACCAGATCAGGTCGGCCTCGCCGAGCTTGTCGAACTCGGCGGGCAGGTCGGCCTGTTGGGTGCCGAGCCGGCCGCCGGAGCGGGTCCGGGCCCGCTCCAGCAGCGCGGTCGACTGGTCGACGGCCACCACCTCGGCCGCCGGGAAGACCTCCGCCAGCAGCCCGGCGATCACCCCGGGTCCGCTGCCGACGTCGAGGACCCGCCGGACCGCGCCGTCACCGCGCAGGCCGAGCAGCCACCGCCCGGCCTCGGTGACGGCGCCGGCCCGCAGGTCGGCCTCCACCTCCAGGTGCGCGGCGAGCGCGTCCCAGTCGAAGTCGGCGGCGGGGACGTGCCCGTGGGAGTGGCCGTGGCCGTGGGAATGCCCGTGGGCGTGGTGCTGGTGCTGGTGCGCTGACATCCGGATTCTCCGATCGTGGATTGACGAAAGCTTCCCCGCTGGGCCGGCCTCAGACGGGCAGGGCGGTGCCGGACGCGCGGTACCGCTCGACCGCCCGGTCGAGCTCCTCCGCCGCGAGGTCGTGGTCGAGCGCGAAGGCGGCCGCCGCGCCCGCCCCGGCGGCGGTGACCACCTGGGCGCGCGGGTCGGCGACGTTGCCGACCGCCCAGACGCCGGGCAGGCTGGTGCGGCCGGTCCGGTCGGTGGTGACCCAGCCGTCGTCGTCCCGGGCGCAGTCGAGGCCGAAGAGCAGCGCGTCCCGGGGGACCGGCCGCGGGAAGACGAACACCGCCTCGCGCGGAACCACCTGTCCGTCCGCGAGTTCGACGCCGCGCAGCCGCCCGCCGTCGGACACCAGGCGGACGATCCGGCCCTCGACCACCCGGACGCCCCGGGCGGCGAGCCGTTCCCGCTCGGCGTCGGTCGGCACCACGGTGTGCGCGAGCAGCACCACGTCCGCCGACCACTGCCGCAGCAGCAGCGCCTGGCCGACCGCTCCCGGGCCGGTGCCGAGCACCCCGAGCGGGCGGTCGCGGACCTCCCAGCCGTGGCAGTACGGGCAGTGCAGCACGTCGCGGCCCCACCGCTCGGTCAGGCCCGGCAGCTCCGGCAGACCGTCCCGCAGACCGGTGGCGACGACCACCCGGCGCGCGTGCAGCACCGGACCGCCGGCCAGGTGGACCACGAAGCCGGGCCGGTCGGAGCCGTCCGACTCGATGTGCTCTACCCGGGCGTCGACCAGGTCCACCCCGTACCGGGCGACCTCCTCCCGCCCGACCGCCAGCAGCGCGGCCGGGGGCATCCCGTCCCGGCTCAGGTAGCCGTGCAGGTGGGCGGCGGGCGCGTTGCGCGGCTCACCGGCGTCCACCACCGCGACCCGGCGCCGGGCCCGGCCCAGCACCAGTGCGGCGTTCAGTCCCGCCGCTCCGGCGCCGACCACCACCGCGTCGTAGCGCTCGCTCCGCCTCGTCCCGGCCGTCCCGGTCGTTCCAGTTGTCCCGGCAGTTCCGGTCGTCTCGCCCATGGCGCTCACCTCCACCGCCAGGCTGCGGCCGGCCTCACCGGATCGGCAAGCTTTGTTGCCGCCTCAGCAAACAGCCGACCCGGCGGACGTCCGTCCCGGCCTCAGCGGGCCCCCGCGGTCCGCGCCCCCGTCCGCCGCCAGTACGACCAGGCGGCCACCACCAGCGCGACCCCGTACCCGGCGAACCCGCACATCCCGACCCAGGCGATCTCCAACGCGCTCTGCTCACTGGCGAACTCGCCCAGCCGGATCCGCGTCACCCCGACGGTGCACAGCGTCAGGTAGCCGATCCCGACCACCCCGTACGGCGCCAGCGTGGCCGCGCCCAGCAGGGCCGGGGTCAGCGGCAGCCAGCGCGGCACCCGGCGGCCGCGCAGCGGCGCGGTCCAGCGCGGGAAGACCTGCCCCCACGGGCGGACCAGCCCCCAGAGCAGGAACACCCCGAGCAGCGCCAGCAGCATGGTGCCGTCGAGCCCCCAGCGCTCCAGGGCCAGCCAGAGCCCGGAGGAGCCGTTGTGCACGTAGCTCGCGTACATCCGGTCGCCGCTGATCCCGGCGAAGCTGCCGCCCACCGCCCAGACCAGCTTCATCAGCACGTACGGGACGAACGCCAGGCTGCCGGCGCAGGCGGCGAGTTGGACGAGCGGCGGCGCCGCCGCGGGAACCGGTGCGGGCCGCTCCGTCCGGCCGCCCGGGCCGCCGGTGCCGCCGCGGGCAGCGGGCCGCAGGCCCAGGGCGGTCCTCGCGAGCAGCACCGCCCCCACCGCCGCCAGAACGCGCTCCACCGTGTCGGGGACGCTGTCCACCCGCTGGCCGAACAGCAGCATGACCAGGTCCATCAGCAGGCCCCAGGCCCCCACCGCGGCCGCCCCGCACAGCAGCCACAGCAGCGGGCGCACCGGCCTCCGGCGCACCACCGCCGCACCGGCCGCGGCCGCGACCGCCCCCGCGCCGGCGACCGCCCATCCCGCCCGGTCCGCGCCGAACAGCTCCGTCCCGCTCAGGGCGCACCCCAGTCCGAACCCGGCGAACCCGAGGCCCCAGCCGGTCACCGCCCACCCGTTCTTCCTCATGCCCCCAGGCTCGCCCGCCCCACCCCCACCGCTCCTCCCCCGCCGCGGTGATCCGGCTCCCCCGCCCGAGGGAGCCCCGTCCGGGCACGGCGCCAGGACGCGGCGCCCGGGCGGGGCGTGCGGTCGTTCAGCCCCTCGGGGCGGCGAAGCAGTGGACGGTGACGGTGCGTCCGGAGGCCCAGCGCTGGTCGCCGCTGCCGAGGTGGGTCCAGCCGAGGCGGCGGTAGAGGGCCAGGGCGGCCGCGTCGGTGGCGAGGACGTCGAGCACCGGGTGCAGGCCGAGCGCCCGCGCGTGCGCCACGGCGCAGTCCAGCAGCCGGGCGCCGATGAAGTGGCCGCGCGCCGTGGGGGCGACGTACAGCCGGCCGATCACCGTGGCGAGCTCCGGGGGGCCGCCGGTGCGGTGGCTCCACAGCACCGGCGCGAGGTCGCCCGGGGTGCTGCGGGCGAGGCCGACGTGCCCGGCGAGCCGGCCGTCCGACTCGGCGATCCAGGCGGCGAGCAGGCCGTCCGGGGTCAGCCAGGCGGCGGGGCGGTCGGGCCAGTCGGCGGGGTAGCCGTCGGCGGCGTGGACGTCGCCCAGCACCCGGACGCAGTCGGCGAGGTCGGCGGCGCGGCGCGGTCGGACCACCACCCCCGCCCCGGCCGGTCGTGGGTCGGACGCGACGACGGTGGCGCGTTCTTCGAGGTCTGCCATGCCGGTACGTTACCGGCCGGGACTCACCGTCGCAGCAGGTCGACGACCCCGGTCAGGTCCTCCTCACCGTCGCCGACCTCCAGGCGGCGCTCCATCAACCGGAAGTACGGTTCCAGCAGTTCGGCGCTCACCCGCTGCTCCTCCGCGGTGCGCAGCAGCGTCCCCTTGCCGGCCACCTGCATGGCCAGGTTCGACACCACGTCCAGCTTGTAGTCTCCGGCCTCCAGCTGCTCCGCGGTCTTGGCCACCGAGCCGGACATCGCGCCGAGCCACCCGCCCAGCAGCGGCGCCAGCTCGCTCGGCGCCACGGCCTCGCCCCGGATCAGCGCGAAGGCGTGCGCGATCCCGGCGAACATCCCGTACATCCCGCTGAGCAGCGCCACGTCGTGCAGCGCCGCGAACCCGGCGTCCGCGCCCACGTACCGGGTGCCGGCGGGGGCGGCGAGGGTGTCGCCGTGCTCGGCGAACAGCTCGGCGGAGCCGCTGTAGAACACGTACGCCCCGGCCGCCGGGACGCCGATCATCGGCGGGACGGCCATGATCCCGCCGTCCAGGTAGCGGGCGCCGCGCCGCTCGGCCCAGGCGGCGCGGACGCGGGCCTGCCCGGGGGTGCTGGTGACCAGGTTGACCAGGTCCTTGCCGGTCAGGTCGACGCCGTCCAGCGCTTCGAGGACGGAGTCGTCGTCGAGCAGGCAGACGACGACCAGCCGGTTCGCCGCGACGGCCTCCGCGACGGTGGCGGCGACGGCGGCTCCACGGGCGGCGAGCCCGTCGGCGCGGGCGGCGGTGCGGTTCCAGACGGTCAGCGGGTGCCCGGCGGCGAGCCAGGCCTCGGCCAGCGCGGTGCCCATCGCACCGAGGCCGAGCAGGGTGAGCGGAGTCTTGGTCACGTTCTCAACGGGGTTGGTTGCCATGGCGTCCAGCCTCGGCGCGGCTCCGTAGACGATCAAGTACGCACTTCGAAGTGGGTGGTTACCCTGGGGTGAGCATCGAGCTCGGAGGGGCCGGAAGGGGTGGGCATGGCGATCGTGCCGAGGCCGGGGGCGTACATCTGTGGGACGGACGCCGCGATGGACGTGATCGGCGGCAAGTGGAAGGTGTCGATCCTCTGGGCCCTGGGTGAGCGCCCGCACTGCCGCTTCGGCGAGCTGCGCCGGCTGCTGCCGGGGATCACCGAGAAGGTGCTGGCCGCGCACCTGCGCGAGATGGAGGCGCACGGCATCGTGCACCGGGAGGCGTACGACGAGGTGCCGCCGCGGGTCGAGTACGCGCTGACCGAGGCGGGGCACCGCCTCAACACGGCGCTGGGGCCGCTGGGGGACTGGGGGCGGGAGCACGTCCTGGGCAAGGCGCCGTACCCGGCGTAGCGCGCCGGGCGGTGCCCAGCGGCCGGTGGCCCGCGTCCCGCGTCCCGCGTGCCTAGGCGATCGCGGCCGACACCACCGCCGCCACCGCGATGTTGCAGGCGGCGGACACCCACACCGCCGGGTGCGGCTCCGGATCGACCAGGATCGCGCCGAGCTTGCCCGGCGTCAGCAGGTCCACCAGCCAGAACGCGACGGCCATCAGCACCAGACCGAGCAGGCCGTAACAGGCCGTCGAGACCAGGCCCTTGCCGAAGTCGGCGTAGGTGTACATGATCGCGGTGAAGACGATGCCGCCGATGCCGAGCAGCGCCGAGCTGAGCAGCAGGGCGGCGTTGCGGTTGCGCTCGACCCAGATCTGGTGGCCGAGCCGGCCGGGCGTCAGCAGGTCGACCAGGCCGATGCCGAGGAGCAGCAGCACCACGCCGAGGGCGCCGTAGGCCGCCGCCGCACCGAGCCCGTGCAGGATGTCATTCATCGTGGTTCCAGCCCCCGGTCCGCTCACGCCGTCCCCCTGACCGGCCGGCCAGGGCCCCCGACCCACCTGGTCAAGGGTTGGCAAAAGATACCCCACCCGAGTGAGCGGCGGAGCCTGTCGGCGGGCCGAAACCCCGTCGCACGGCAACCCCCCGATCCCCTTCAATACCTGCCATGCACCCCGACCTCACCACCGCCGAGCTGCGCAGCGAGCGCCTCGACCTGCTGCCGATCGCCCCCGGGCACGCCGAGGAGCTGGCGGCCGCGCTCGCCGACCCGGCGCTGCACGCCTTCACCGGCGGCCGCCCGGCCACCGTCGAGGAGCTGCGCGTCCGCTGCGCCCGGCTCGCCGCCGGCTCGCCCGACCCGGCCGAGGCCTGGGGCAACTGGGTGCTACGGCTGCGCGCCGACGGCGCCCTCACCGGCTACGTGCAGACCACGGTCCGCGCCGACGGGGCCGAACTCGCCTGGGTGGTCGGCACCCCGTGGCAGCGCCGCGGCCTGGCCCACGAGGCGGCCCGCACCCTGCTCACCCACCTCGTCACGGCCGGCATCACCACCGCCGTCGCCCACATCCACCCCGACCACCGCGCCTCCGCCCGGCTCGCCCGCGCCCTCGGCCTCTACCCCACCATGCGCACCCAGGACGGCGAGACCCGCTGGGAGGCCGACCTCGCCCGGCCCGACCTCTTCCCGGACCTCCTCGGCCTGACGGCGGAGCGCGCCGCCCGCCTGACCGCGCTGGTCGAGGAGTGCCGCCCGGTGCTCGCCGCCGACGGCATGGAAGCCGTCCAGTCGCTGCTGGCCGAACGCGGGGTGGGCGTGATCCCCGCGATCACGGCCACCAGGGCCCTGCTCGGCTGGACCGGGACCTCCCTCCACACCGCCCGGAAGATCGTCGAGCTGAGCGCCGCCCGCACGCCGGACCGGTGAGCCCGGTCCGCCGGAATGCGGGCACCCGGCGTGCGGTTTCATTGGGGCATGGCATCTCGTGCACGTGTACGCGCCCCCGAGCTGGTCGGGGCAGGCGGTTGGCTGAACACCGGCGGCAAGGAGCTCACCCTCGCCGACTTCCGGGGCAAGATCACCATCCTGGACTTCTGGACCTTCTGCTGCATCAACTGCCTGCACGTCCTGGACGAACTGCGGGAGTTGGAGGAGAAGCACCGCGACACCGTGGTGATCGTCGGGGTGCACTCGCCGAAGTTCGTGCACGAGGCCGACCACCAAGCCGTCGTCGACGCCGTGGCCCGCTACGAGGTGCACCACCCGGTGCTGGACGACCCGGCGCTGGCCACCTGGAAGCAGTACGCCGTACGGGCCTGGCCGACGCTGGTGGTGATCGACCCGGAGGGCTACGTGGTCGCCCAGCACGCCGGCGAGGGCCACGCCCACGCGCTGGCCCGGTTGGTCGAGGAGCTGGAGGCCGAGCACGCCGCGAAGGGCACGCTGCG
Organism: Kitasatospora sp. NPDC092039; assembly: GCF_044756065.1. Lineage (NCBI taxonomy): Bacteria > Bacillati > Actinomycetota > Actinomycetes > Kitasatosporales > Streptomycetaceae > Kitasatospora > Kitasatospora sp. NPDC092039. The sequence goes on along the minus strand of NZ_JBIVSD010000003.1, from coordinate 493,879 downwards.
CCGCGGCGACGGCCCGTACGTGGCGCCGGAGCCGACCGCCGGGGACCTCAAGTTCCCCGGCAAGGCGGTCCGGCTGCCGAACGGCCACTTCCTGGTCGCCGACTCCGGCCACCACTCGCTGGTCGAGCTGGCCGAGGACGGCGAGACGGTGGTGCGCCGGATCGGCGACGGGCGGCGCGGCCTGGTGGACGGCGACGGCGCGGACGGCGTCGGCCCGCGGTTCAGCGAGCCGCAGGGCCTCGCGCTGCTGCCGGAGGGCTCGGAGTACGACGTGGTCGTCGCCGACACCGTCAACCACGCGCTGCGCGGCGTCCGCCTCGCCGACGGCCGGGTGACCACCCTGGCCGGCACCGGCCGGCAGTGGTGGCAGGGCTCGGCCACCGACGGCCCGGCCCGCGAGGTGGACCTCTCCTCGCCGTGGGACGTCGCCTGGTTCGACGGCCGGGTGTGGATCGCGATGGCCGGCGTGCACCAGCTGTGGTCGTACGACCCGGCCGCCGACACCGTCGCGGTCGCGGCCGGCACCACCAACGAGGGCCTGGTGGACGGGCCCGCCGCCGAGGCCTGGTTCGCCCAGCCCTCCGGCCTCGCGGTCTCGGCGGACGGCGAGCGGCTCTGGGTCGCCGACTCCGAGACCTCCGCGCTGCGCTCGGTTTCACGTGAAACCAAGACGGTCGAAACCGCCGTCGGCACCGGCCTGTTCGACTTCGGCCACCGCGACGGCGCCGCCGGGCAGGCCCTGTTCCAGCACCCGCTGGGCGTCACCGTGCTGCCGGACGGCTCGGTGGCCGTCGCCGACACCTACAACCACGCGCTGCGCCGCTACGACCCGGCGAGCGGCGAGGTCAGCACGCTGGCCACCGATCTGCGCGAGCCCTCCGGGGCGGTGCTGGTGGACGGCGACATCGTGGTGGTCGAGTCCGCCCGGCACCGGCTGACCAGGCTGCGGCTGCCCGAGGAGGCGGTGCGGGTCGAGTCGGTGGCGCACCGCACCCAGCGGGCGGCCACCGAGGTCGCCCCGGGCGCGTTCCGGCTGGACGTGGTATTCGAGGCGCCGAGCGGCCAGAAGCTGGACGAGCGCTACGGCCCGTCCACCCGGCTGCTGGTCAGCGCGACCCCGCCCGAGCTGCTGGTCTCCGGCGCGGGGGCGGACAGCGACCTCTCCCGCGAGCTGGTCCTCTCCGCCGAGGTCGCCGAGGGCGTGCTGCACGTCTCGGCGATGGCCGCGTCCTGCGACGACGACCCGGAGATCGAGTACCCGGCCTGCCACGTGCACCAGCAGGACTGGGGCGTGCCGGTGAAGCTGGTCGCCGACGGCGCCCGCCGCCTGCCGCTGGTGCTGGCCGGGATGGAATAGCCAAAGGACGCGGAACAGCGCGAAGGGGCCCGGCGAACCGACGCCGGGCCCCTTCCGCCACCGCCGTCAGCCCTCCAGGAAGGCCTTGAGCGCGCTCGCCAGCAGGTACGGGTCCTCCGCGCCGCACAGCTCGCGCGCCGAGTGCATGGAGAGCGCCGCGATGCCGCAGTCCACCGTCCTGATGCCCAGCCGCGCCGCCGTGATCGGGCCGATCGTCGTACCGCAGGGCATGGCGTTGTTGGAGACGAAGCTCTGCCACGGCACGCCCGCCTTCTCGCAGGCGGCCGCGAACACCGCCCGGCCGACGCCGTCGGTCGCGTAGCGGTTGTTGACGTTGACCTTGAGGATCGGCCCGCCGTTCGGCATCGGGTGGTGGCCCGGCTCGTGCCGCTCGCTGTAGTTCGGGTGGACGGCGTGGCCCATGTCCGAGGAGAGGCAGACGGTGCCGGCCAGCGCCCGGGCCCGGTCCTCGGTGGTGCCGCCGCGCGCGTGGATCGTCCGGTCCAGCACGTTGCCGAGCAGCGGGCTCTGCGCGCCGGTGTCGGACTCGCTGCCGGTCTCCTCGTGGTCGAAGGCGGCCAGCACCGGGATGTACGGCAGGTCGGCGGCGCCGTCGGCGGTGGCGACCGCGGCGAGCGCGGCGGTGGCCGCGTGCACCGAGAGCAGGTTGTCCAGGCGCGGGGCGGCCAGCAGCTCGCGGTCACGGCCCAGGTAGGAGGCGGGCTGGACGTCGTGGGTCATGAGGTCCCAGCCGACCACGTCGGCGGCGGCCAGGCCGGCCCGCTGGGCGACGTAGGAGATCAGCGAGCCCTCGTCGACCGGGCCGAGGCCCCAGATCGGGGTGAGGTGGCGCTGCTTGTCGAGCTTCATGCCCTCGTTGACCTGGCGGTCCAGGTGGATGGCGAGCTGGGGCACCCGCAGCAGCGGCTCGTCCAGCTGGACCAGCCGGACGGTGCCGTCCTTGAGCGCGAGCCGGCCGGAGAGGCCGAGGTCGCGGTCCAGCCAGGTGTTCAGCGGGACGCCGCCGTAGATCTCCACGGCGACCTGCCGCCAGCCCTCCGAGCCGGTGTCCGGCACCGGCTTGACCCGCAGGTTGGGCGAGTCGGTGTGGGTGCCGACGATGCGGAACGGGGTCTCGGGGCCCGCCCCTTCCGGCAGGTACCAGGCGATCAGCGCGCCGCCGCGGATCAGGTAGCGCCCGCCGGCCGCGTGGTCCCAGGCGTCCGTCTCGGCGACCTGCCGGAAACCCGCCTTCTCCAAGCGCTCCGCGGCGCTCGCCACCGCATGGTACGGGGACGGGGAGGTACCGAGGAACGCGATCAGGTCGTCGGTGTGCGTCCGGTCGAAGAATGCCTGGCGGGCGGCGGTCGACATGCTGCTCCTGGGTCGAGTGAGGGCCGAAGCCGGATGGGGAGGCGGCTTCGCACCTGAGCATATGCCCGTACACGGACAGGGCATTCGGAACACCGGTCCGGTGCGCAACCTCGGACACAACAGTGAACCACCCCGTGCGACCTGAGGTTTCGCCTCCCCGGACCACGTCCCGGACACACCGAAGGGCCCGGTGGCAGCCGGGCCCTTCGGTGTGAGGGTGTGTCAGGCGGTTCGGGAGGTGCCGAGGCCTAGAAGGCCTCCTCCGCCAGCTCCATGATCTCGTTGTCGATGCCCTCGGCGATCAGGCGCTGCGGGGCGACGGTCGGCAGGACGTTCTTGGCGAAGAAGCGGGCCGCCGCGACCTTGCCCTGGTAGAAGGGGACGTCCTTCTCCGAGGCGCCGGCCTCCAGCTTGGCCAGAGCCACCGCGGCCTGGCGCAGCAGCAGCCAGCCGACCACGACGTCGCCGGAGACCATCAGCAGGCGGGTGGTGTTCAGGCCCACCTTGTACATGTTCTTGACGTCCTGCTCGACCGAGGTGAGGTCGGCCAGCAGCTTGCCGACGATGGCCTCCAGGTCGCCCGCGGCCTTGGCGAGCAGCTCGCGCTCGGCGGCCAGGGCGTCGCCGCCGGCGGCGGAGCCGAGGAACTTCTGGATCTGCTCGGACAGCGCGGTGAGCGCCTGGCCGCCGTCCTTGACGATCTTGCGGAAGAAGAAGTCCTGGCCCTGGATCGCCGTGGTGCCCTCGTAGAGGGTGTCGATCTTGGCGTCACGGATGTACTGCTCGATCGGGTACTCCTGGAGGTACCCGGAGCCGCCGAAGGTCTGCAGCGACTGGGCGAGCTGCTCGTAGGACTTCTCCGAGCCGTAGCCCTTGACGATCGGCAGCAGCAGGTCGTTCAGGCGCTCGGCGGCCTCGTCGCGCTCGCCGCGCAGCTTGGCGGCCATCATGTCGTCCTGGGTGGACGCGGTGAACAGCACCAGCGCGCGCATGCCCTCGGCGTAGGCCTTCTGGGTGAGCAGCGAGCGGCGCACGTCCGGGTGGTGGGTGATGGTGACGCGCGGGGCGGTCTTGTCCATGAACTGCGAGATGTCGGCGCCCTGCACGCGCTCCTTGGCGTACTCCAGGGCATTCAGGTAGCCGGTGGAGAGGGTGGCGATGGCCTTCGTGCCGACCATCATGCGGGCGAACTCGATGATCTTGAACATCTGGCGGATGCCGTCGACCTTCTCGCCGAGCAGCCAGCCCTTGGCCGGGTGCTTGGCGCCGAAGGTCATCTCGCAGGTGTTCGAGGCCTTGAGGCCCATCTTGTGCTCGACGTTGGTGGCGTAGACGCCGTTGCGCTCGCCCAGCTCGCCGGTCTCCCAGTCGAAGTCGAACTTGGGGACGATGAACAGGCCCAGGCCCTTGGTGCCCGGCTTACCGCCCTCGGGGCGGGCCAGCACCATGTGGATGATGTTCTCGGACATGTCGTGCTCGCCCGAGGTGATGAAGCGCTTCACGCCCTCGATGTGCCAGGAGCCGTCCTCCTGCTGGATCGCCTTGGTGCGGCCGGCGCCCACGTCGGAGCCCGCGTCGGGCTCGGTGAGGACCATGGTGGAGCCCCACAGGCGGTCGGTCATCCGCTTGGCGATCTCGAGCTGCTCCTCGGTGCCCTCCTCGGCGATGACGCCGGCGAAGGCCGGGCCGGAGGAGTACATCCAGATGGCCGGGTTGGAGCCCAGGATCTGCTCGGCGAAGGCCCAGATCAGCGAGTTCGGGGTGACCTGGCCGCCGATCGACTCCGGGATGCCCAGGCGCCACCACTCGGCGTCCATGAAGGTCTGGTAGCTCTTCTTGAAGGCGGCCGGGATCGGCGCGGTGTTGGTCTCCGGGTCGAAGACCGGCGGGTTGCGGTCGGTGTCGGTGAAGGACGCCGCGAGGTCGTTCTCGGCGAGGCGCGAGATCTCGCTCAGGATGTTCTTCGCGGTCTCGACGTCCATGTCCGCGAACGGTCCGGTGCCGTACACCTGCTCGCGGCCGAACACCTCGAAGAGGTTGAACTCCACGTCACGCAGGTTGGACTTGTAGTGACCCATGGCCGTTATCTCCGGTTCGTCGCTTCCGGGAGACCGCCGCGTTCCGGCGTCCCGTACCCACCAGTAGGCATCATGATGCTACCCAGCGGTAACTTGGGCAAGCCCCCGCCCGTGAATCGGCTATGAACGTGGTCACGTCCCACAGCCCGAGCGGCCACTCCTTGTCAGGATCGGTGCCAGCGGAGCGGGGTGCGCTGCCGCTAGCCTGTCCGTGTGTACGGATATGACCAGAACACATACCCGGGCGACCCCTACCAGCAGCAGGCGGGACCGCAGCAGGGCATGAACGGCATGCCCGGACCCGACGCCTACGGCGGGCAGGCGCAGCCCCCGCAGCAGTCCCTGTACCCCGAACCGTCGCCGCCCTCACTCGCGGACGCGGTGCGGGCCTTCACCACCGGCTCGATGGCGGTCGAGGACTTCCAGGCGATCTTCATCACCTCGAAGGTGCACTGCCCGCGCGGCGACCGCCCCGGCTTCCTGGCGCTGCACAACACCCCGACGCCGGTGATCCCGATGTTCAGCTCGCTGAAGGAGCTGCGCCGCTACGCCGGCAAGGACTCCAAGCACTTCACCGTGACCGGCGCCGAGGTCCTGGACCTGCTGCCGACCGGGTACGGCTTCGCGCTGGACATGGAGGGCGAGCACCGGATGGTGTTCGACGCCAAGGCCGTCGAGCAGATGGTCGACTTCACCATGCGCCGGATGTACGGCTGATCCGTCCCGGGAGAGGGAGCGCCGCTCCTTCGTCACCACATAGTTCAATTTTCAACTTGCTTGTTGTTGAGGATTGAACTAACCTCGTGCACGTAGGCCAGACCACCCCCCGAAGGAGGCCGACATGCCCGCCGTGACCGTCGACAACCCGCTGACCCTCCCGCGCGTCACCACGCCGGACCCCGCCGTCACGAGCGCCCGGCCGGTCCTCACCGTGGCCACCGCTCCCGAGGGCTTCGAAGGCGAGGGCTTCCCCGTCCGCCGCGCCTTCGCCAAGATCAACCAGAAGTACCTCGACCCGTTCATCATGATGGACCAGATGGGCGAGGTGGACTACGCGGCCGGCGAGCCCAAGGGCACCCCCTGGCACCCGCACCGCGGCTTCGAGACCGTCACCTACATCATCGACGGAACGTTCATCCACCAGGACTCGCACGGCGGCGGCGGCACCATCACCGACGGCGACACCCAGTGGATGACGGCCGGCTCCGGCCTGCTGCACATCGAGACCCCGCCGGAGTCGCTGGTGCGCTCCGGCGGCCTGTTCCACGGCCTCCAGCTGTGGGTGAACCTGCCCGCCTCGGACAAGATGATCGCCCCGAAGTACCAGGACATCCGCGGCGGCAGCGTCAAGCTGCTCAGCACCGAGGACGGCGGCGCGCTGCTCCGGGTGATCGCCGGCGAGCTGGGCGGCCACCAGGGCCCCGGCACCACCTTCACCCCGATCACCATGATCCACGCCTCGGTCAGCCCCGGCGCCCAGATCACCCTGCCCTGGCGCACCGACTTCAACGCCCTCGCCTACGGCCTCGCCGGCAACGGCTCGGCCGGCACCGAGCACCGCCCCTTCCACCGGGGCCAGGCCGTCGTCTTCGGCGACGGCGACTCCCTCACCATCCGCGCCGACGAGAAGCAGGACTCCCGCGACACCAACTTCGAGGTCGTCCTCCTCGGCGGCCTCCCGATCCGCGAGCCCGTCGCCCACTACGGCCCGTTCGTGATGAACAGCCACCGCGAACTCCAGCAGGCCATGGAGGACTTCCAGGCCGGCCGGCTCGGCACCATCCCCGCCTCCGGCCGCTGACGGCTCGGAGCCGGTGCGGCGCGGCGCGGCGGCCGCGGGCGAGACCCGCGGCCGCCGCGCCGTACCCGGTCACAACAGCGCGTAGAGGGCCGAGGCGTCGTCGTGCGTCTTGCCGCGCGGCCAGCGCTCGCACTCGGCGTCGGCCCGCTCCACCGCCCGGACCTGGGCGATCAGCTCGCCCGGCCCCGACTCGGCGAGCAGCCGCAGCACGTCGCCCCAACTCCCCAGCCCGAAGCGCTCGGTGTAGCGCGAGGCGCCGTCGGTGAGGGCGGCCAGCGCGCGCAGCCCGTCCAGCGGGACGAAGCCGGTCTCGGCGTGCTCGGCCGCCCGCGGGCTGGCGGCGGCGATCCACGGGCCGTTGCCCCGGTTGCGGGCGGCCCGCACGGCGAGCGCGTACTCCAGGTGCAGCGCGGCGCGTTCGGCCGAGCCGGGGACGGTCTGCCAGACCTTCCGGCGCAGCGCCTCCCCGCCGGGGAAGCGCTGGTTGTCCCCGATCACCTTCGGCGGGCCGTCCTTGGGCTCCAGCACCAGCAGGGAGTCGCCGAGCACCAGGTACTCCAGCGCCCCGCCGTGCCGCCGGGCCGCGACGACCATCGCGGCGGGGGTGTTGGGATGGGCCAGGTCGCAGCGGCCGCCGTGCAGCGCGGCCGTCTCCACGATGGCGTCGGCCAGGCACTCGGCGATCGAGCGGTCCGGCCGGTCGGTGAGCCGGGCGAGCAGGTGCACGCCCAGCCGGCGCACGTACCAGGCGGTGCCGTGCCGGCACCCGGACTCCAGGCCGGTCGGCGAACTCGCGCCGTCCAGCAGGACCAGCGCCTCCGGCGAGGCGGCCGCGAAGTCCTCGCTCTCGCGGTCGGGCCGCCGTGCTTCCCCTGCGAGCTGTAGCTGCATCCCGACAGTGTGGCCGCCGCCCCCGGCCCGCGCCCAGACCCGTGCGCCGGTGCGGCGCGGGCCGGGGCGCGGCGCCCGGTGGCAGCGGGGGTGATTCGGCCATACCGTCGGACAGTGACCGGACGATTCGGCCAATCGGAGCGGGCCGGGTTTGGGATCACCTTCGGGTATCCGGGACGCCCGCGACTGACGAGGAGCGGAAGATGTTCTGGCAGTTCATCGTGGTGCTGGCCGCCTCGCTCGGCTTCCCGACCGCCGTACTGCTCTTCCTGATCGGCGGGCCGCGCTTCCCCGACGAGCGGCGCGGCCCCGACACCCGGGGCCCCGACGCCCGGGGCACCGGGAGTTCCCGGATCGCCTAGGCCTTCCGGGATCCCCCGCGTCCCGGACGCCCCCGGCGCCCGCAGCCCCGCTGCCCCGCCGCCCTGAGTTCGCTCGGCCGCTACGGCTTCCAGGCCGGGTCGCGGCCGAGCAGCGCCAGGGCGCGGGCCGACCGGCCGGCGCCGCCGCCGGGTTCGAGCCCCGGACCGAAGGCCCGCCCGGGCGCCCTGGCCTCCGGGGTGCTCGGGACGGCCTCCGCCACCGTCAGCAGCGCGGTGGCCAGCGCGTCGTCGCCGTCCACCGCCGCGACCAACCCGTCCCGGGTGCCGAGCGCGGCGGCCGCGTCCCAGCCGTGCACCAGGGTGTCCAGCAGGTGGAAGCCCACCGCCGCGGCGAACGGGAACGGCCCGCCGTCGCGGATCTCGGGCAGCCAGAGCGGCCGCTCCGCGGCGGCCGCCGCCCGGAAGGCCGCCGTGAGGTCGGCCCCGCTGCGGCGGAAGGCGCCGGCCGGGTCGGCGCCGAGCGGGGCGTCCGCGAACAGCGCCGGGTCCGGCCCGGCACCGCGGGCGGCCGCGGCGAAGCCCTGGTGCTGGCCCACGCAGTGCTCCAGCAGTCCGCGCAGCGTCCAGCCGGCGCAGGGGGTCGGCAGGTCCAGCTGGTCCGGCCGTACGCCGTCCACCACCTGGACGGCCAACTCCATGGCCCGCGCGTGCAGTTCGACGATCACCGTGCTCCTCATGCGGCGGCGGCCTCCAGTCCGGCGGAGATGAATCCGATCACCTGGTCGACGACGGCCGGCTCGGCGATGATCCGGCGGTGGCCGAGCCCCCGGGTGACCACCAGGTCCAGCCGCTCCCCGTACGCCCTGCGCAGCCGGTGCGCCTCGCTCAACGGGACGACGGTGTCGCCCTCGTCGTGCACCACCAGGACCGGGCAGCCGACCGCGTCGACCTGGCGGGCCGCGTCGTAGCGCTCCCAGCCCCCGGCGTCCCCGCCGAACAGCTCCCGTTCGATCCGCGCCCGCAACGCCCGCTCCACGTCGGCGTTCAGCCCGAGCCCGGCGCAGAACGCGGCCGGGAAGAAGCCGACCCGGGACACCCCGGAGACGGCGGCCAGCCGCCCCGCCCGCAGGCCGTCGGCCAGCGCCCCGAAGGCCGCGCAGCCACCGAGCGAGTGCGCCACCACGCCCTCGAACGGCCCGTACCGGTCCTGGAGCCGCAGCGCGAGCTCGCGGTACTCGGGCACGCTGGTGGTCCGGCCGCCGGAGTCGCCGTGGCCCGGCGCGTCGAAGGCGACGGCGCTCAGCCCGAGCGCCCGCAGCCGGGGCACGTACGGGGCGAACCGGGAGGCCCGGGAGCGCCAGCCATGCAGCAGCAGCACCGGCCGCTCGCCGCTCCCCCAGCGGTAGCCGACCACCTGTTTGCCGCCCACGGCGAGCCGTTCGGTGACCGCCCGCTCGTGCACCTCCCGCTCCGAACCGCGCACCCGGCTGCGCCGCAGCGGGTGCCTGAACAGCTCGAAGGCGGCCCGCCCGGCCAGGCCGGGGGCGATCCGGGCGGTGGGGTTGAGGGTCGTACGGATCAGTCCCTGAGTCGGGTCCATCGGGTCTCCCTGCTCTTCGCGCTCCTTGTCACGCCTCGCTCGGGCGAGATATTAGCACGACCGTTCGTGCAGTTTTCCGAGGATTCCCCGGGCCCGCCCAGGCGCGCGTCCGGGCCCGCCACGGCGCACGCACTACCCTGGGCGGCACCCACGACGAGCAGAACAGGGGCGGACGATGGCCGGACCGACCACGGACGGACGGGTCCTACGCGGCGAGGAGACCCGCCGGGCGGTGCTGCGCCGCGCCGTCGAGATCGCCTCCGTCGAGGGCCTGGACGCGCTCTCCATCGGCCGCCTCGCCACCGACCTCGGCCTGAGCAAGAGCGGCGTCTTCGCCGGCTTCGGCTCCAAGGAGGAACTGCAGCTGGCCACCGTCCGCGCCGCCCGCCGGATCTTCGCCGACGCCGTCGTCACCCCGGTCGCCGACACCCCGCCCGGCCTCGCCCGGGCCCGGGCCCTCTGCGAGGGCTGGCTCGCCTACTCCCGCGCCCGGGTCTTCCCCGGCGGCTGCTTCTTCTACGAGGTCACCGCCGAGTTCGACGCCCGCCCCGGCGCCGTCCGGGACGCCCTGGCCGGCTGCGCCGGCGAGTGGTTCGACACCGTCGTCGAGACCCTCCACGACGCCCGGGCCGCCGGCGCCCTGCGCCCCGACACCGACCTCGGGGACCTCGCCTTCGCCCTGATCGCCGTCCTGGAGACGGCCAACTCCCAGGCCGTGCTGCACGACGAGGACACCCCGTACGAGCGGGCCGGCCGCCTGCTGCTGCGCCTGCTGCGCGCCGAGGCCGCCGACCCGGCGGACCCGGCGCTCGCCTAACTCCCAGCCAGGGCCCGTTCGACGAGGGCGGCCTGGGCCAGCAGGCGCTCGTCCCCGCCCTCCGCGCCGACCACCTGGAGCCCCAGCGGCAGCCCCTCCCTGGTCCGCCCGGCGGGCAGGCTCAGCGCCGGCCGCCCGAGGAAGCTCCACGGCAGCGACATCACCGCGTCCCCGGTGCTGTGCAGGCCCTCCGGCGCGCCGCCGGTCGCCGAGGGCGCCAGCCACAGGTCCACCCCGGCCGCCGCGCCCGCCTCCGCCACCCGCTCGCGCAGCCGCTCCCGGAACCGCAGGGCGGCCGCCCGGTCCTCGGCCGTGACGCCCTGGCCGGCCCGGATGCCCGCCACCGTCTCCGGCCGGTAGAGCCCGCCGAAGCGGGCGAACCAGTCGGCGTGGGTCCGGGCCAGCTCGAAGCGGTTGACCGTCTGCAACTGCCGGACGATCCCGGCGAAGTCCGGGAACAGCCCGACCCGGCGCACCGCGAACCCGGCCCGTGTCAGCCGCGCCGTCTGCTCCTCGAAGGCGCGCAGCGCGGCCGGTTCGGCCCGCTCCAGGTACGTCCCGTCCGGCACCCCGAGCACCGGCGCTTCCGACCCGTCCCGCACCGCCCGCCAGCCGTCGCAGAGCAGCGGGGCCGCCAGGGCCGCGCCCGCCAGGTCGGCGGTGAAGATCCCGAGGGTGTCGAAGCTCGGCGCGTTCGGGATCACCCCGGTGATCGGGATCCGGCCGTACGTCGGACGGAAGCCCACCACCCCGCAGTACGCGGCCGGGCGGACCACCGAGCCGACCGTCTGGGTGCCGACCGCCAGCGGCACCAGCCCGGCCGCGACCGCCGCCGCCGAACCGCTGCTGGAGCCGCCCGGGGTGTGCCCGGGATGGTGCGGGTTGCGGGTCGGGCCCGGGGCGCTCGCGGCGAACTCGGCGGTCACCGTCTTGCCCGCGACCAGCGCCCCCGCCGCCCGCAGCCGGTCCACCACCACGGCCTGCGGCCCGGCCAGCACCCCGGGCGGCAGCGCCGAGCCGCCGTGGGTGGGCAGTCCGTCGACGTGCACGACGTCCTTGACGCCCACCGCCACCCCGTACAGCGGCGGCCGCCCGCCCGGCTCCGGGTACCGCGCGGCCAGCTCCCGCGCCTGCGCCCGCAGCCGTTCGTACCGCCCCGGCTCCGGCACGAACGCGTGGACCAGCGGGTCCACCCGCTCGATCAGCGCGCACAACCGGTCGACGTACTCGGGCAGTTCCGGCACACCGGCGCGCAGCCCGGCGGCTTCGTCGGTCAACGGCCGCCGCCGGACGAGTGGTTCCTCCATGCCGGTCACGGTAGACCGGCTTCAGGGGCGGTGTTCGCCCGCCAGGTACGGTGCCTCGCGCAGGAAGTACGCCCCGCAGGTGTGGCAGCACAGCTCCGGGGTCCTCCCCCAGTCCACCGCCTCCCGCACCCGCGCCCCCGGATCGAGCTCCCGCCCGCACATCGCGACGCTCTCCTCACCCCGGACCACGTGCCACAGCCGAACCCCCTCGGCCGCACCGCCGGCGCCGTACTCGGCTCGCATCTGGTGCATCATCCCCCCATCGTCCGACCCCCTCCCACCCCCGGCAACCGGGGCCCACGGCCACCGGGCCGGGGCGGGCGACGGTCAGGACGCGGCCTGGAGCAGCGCTCCGTCCTGCCACTTGAGGATCTTTTGATCCCCATAAGCCCGTGACCTGCGAGTTCGACCAGAAAAGTCCCGCTGACCAGGCGGAACTACGTTCAGTAGTTCGCACTGGTCAGCGGCACTTTTGGCCTTCATGTGCCCCCGATGTGCTCTCGTTTCGCACCGGTCTTCGGCGCCCTGCAAGGAGACTGGGGCTGTTGATCGGCAGGTCAGCCGGCGGCGGGCGAACCGCTGCTGCTGCGGTCGTCGAGGACGATGTGCGGCTGCTGCAGGCGGTCGTTGCCTACCTCGTCGTCGGCGGGTCGGGTGCTGTTGATGACGGCGGCGATGCGCTCGTAGCTGGTGACGGCGAGGGTCCACGTCTCGATGCCGGTGTCCTTGCCGAGGCCGCTGCACACGGTTTCCCGGAGCGCGTTGAGAAGGGCGAGGGTGCTCCGGCCGGACAGGACCGTGTCCTCGTTGCTGTCGTTGACCGGCTTCGAGAAGTGGTCGGTGCCTTCGACCTGAGCGGCCAGGAAGTCCCAGGTCTCGGGGTGGCAGGAGATCGAGACGGTCTTCACCGCGGCGGCCTTGCGGAGGGTGCTGACGTGGTTCTCCCAGACGAAGGGCTCCGGGATCAGGCCGGACACGTCGTTGGCGCACCCACTCGGGAGGTCATCGACTGAGGCCTGCTCCTGTGCGACTGCTTCCGTGCGCTCGGGTTCGACCTCCGCGTCCTGCGCCGCAGCCACGGAGGGGCGCAGGAGATCTGCGAGCTGGGCGGCGACCTCGGTTGCGATCAGCCGTGCCTGATCCTCCGGAGAGGCGGTGGCGGTGGTCGGCTCGGGCGCGGGCGCTTCGGCGGACTGCACTTCCGGCTCGGGCGCTACAGGCTCCGGAAGGCTGCCCTGGCGCTCGGCGAGCTTGGCGGCCACCTCGGCGGCGATCTGGCTGAGCTGGTCCTTGGTCAGGGCGGGCGGGGTGACCGGCGCGTTGTCGGCGGGGGTGGTCTCGGACACGGTCGTCTCCTCGCTGTCGAATTCCGCGGCCTCGCCGGTCACGGTGGGGGTGGCCGGCTCTGCGGCCTGCTCGGATGCCGGGAGCTCGGCGTTGGGAAGCCCGGTGGCGTCGACGGAACCGTCGCTGTCGTCGTCGCCGGGAGAGTGAATGGCGTCGTTCTGGCCGTCCGCCTCCGGAGAGACTCCCGCCGACTGGCTCACGGCCCCATCAGGGGAGTCGGTGGCAGACCGAGGCGAGTCGTCGGGGCCGACGCCCAGGGGGGAACGGATGCTGTTCTGCAGGGCGCTGAGCTCGGCCCGCAGGTTGCCCAGCTGACGGTGGAGGCTGCGGTTGTCCTGATGGGCACGGCTGGCTTCCTGCTGTTCCCGGGCGATCGCCTCGAAGAACTCGTCGCGGTGCTCGCTCAGGCCGGCCGCCAGCGTCGCGCTGAGTTCGGCCCGCAGGTTATCGGTGTTGTTGCGGATCTCCTCCAGGCCGGCCTGCAGGGCCGTCCCGACCTCTGCGCGCAGCAGTTCGACCTGATGGGCGGTGCCCCTCGCCATATCCCCTCCCGATCTCGCGCGCCTGTCGGGCTCGCGGCGGGTACAGCGTGGCGGCAAGGGCCAACGCGCGATGAGGAGATAAGTGGGACTGTCGAGATCGCGTCGGTTACTGTCTGAGATTGGATCAACACGCCGGAGTGGTGGTTCGTCAGTTCGACCTGCACCTTCTCCGGAGTGACGTGCCGTACTTCCGTTCGACTCGCCGTTAGGACTCGAACAGGGTCGGCTGATTCCAGGGCGAGGCTATGGGTTGCCCCTGAGGGCCGAGTAGGCGTGCCAGTTGGTCGGCCTCGTGTTCGGTGAGGTCGGAGAGGAGGCGCGCCGTTGTGCCGATGAGTTCATCGAGAGGAACGTGGCTGCGGGCACCTCGTGCACTGGCCAAGCGGTAGGTGAAGCTGCAGTGCAGGACCGCACCGGAGGGTGTTGGCGCATCCGCCTCGATGACCGCTTCAGCCCGGCCCAGCGCCTCGCTGATGCCGGCGAGCTGGGAGTCGTGAACGACGTTGTCTCCAGGGCTGTCGTAGCCGATGCGTCGATCGGTGACGAGCATTCGGATTGACGTAAGCGGGATGGAGAACCGGTCGGCCCGAGCGCGTACATCGTCCAGAGTGGGCTCGTCGTACCTTTCGGTCGTGTCGAGATCCTTCTGCGTCTGGGCAACGTATGCCCGAAAGCGTGACATCTGCAGAACGAGGTTGCCTTGATCCACTGCCCAGCGCCAAGGGCCGATCGGCGCGTTGGACGTGGTCCCCGGAGTAAGCACGCAAACGTGACTCTGCCACTGCTGAGCCGCCGGCCGCATGAGGTGCTGAAGGTTCTCCGGATCGCGAACCGGTGTGCGAAGCAGGAGCGGCAGGTTGATCAAGGGAAGCAGGCGACTCCAGAAGCCGCTGTCAGGAATCTCCTCAGCACTGAGAAGGTAGGCGAGGGTGGATTCGTCCAGGCGGCCGGAGCGTCGCAACGTGCCCGGGAAGCTGGCCAGGGTGGAGCCTCCGCCCTGCCAGAGGGCAGCCATGAAGGCCGTCATCCGGTCCGCGACCAGGGGCACCATCCGGGCGGATACCGCTTCCACCGCCACACGCGTCGGTGCGACATCTCCTTCACGGGCAGCTTCCACGCCGCTGACGACAGCACTCCTGAACCGGGTGATCGCGGGGCCGTCCAGGGCGCCATGCCCGCCTTCGATCACGGAGCTGGAGATGAGCCGAGGGACGCTGGGGGTGTCCTGGGTAGGAACCAGCTCACCGAAGGCCGGAGTGTCGAGGAGCAGAGTTTGACGTTCGGTGGCTGACGGTTGGAGGTCTGCCGCCGCACGGGACGCTTCGAGCTGCCCCAGGGACACGATCATCGGTCGGTCCTTGGTCTGCAGCCGGGCGATGTCGTCCTGGAGCTCCGCCGGGTTGGCCGTTGTACGGAGATAGACGTGACGGTCGGGGGTACGAGTCGCCTGAGGCCAGCGGATCACCATGTCCGGGGCATAGGTGTGGTTGAAGAAGCCTGTCGCGATGACCTCGGCGCGGGGGTCCATCCGGCGTAGTTGCTGCCCGATGATCTCTTTGACCCGGCCGAAGGGCTGCCTCGGATCCGTCTCGTCGAGCGCGGCCATGATCGCCTGCGACGCCTGATTCACCACTGCTCTCCCTTACGGATCAGTTCGGCAGCCACGATGGCTTCCCAGTCCTTGAGGGGGACCAGCGTCTCCTGCTTCTCTGACAGCACGATCAGCCACAGCCGCGACGCGACCATCGCAACGATCTCGGGGTCGATCGCCGACTCAGCGGCAGCTCGGTCAGCCGTTCCGAATACGCGTTCGTGGTGGAGCAGAACTGCCGTCTCGACATGCTTCGGCGAGTCCAACTGCGACCAGGTGTTGGCGCGGAAGGGAGCCCATGTGATCCACATGAGGTGATCACTCAGGAGATGACCGTTCTGGCACGCGACATAGCACTTCGCCACGAACTCATCGAACTGAGTTCCCTGGTCACTGGGCTGCTGGTAGTTCTTCACCTCGGCACAGAACATGTCCCCGTGGTAGGGGGCGCCACGCATGGCGCCTCCCAGGTCGAAGGAGAACGTCTGCCCGCCATGAGGCCATGCCAGAGTCAGCCGTCGGGCGCACGACGGCGAGTCGGTGTTCGCATATGCGCCCGAGATTCTCATCGTGCCCTCAAGCCACATCTTTGCCCGGCGGGCGCCTGAGAATCCCTTGAGGTGGGCGTCTTCCCCCACTGCCACGTTGATCAGCCTAGAGGACTCCAACGGGCTCCTACCACTAACAGGGGCCCTCGTGTGCTTGCAGGCGATGACGTGGAAACGGCAGCAACTGGCGTGTTATCGAACACAGATTCGAGCGAAATGGCCATTTGGGGAGACTTCCTCAGCGTCGGCTCGGAGGATGGTTTCAGGGGGATCGTCCCACTGCCCTCCGAGGTCTGTCGTGGTTGGAGCTTTCGCTGAGTGGAGCGCCATCCTGATCTGGGGTGTCTCGCTTGCGGGCGTCCTTCTCGGGAGGGTGCGAGTGCTCCTGGAAAAGATGACCGACGTCGTGCGCGCATGGCATGAGCTGTGCCGGGCGGTGAAGCCGCCTCACAGTAGTGCGACCGGGAACATGGATGACCCGCCGCGCCCTGGGGCCGAGGTAACGAGCTCAACGGCTCCACGGATCCAGGCTGCGAACCGAAAGCGCTACACCGCGACCCCGATCGTCGGTACGGTAGCGGCCTGTAGCTGATTGGGTACGATCCGCGGGAGTCTGCGGTGGGGGACAACAGCAAGTCGTTCGGGGCGTTCGTCTCGCTCCGGCGGTCGACGTTGGGGTGGACGCAGCTGCGGCTGGCCACCGAGGTCGGTCGCAGTGAGGACTGGATGTCCCTGGTCGAGCGGGACCTGCAGCAGGTCAAGGACCTGACCCTTCTCCAGCGCATCGCCGAGGTGTTGGGCGTCGACCTCGCCGATTTGATCGCCTTGCCCCAACCTGCCTCGGACCGGGCGAGGTCACGCCCACGGAAGCCTGCCTCGGCTACGCTGGCGAGCACTTCGGCTGACGAGGAGGACGATGTGCGACGCCGCCCGTTCATGGCCCTGGCGGCTGCAGCCCTCTTCGCTCCGGTCGCTGGCCAACAGGCCGCGCACGCCGAGTCGGCCGTGCCGTTGGCTGGTTTGGAAGACTTCCTGCTCTACGGTACGGACCGGGTTCCGGCACCTCGACGTGAGGCGACCGCGGAATCCGTCGCCACCTCGCTGGTGAGATCGCGTCTGGAGTTCAAGGCGGCCAGGTACGACGCCCTCGCCAGTGCCTTGCCCGGCCGGATCGCGGCGGCCCAGTCGGTCGGTACGGCCGAGGAACGCGCCCGCGGTGTCGCCCAGCTCTACAACATCGCCGTCCGGCTGTGCATCAAGGTCGGCGACAACAACCTCGTGGCCGTCACCGCCGACCGCGCGCTGACCGCCGCCCGCCTGGGCGGGGACTCCCTGGTGGTCGCCGAAGCCCAACGGATGGTGTCAAGTTCCTGGCGACGCCAGGGAAGCCTGGCCCGGGCGACCGACATCGTGGTGGTCGCGGCCGAGGACCTCCTCGCCGACGCCTCCGTGTCCGAGGCTGCCCGCCTGGCCGTCCGCGGCGATCTCTACGCCACCGCCGCCTACACCACAGCGAAGACCGGTGACCGCTCGTACGCCCACGCCCTGATCCGGGAGGCCGCCGAGAGCGCCACCGCGGCCAGCCGGGCCACCGGTCTGGCGGACGGCGTCCAGAGTGTCACCCTCCACGAGCTCTCGGTGCACTACGAACTCGGCGATGCCGGCCGGGCGATCGAGCTGGCCCGCACAATCGACCCCAGCACACTGCCGACCGCCGAGCGTCAGGCCCGCTTCTTCATCGACGTGGCCCGTGCGTTCGACCAGTGGGGAAAACCCGAGCAGTGCTTCAAGGCCCTGCTGGCGGCCGAGGAGGCCGCCCCGCAGGAAATCCACCGCGGCGCTGTCCGCGGCCTGGCCGGCAGTCTGCTGCGGCACGACCGAAAGCTGCCCGGCGTCCGGGACTTCGCTGCCCGAGCAGGTGTCCGGATCGTCTGACCCGTAGCCGGACTACGGCTCGTAACCCGGCTACGGATCCGGCCTTCGCCCCGACGGTTCACTGGGGAACGTCAATCCCCTTCCTCGCTGCCGAAGGCCTCCCATGCCAATGTTCAGCACCTCCCTGCCTCCCGCCGCCGGTCCCCGGCATGCCGCCGTCCGAAACCGGGATCGGCCCGGTGCCTGGCTGACCGCTTCCTGGGCCGCTCTGCACCTGCCGGTGCTCGCCCTGCTCGGCTTCTCCGTCCACCACGAGGTCGAAGCTCGTCTCCAGGCTTCGGCGACCGCGCCGGATCTGCCCGTCTCGTAGGTCATGACGACCCGCCCCCGTCTTCCGCTCGCTCCCACGAGAGGAGAACCCGCCATGCGCCGATTCCCCGAAGCGCCCACGGTCGACGCCGAGTTGGAGCGCATCGACTTCCGCACCACTCCTGAGTACTACATCGACACCGAGCAGGTCATCGACCCCGTGGTGCTGGGTCTGCTGAGCTGCTGCCCGACCGTGTTCGGGATCAAGAAGGCCGTCGCCGACCTGCTGGCCGGCCACCCGGACATCACACTGCCCGAGCCCGTCGGCGTCATCGAGCCCGGAGCCACCGTCCGCGGCCTGGTCATCGCGGCGGCCGGGGCTGTCATCGCCGAGGGAGCATACGTCACCGGCCCGGTGCTGGTCTGCCCCGGCGCGGTGATCGAGGCCGGCGCCCGGGTCCGCGACAACACCGTCATCGGCCCCGGCTGCCGCATCGGATTCGGGGCCGAGGTCACCCGCTCCCTACTGACCGGCGGCGTCTTCATGAAGCACACCAGCTTCGTCGGCGACTCCGTCCTCGGTCTCGGCGTCAACATCGGCGCGTTCGTGTCCACCACGGGCCTGCGGATCACCTCCGGCCCGGTCACCGAACCGGCCGTCGAGGAGGTCTGCGCCCACCTCGACGGCCGCCGCGTCGCCACCGGCCAGACCAAGTTCGGTGCGGTGATCGGCGATGGGGTGATCGTCCCCGCCGGCACCGTGCTCCAGCCCGCCACCCTCATCGGCGCGCACACCCTGCTCTACCCGAAGACCCAGGTCGGGGGTTTCTTCCCGGCCGGAAGCCAGGGAAGGTGACCATGCCCACCACCGGCACCACCACGACCGCCGAGCGGGCCGTGCGGATCAGCGGCGGCCGTCGTCTCGTCGGCACCGCCACCGTGCAGGGCAGCAAGAACATCGCCCTACACCTGTACGCCGCCGCGATCCTCGCCGACGAACCGCTGACCCTCCTCGGTGCCCCCGAGATCCTGGACACCGCAGTGGTCGCCGACATCCTGCACCGCACCGGCACCCGCGCCACTGTGACCGGAGACGAGTTCGCCACCCGACCGGCCGATTCCTACTTCCCCGTCGTCCCGGACGACCTCGGACGGCGCATCCGCACCACCGCCGTGATGGGCGGAGCTCTGCTGGCCCGCACCGGCAAGGTCACCTTCCCCACCCCCGGCGGGGACGCCTTCTGCGCCCGCTACATCGACCGGCACCTGGCCGCGATGGAAGCCGCCGGGGCCGAGGTCGAGGTGAACCGGGGCCGGGTGCGGGCCCGCTTCACCGGCAATCGGCTGCCGTTCATCACCGACGCCGAGACCCACTCGTGGGGACCGAGCCTGGGTGCGACGGTTACCGCGATGCTGCTGGCCGCCCGCACTCCGGGCACCTCCGCGATCCTCAACCCCAGTGTGGAGCCCGAGGTCACCCACACCGCCGCCCTGCTCTCGCAGGCCGGCGTCGGCATCGAGTGGCGCGGCAGGACGGCACTGAACGTCACCGGCACCGACCGCATTCGGGGCGGGGTGTTCACCGTGCCGCCAGACCGGCTGGAGGCCGCCACCCTCGCGCTGGCCGCCGCCGTCACCGGCGGCACCGTCCACCTGGACGGCTTCCCGCCGGCCGCGTTCCCGGACGGGCTGGTGTCGGTGTTCGCCGACGCCGGGATCCAGCTGGACCCGCTGGACGGCGGCACGGCCATCAGCGCCTCGGCCGGGCCGCGGCCGGTGCAGATGGCCACCGGCCCGCACCCGGGCTTCCCGACCGACGTGCAGCCCCAGCTGACCGCTTTCCTGACCCAGGCCGAGGGCGTCTCCCGCATCGAGGAACGGATCTACGTCCAACGGGACACCCACCTGCCCGCGCTGGCCGCGTTCGGCGCGACCGTCAACGCGAGCGGGTCGGCGATCACCGTTCGGGGGCGGTCCGCACTGAAGGCCGCCGAGGTGGTCGGCGAGGACATCCGGGCGGCGACCGCGCTCGTGATCGCCGCACTGGCCGCCGAGGGCACCTCTACGATCCGAGGGACGTACCACTTGCGGCGCGGATACGGCAGCCTGCTGCCGAAGTTGGCCGCGCTCGGTGCCGACCTGACGACCGACCAGGAGTAGCCGTGACCACCACCGTGCCGTGGACCCCAACCGCGCTCGCCGACCTGCGCGAGTGCCTGGACCTGATGACCACAGACGGCACCGTGCCCGGCGGCGTCATCGCCCACGGCACCGTCGGCACCGAGCCCGGATACCTGTCCTCCGGTGTCGTCGCGCCCGAGTGCGGCAACGTCCGGCCGGGCCCGGACACGGTGTACGACGTGGCGTCGCTGACGAAGGTGCTGGCCACCTGGCCGCTGGTCGGCACCTCGCTCATCGGCGACTTCACCCTGGACACCCCGGTCCGCGAGCTGCTGCCCGGCATCGCGGCCGACGCGCCCGGCGGCCGGATCACGGTCCGCCAGATCCTGGCCCACACCTCCGGCCTGCGAGGCGACACCCGCCTCGACCGGTACCGGCACCGCCCCGAACCGCTCGCCGAACTGATCTGCGGCGAGGAGCTGATCGCCGAGCCCGGTGCCGGCCACCGCTACATCAACCGCGGCTTCATCCTCCTCGGCCTGGCCCTGACCCACTACCGTTGCCGACGCCTGGACGAACTCGCGGCCGAGCTCTGGCAGGACTTCGGCATGACCGACACGACGTATGGACCGGTGCCCCGCTCCGCTCAGGTCGCCCCGACAGAGCAGCGGCTGACCGGCGGGCCCCGGCTGTGGGGGATGCCGCACGACGACAACGCCGCCCTGCTCGGCGGAGTCGCCGGCCATGCCGGGGTGTTCACTACCCCGGCCGACCTCGCCACCTTCGCCACCCACCTGCTGACCTCACACGTCGCCGATGGGCCCCTGGGCCGCTGGCTCACCGCCAGCATGCAGCCGCAGGCCCAGATCGAGTCCGGACTCGACCGCGGCCTGGCCTGGATCCTCGCCGACGACGGTCGGGTGGCCTACCACCACGGCTTCACCGGCACCAGCCTCTACCTCGCCCCGGCCACCGGCCGCTACCTGGCCATCTGCACCAACGCCGTCTACCACCACCAGGACAACCGCACCCGCCTGGCCCCGCTGCGGGCCCTGGCCCTGAAGGCCGTCACAGCCGAACCCTAGGAGGCCCCGTGCCCCACTCCACGCTCGCGCCGCTCACCACCCTTCGACTCGGTGGCCCGGTCGGCGACATCCTGAACCTCGCCGACCCCGATGACTGGCTCGAGCTGGTCCGTACGATCGGCGACCGGCAGGAGGACGCACCCCTCACCCTTGGCCACGGCAGCAACGTCGTCGCCTCCGACACCGGCAACGAGGGCACCGTCGCCGTGATGAATACCCGGGGCATCGCCGTGAAGCGGATGGACGACGACACGGTGGCCGCGACCGTCCAGGCCGGCCACCCGCTTGCCGACCTCGTCCAATGGGCCGCCGCCGAGCACTTGGCCGGGATCGAGTGCCTAGCGGGCATACCCGGCACCACCGGTGCCGCCCCCGTGCAGAACGTCGGCGCCTACGGCCAGCAGATCTCCGACGCCCTTGACCACCTCACCGTCTGGGACTGGGACATGGGCCGCCTGCGGACCCTGCCCGCCCAGGCCTGTCACCTGCGCCACCGCCACAGCCGCTTCAAGAACCATCCCGGCCGTTGGACCATCCTCACCACGACGTTCCACCTCACCCGCTCACCGGCGGCTCCGATCGGCTACCAGCCCCTCGCCGACGAACTCGGCCTTCATCTGGGCGTCCGCCCGCCCGTGGCCGAGGTGACCGCCGCCGTCCTCGCCAACCGATGCCGCCGAGGACTCCTCCTCGACCCGCACGGACCCGACGCCCACCAGGCCGGATCGGTCTTCCTCAACCCGCCCGTCACCGCAGCCCAGGCCGCCTGCTGGTCGGCCGCCGGATGCCCGGTCCACACCGACAGCGACGGGCAGCTGCGAGCGAGCGCCGGCTGGCTCCTGGAGCACATCGGCTACCGCCCCGGGTACAAGATCGCCGCCGGTATCCAGTGCTCGAACCGCCGCACTCTCACGCTCACCGCCCACGACGGGGCCACCGCAACGGGATTCGCCCAAGCCCTCACCGAACTCTCGGCTCAGGTCAAGATCGCGACCGGCATCAGGCTTCAGCCGGAGCCGGTACTGGTCGGCACCTGGCCGTAGGTAGGGGTCGGTGGTTCGCTCACCCAGTGGTGGTCAGACCCTGAGGCTCGACCCGGGTGCCCGGGCCGAACGAAGAGCCTGCCTGGCGCGCGCCGCTCCACTGCGGGTCACCGACCCGCCCCCGCTAACGGTGACCGTTCGCGCGCCCAGGCCTGCGCGCGCCTGGCAGATGCCCGGCTGGGGCACCGGGTCGTGGCACTTGGCGCACTCGGTGTACCGGGCCACTGCGGGCCGTGCAACGGGCTGTGCGGGTGGCAGCTTGTGCTCCAGGCGGTAGCGGAGCACCGCGGCGACCGCTGAATGCACCGGGGCGGGCAGGCCCGGCAGCAGGGCCTGGGCGAGGTCTGCTTGGGTCGCGCCGCGCTCCAGCCACTGCGCGACGAGGGGTGCGAGTTCCTCGGCTTCGGCCTGGCCGGGCCGCAGGCGCGGCTCGGGGCGGATCACCCGGAACAACGTGGCGACCGCCTCGCGGACCTGCTCGTCCGGCGCCGCCACGGGCTGCTCGACGACCTTCTCCTCGGAGTCTTCCTACCGCCCTCCCGTCCTTGCCTGCGGCTCGTCGGTGAGGACTGGCTCGCTGCCCTACTGGGCGGGGAGGAAAGGTTCTTTCAGGTCCTTCGTGCAGGTCCGAGATCCGCAAGCCCTACGAAGCCGCCTGGAGCAGCGCTCCGTCCTGCCACTTGAGGATCTTGTCGAAGCTGACGATCGCCCCGCGCAGGGGGTGGTTGCGGAGCTGGACGTGGTCGGTGAGGGCGTGGATGAGGAAGAGGCCGCGGCCGGATTCGGCGGTGAGGTCGGGGAGGGCGTCCAGGTCGACCGGGCGCAGGGTGGGGGCGCTGGGACGGCAGGGCAGGACGTGGGTGTCGTACGGGTGGTCGTCGCGGCGGGGGTGGTGGGCGGCGAGGACGCGGGCCGGGACGGTGGCGCGGCCACGGCGGGTGCGGCGCGGGGCGCGGCCGGGCAGTGCCGGACGGGCCTGGGCCGGGGCGGCCGGGCGGCGGGCGGGCGCGGCGGGGGCGGGCAGGCCGGGGCCGGAGTCGGTGACCTCGATCCGCAGCCGGTCGCCGCAGATCGAGGCGGTGACCTGGAAGCCGTCGTCGGGCCGCCCGGTGGCGCCGTGCTCGACGGCGTTGGCGCAGGCCTCGGTGAGGGCGACGCCGAGGTCGTCCGCGATCTGCGGGTCGACGCCCGCGGTCGCCATCGCACCGAGCAGGATGCGCCGGGCCAGCGGAACGCTGGCCGGGTCGCGCTTGAGGTGCAGAGTCCACCAGATGTCCACGGGAGGTCCCTCCTGGCTGCGGCTCCACATACAACTAGGTATCTCCGGGCGATTCCCGGGTGAACCGTGCCCGGGGCCCGCTACCGCCCGTTCGGCGGATGGACCGGGGGACGGGGTCTGTGCCGGGCGACACGTACGCCCCCTCGCACGCCGCGGCCGAAAGGGGCATTCGTAGGGATTTCCCACCCTGCCCGTGTCGGTGGCGTACGCAATGAGAGGATGGCCCGGCCATGACTGCCCTCGCCGCCGCCCCGCTCCCGGGCGCCCCAGGACCGGCCCGGCCGGTGGGGTCCGCCGCCTGGGACCTGCGGCTTGCCCGGGCGGTCCCGTTCGCGCTGGTGTGCACCCTGATCGCGGCCGCCGGGCACGCCCTGGCGGGTGGCGGGAACGTGCCGCCGACCGCGCTGGCACTGGGCTTCGCCGCGGTGCTGGCGTTCGCGGCGGTCTGCGGCGGGCGGGAGCGTTCGCTGGCGGCCATCGCCGGGGCGCTGGGCGCCGGCCAGCTCGGACTGCACTGCCTCTTCCACGGCTTCGACGGCTCGATGCCGGGCATGCACCACGGCGGCTCCGGCCCGCTGAGCGTGCCGCAGGTGGCCGGCCGGCTGATCTGCAACGAGGCCCGGCCCGGCACGCTGGTCGGCCTGTCCGGCGGCCCGTCCCCGGAGCAGCTGGTCTCCTCCGCGGGCCTGGACCCGCACGCGTTCGCCGCCGCGCCCTGGTGGCAGGCCGGCCTGTTCGGCATGACGCCGTCGATGCTGGCCGGGCACCTGGGCGCCGCGCTGGTCGCGGGCTGGTGGCTGCGGCGCGGCGAGGCGGCGCTCTGGCGGCTGCTGCGGGTGGCCGCCACGGCGGCCCGGGAGCACTGGGCGGCGCCGCTGCGCACGGCGCTCGCGCTGGTGGCCGCGCTGCTGCGCGGGTTGTTCGGCGTGGCCGGCCCGGCCCGCCGGTTCGGTGCCCGGGGCGGGGAGAGCCTGCTCCCGGCGGGTGCCGTGCTGCGGCACAGCGTGGTGCGGCGCGGCCCGCCGTGCGGGGCCCTCGCGTACTGACCGGCGTCTCCTGGCGGCCTCCGGCCGTACCGGGTGCCGGTGTGCGCACCGTCCGGCCGTTCCCCCGACCACCGGGGCGGCCCGAGGCTCTGCCCCCCCACCTCCCCGCGCGCGGCCAACGCGGCACGGCTCACGTCCGTCGCCCGGCACCGGCCGCCGCCGAGCTCCGATCGGAGACCCGCATCATGCGTTCCCTTCCCGCCCGCCGTCTCGCCGCCGTCGCCCTCACCGCCGCCGCCTCCGTGGTGGCGCTGGCCGGCCCCGCCTCCGCGCACGTCACCGTGAACCCGGGCGCCGCCTCCCAGGGCGGCTACACGGCCGTCGACTTCCGGGTGCCGAACGAGAGCGACTCGGCGGGCACGGTGAAGCTGGAGGTCAACCTCCCGCTGGACCACCCGCTGGCCTCGGTCCGGACCCTGCCGCTGCCGGGCTGGACCGCCACGGTCGAGAAGGCCAAGCTCGACAAGCCGATCAAGGTGCACGGCAACGACGTCACCGAGGCCGTCTCCAAGATCACCTGGACCGCCGACACCGGCACCAGGATCGCCCCCGGCCAGTTCCAGGAGTTCCGGGTCTCGCTCGGCCCGCTGCCGACCGACACCGACAACCTGGTCTTCAAGACGCTCCAGACCTACGACAACGGCGACGTCGCCCGCTGGATCGACGAGAGCAAGGACGGCCAGCCCGAGCCGGCCAAGCCCGCGCCCGTCCTGAAGCTCACCAAGGCCGCCGGGGGCGACGGCCACGGCGTCACCGCCTCGCCGGCCGCCGGCGCCCACGGGGACAGCTCCGACCGCGCCAGCGCCTCCGGCGACGCCGACTCCAGCGACTCCACCGCCCGCACGCTGGGCGTGGTCGGCATCGTGGTCGGCGTGATCGGCACCGCCGTCGGCGTGCTCGGCCTGCGCCGCAGGAGCGGCGGCTCCGCCTCCTGATCCCCGCGCCGCCGGGGCCGCGTCCGTCCACCGGGCGCGGCCCCGCCGGCGGTCCCACCCCCGCACGATCGGAACTCCCATGCCCCGCACCACCCGCACCACCCGGCTGGCCGGCGCCGCCGCCCTCGCGCTGGCCGCCGCCCTGACGCTCTCCGCCTGCGGCTCCTCCGGCGGCGGCTCCACCGCCGCCAAGGTCACCCGGCAGAAGGAGGACACCCCGTACCAGGGCACCAAGCTCGCCAAGAACTTCGAGAAGCCGGACCTCCAGCTGACCGACACCTCCGGCCAGCCCTTCGACCTGCGCCGGCAGACCAACGGCAAGGCCACCCTGCTGTTCTTCGGCTACACCAGCTGCCCGGACGTCTGCCCGACCACCATGGGCGACATCGGCGTCGCGATGAAGGCGCTCTCCCCCGAGGACCGGCAGAAGGTCAACGTCGTCTTCGTCTCCACCGACCCGCAGCGCGACACCCCGAAGGTGCTGCGCACCTGGCTGGACTCGATGGGCAGCGACTTCATAGGCCTCACCGGGGACCTGGCCAAGGTGAAGACCGCCGCCAAGTCGCTCGGCATCATGATCGAGGACCCGGTGGTCAACGGGGACGGCACGGTCACCTCCACCCACGGCGCGCAGGTGCTGGCCTTCCTCCCCTCGGACGACAAGGCGCACGTGCTCTACATGAGCGGCACCGAGGAGAAGACCTACGAGCACGACCTGCCGCTGCTCGCCAAGGGGGTCGCGGCGTGACCCCGGCGCAGACCGGAACCCGCCGCTTCCGCCGCAGCGCCCTGCTCGGCGCCGTCGTCGCGACGGCCCTGGGCGGCGGCGCCATCCTGGCCGCCTGCGGGACGGACGCCGGCACCGGCGGCCAGGACGGTGCCGGCGGCCCGGCCCGGCTCAGCGTCGCCGACAGCTACGTCCCGCTGCCCCCGGCCGGCGGCATGGCGGCCGGCTACCTGACGGTCCGCAACGACGGCGGGCAGGACCAGCTGCTCAAGGTGAGCAGCCCGGCCGCCGAATCGGTCACCATGCACCGCTCGACCGAGTCGACGATGAAGCAGGTGGACAGCCTGGACGTGCCCGCGCACGGCGCCCTGCAGCTCGCCCGGGGCGGCAACCACCTCATGATCATGGGGTGGCGGAAGACCCCGGTCCTCGGCGACGAGCTGGAGCTCGACCTCACCTTCGCCAAGTCCGGCACCATCTCCGTCAAGGTGCCGGTCAAGGAGCTCACCTACCGCCCGAACCAGAGTTAGGGGACCGCCACCATGCAGTCGGTCGGCCTGGAGAAGGCCACCCACCGCCGGACCGCCGGGGTGCTCGGAGTCCTCGGCGCCCTGCTCGCGCTGATGCTCGCGGGCGCCGGGCCGGCCTCCGCGCACGCCGTCCTGGATTCCACCGACCCGCGGCAGAACTCGGTGGTCGCCACCGCCCCGCAGGCGGTGACGCTGACCTTCAGCGAGTCCGTCTCGCTCTCCGGCGACTCCGTCCGGGTGCTCGACCCGGCCGGCAAGGCCGTGGACACCGGCGACCCGGCGCACGCCGACGGCAAGGGCAACACCGCCCGGGTCGGGCTGCGGAGCGGGCTGGCCAACGGCACGTACACGGTGGCCTGGCGGGCCGTCTCGGACGACTCGCACCCGGTCGGCGGGGCGTTCACCTTCTCGATCGGCGCGCCCTCGGACACCTCGGTGTCGGCCACCGCGCTCCAGGACGTCGAGGCCGACGGCCTGGTCGCCGCCCTGTACGGCACCGGCCGCACCGTCGCGTACGCCGCCTTCGCCCTGCTGGCGGGCGTCGCCGCCTTCGTGCTGGTCTGCTGGCCGGCCGGCACCGCCCGGCGCCGGGTGCAGCGACTGCTGATGACCGGCTGGACGGCGCTGCTGGTCTCCACCGTGGCGGTGCTGATGCTGCGCGGCCCGTACGAGCGCGGCTCGGGGGTCGGGCAGGCCTTCGACCTCTCGCTGATCCGCGCCACGCTGGACGAGCGGATCGGCACCGCGCTGGCCGCCCGGCTGCTGCTGCTCGCGGCGGGCGGGGTGTTCCTGTCGCTGCTGGTCGGACAGCTGGGGCAGCCGCCGCGGCCCCTCGTCCCGCAGCCGCGGGACGAGGCGGAGCACGGCTCCGAGGACTCCGACGGCTCCGGCCGCCCGCCGGCGTCCGAGGAGGACGCCGAGGCGGCCGAGCTGCGTGAGCTGCGCGAGCTGGAGCAGCGGGCCGCCGAGCGGCCGCAGCGCGAGGTCCGGCTCGGCCTCGGCGTGGCCGGGCTGGTGCTGGCGGTCGCCCTCTCGGCGACCTGGGTCGGCGCCGACCACGCCTCGGTGGGCATCCAGGTCTGGCTGGCGCTGCCGCTGGGCATCCTGCACCTGCTCGCCATGGCGCTCTGGCTGGGCGGGCTGGCCGCGCTGCTGGTCGCCCTTCGCGAGGGCGTCGGCGCCGAGGTGGTGGACCGCTTCTCGAAGATCGCCTTCGGCTCGGTGGCCGTGCTGGCCGCCACCGGGGTCTACCAGTCCTGGCGCGGCCTGGGCAGCTGGGGCGCGCTGACCGGCACCGAGTACGGCCGGCTGCTGCTGGTGAAGAGCGGCTGCGTGGTCGTGATGCTCGGCGTCGCCTGGATGTCCCGTTCCTGGCTGGCCAGGCTGCGCTCGGTCCCGGCCGAGGCGTTGGAGGTCGCCCCGGCCGAACTGCCGGAGCCGGTCGCCGTGGCGGCCCACGGTGAGGACCCGGTCCGGCAGGCGCAGCTGGAGCGCCAGCGGGCCGCCCGGCAGAGCGCCGGACGCGACCGCGGGCTGACCCCGACCCGGGCCGGGCTGCGCCGCTCGGTGCTGGTCGAGGCGCTGGTCGCGGTGGCGGTGCTGGTGGTCACCACGATGCTCACCAACTCCCCGCCCGGGCGGGTGGCGGGCGAGATCAGGGCCGGGGCGGCCGCCGCTCCGGGCGGCGGCGGGGCCGCGGCGGGGGCGGCGCCGCAGACCGAGCCGGGCCGCACCGTCGAGCTCAAGCTCCCGTACGACACCAAGGGCCGGACGCCGAACGCCAAGGGCACCGCGACCGTCACCCTCAACCCGGCCCGGACCGGGCCGAACGAGGTGCGGCTCGCGCTGGACGGCGCGGACGGGCAGCCGGTGGACGTCCCCGAGGTGCAGCTCGCCTTCACTCTGCCGGACCGCGACCTCGGCCCGCTGCCGGTCGCGCTCACCCCGGAGGGCACCGGCCGCTGGACCGGCACCGCGCAGCTGCCGCTGGCGGGCAACTGGGTGGTGTCGGTGCAGGTCCGCTCCTCCGACATCGACCAGACCACCCCGACCCAGCAGTTCAAGATCGGATGAGCGGGGTGACGGATCTCCCGACGGGCCACGGGTCGCCCGACCGCGCCCCGGCGGAGCAGGCGTCGGCGGAGCACGCGTCGACGGGCCCCGGGGGCTTCACCCGGCGGGCGCTGCTCGGCACCGCCGGGGCCGGGCTGCTGGCCGGCGCAGGCGCGGGCGTCGCCGGGGCGGTCGCCCTGGACGGGCGGCCCGGCCCGGCGGCGGGCGCGGCGGGCCCGGCCGGCGGGGCACTGGGCACGGCCCGGGTGCCGTTCCGCGGCGAGCACCAGGCCGGGATCACCGACCCGGCGCAGGCCAGGGTCCAGCTGGCCGCCTTCGACCTGGCCGGGGGCGTCGGCCGGGACGGGCTGCGCACCCTGCTGCAGCGCTGGACGAGGGCGGCCGAGCGGCTGACGGCCGGGGAGCCGGCCGAGGAGTTCGACAACCAGGTCGCGCTGGACGCCGGGCCCTGCTCGCTCACCGTCACGGTCGGCTTCGGCGCCGGGCTGTTCGACAAGGCCGGGCTGGCCGACCGCCGCCCGCCCGGGCTCGAACCGCTGCCCGCCTTCCCCGGCGACGCGCTCGACCCGGCCCGCGGCGACGGCGACCTGTTCGTCCAGATCGGCGCGGACGACGCCCTGGTCACGGTGCACGCCCTGCGGGTGCTCCAGCGGTTGGCGGCCGGTACCGCGACACAGCGCTGGCAGTCGGCCGGCTTCGCCCGCACTCCCGGCGCCGCGGCCCGGCCGGTGACCGGGCGCAACCTGATGGGCCAGATCGACGGCACCAACAACCCCAGGCCGGACGAGGAGGGCTTCGCCGCCAAGGTGTTCTGCGCCGCCGGCGGCGACCAGCCGGCCTGGCTGGCCGGCGGCTCGTACCTGGTGTTCCGGCGGATCCGGATGCTGCTGGACCACTGGGAGGCGCTGCCGGTGGACCGGCAGGAGCGGGTGATCGGGCGGCGCAAGTCGGACGGCGCCCCGCTCGGCGCTCCCGCCGGGGCCGGCGAGCAGTCCCCGGTCGACCTCTCCGCGCAGGGCCCGGACGGCACCCTGGCGATCCCCGCCGACGCGCACATCCGGGTCGCCGCCCCGGCGGCCAACGGCGGGGCGGCGATGCTGCGGCGGGGCTTCTCGTACCACGACGGGCTGCTCCCGGACGGTTCGCCGGACGCCGGGCTGCTCTTCCTCGCCTTCCAGGCCGACCCGCGCAGGGGCTTCACCCCGGTGCAGCGCAAGCTCTCCCGGGGCGACGGCCTCTCCCGCTTCCTGCGGCACGAGGCCGGCGGCCTGTACGCGCTGCCGCCGGGCGCACCGCCCGGCGGCTACCTCGGCCAGCAGTTGCTGGAGGGGTAGTTCCCCCCGGGTCCGGCGACGGACCCGCGAAGTCCACCGCCGCGGTCCCGGCCACTGGAACGCTTTCCTGCCGGGGCCGCGGACTCGTTATGGTGACTGCTTCGGCACAACCCGCCCGCGCAGCACCCGAGATCCCACGGAGGCGTCATGTCGGCCACCCGCTACACCTACCTCGGACCGGCCGGCACGTTCACCGAGGCCGCCCTGCACACCCTGCCCGAGGCGGCGACCCGGGAGCTGGTGCCACTGTCCTCGGTGGCGCTGGCGCTGGACGCGGTGCGCGGCGGGGAGGCGGCCGGGGCGTTCGTCCCGATCGAGAACTCGGTGGAGGGCGCGGTCACCGCGACCAACGACGAACTCGCCTCCGGCGCACCGCTGATGATCTACCGTGAGGTGCTGCTGCCGATCACCTTCGCACTGCTGGTGCGGCCGGGCACCGAGCTGTCCGGGATCAAGACGGTGACCAGCCACCCGGTGGCCCAGCCGCAGGTGCGGCGCTGGCTGGCGGCGAACCTGCCGGAGGCGAAGTGGGAGTCGGCCGCCTCCAACGCGGACGGCGCCCGGCTGGTCGCCGAGGGCCGCTACGACGGCGCGTTCGCGGGCGAGTTCGCGGCGCCGATCTACGGGCTGGAGCCGCTGGTCAAGGAGATCGCGGACGCGAAGAGCGCGGCGACCCGCTTCGTGCTGGTCGGCCGCCCGGGGCGGGTCTCCTCGCCGACCGGCGCGGACAAGACCTCGATGGTGGTCTGGCTGCCGGACGACCACCCGGGTGCGCTGCTGGAGCTGCTCCAGGAGTTCGCGGTGCGCGGGGTCAACCTGATGCGGATCGAGTCCCGCCCGACCGGTGAGGGCATGGGCAGCTACTGCTTCCTGATCGACTGCGAGGGCCACCTGTCCGACCGCCGGGTCGGCGAGGCGATGATGGGCCTCAAGCGGATCTGCCCGCAGGTGCGGTACCTCGGCTCCTATCCGCGTGCCGACCGGCAGCCGACCGCCCACCGGCGGCCGGGGACGTCGGACGCGGATTTCACCTCGGCGGCGGACTGGCTCTCCCGCGCACTCGACGGCCGCGCCGACATCTGAGCCACGCCTTTTGTCTTTCGGACCTTTTCCGATCGTTGTGGACCGTTCCGGACCGGGCCGATCAGGGCGGTCGGGCGACCTCCCCCGTCGTCCACAGGCGGCCCGGGCCGCGACCCCGCTGTCCACAGGCCCTCCGCCGTCCACAAGCCCGGAGTTATCCACAGGCCTGGGGACGAGTCGACAAACCGGTATAGCCATTGCCCAGAACAGGTCGGATCATCGGTTTGCGGCGCAGAGATGACCAATCGGACCAGAGTCACCCGGTTGCCAGCAAATCACCCGTCCGAGTGGTTCAATTCCCTCACTCGAGAAGGTTGATTGAGGTTTGAAACCTCAATCCCGTAGTTCGTTCACGCGGAAGGCAATCCTCCCCTTTGATCCACAGGCCTGGGGCCGGGCCTGTGGATAACCCGCCGCCGCGCGGCGGCCCGCAGAAGTTATCCACAGGCCCCGGGGAGTTATCCCCAGGGGAAAAGCGGTACCGGTGGAGGAACGGTCGCCCGGTACGCTAGGGCCTGTGATTGACCTTCGCCTGCTCCGTGAGGACCCTGACCGAGTGCGCGCCTCGCAGCGCGTCCGTGGCGAGGACGTCGACCTGGTCGACGCCCTCCTCTCCGCCGACGAACGGCGCCGGTCCTCGGGCAGCCGCTTCGACGAACTGCGCAACGAGCAGCGGGTGCTCGGGAAGCAGGTCGCCCAGGCCAAGGGCGACGAGAAGGCCGCCCTGCTCCAGCGCACCAAGGACCTCGCCGCCGAGGTCAAGGCCGCCGACGCCGAGCAGAGCGCGGCCAAGGAGGAGGCCGACCGCCTGCTCCGCTCGCTGGCGAACCTCATCGACCCGGCCGCCCCGGTCGGCGGCGAGGAGGACTTCGTCACCCTCGAGGAGATCGGCACCCCGCGCGACTTCGCCGCCGAGGGCTTCGAGCCCCGCGACCACGTCGAGCTCGGCCAGATCCTCGGCGCGATCGACACCGAGCGCGGCGCCAAGGTCGCCGGTGCCCGCTCCTACTACCTGACCGGCGTCGGCGCGCTGCTGGAGCTCGCCCTGGTCAACATGGCGATCGCCCAGGCCACCGCGGCCGGCTTCATCCCGATGATCACCCCGACCCTGGTCCGCCCGGCCGCCATGGACGGCACCGGCTTCCTCGGCCAGGCCGCCGAGAACGTCTACCACCTGGCCGAGGACGACCGGTACCTGGTCGGCACCAGCGAGGTCCCGCTCGCGGCGTACCACATGGACGAGATCCTCGACGCCGACAAGCTGCCGCTGCGCTACGCCGGCTACTCGTCCTGCTTCCGCCGCGAGGCCGGCACCTACGGCAAGGACACCCGCGGCATCATCCGCGTCCACCAGTTCGAGAAGGTGGAGATGTTCGTCTACACCACTCCCGAGGACGCGGAGAACGAGCACCGCCGCCTGCTCCAGTGGGAGAAGGACTTCCTCAACGCGCTGGAGCTGCCGTACCGGGTGATCGACGTCGCCTCCGGCGACCTCGGCGCCTCGGCCGCGCGCAAGTTCGACATCGAGGCGTGGATCCCCACCCAGGGCAAGTACCGCGAGGTCACCTCGACCTCCAACACCACCGAGTACCAGGCCCGCCGACTGTCGATCCGGATGCGCGAGGAGGGCAGGACCCGCCCGCTCGCCACCCTGAACGGCACCCTGGTCGCCATCCCGCGCACCATCGTGGCGATCCTGGAGAACCACCAGCAGGCCGACGGCTCGGTCGTCGTGCCCGAGGCGCTGCGGCCGTACCTCGGCGGGCGGACCGTCCTCGAGCCGGTCAAGTAACCCGGTCCGCACCACCCAGCACCACCCGCGACTCCCGGGAGACGTACGGCCCATGAGCACCACCAGCCCCAGCCCCGGCTCCCCCGACGGTGGCGACCTGCCCTACCGGCTGGTCGCCACCGACCTCGACGGCACCCTGCTCACCAGCGGGGAGACCGTCTCCGAGCGCACCCGCGCCGCCCTGGCCGCGGCCACCGGCGCGGGCGCGCTGCACATCATCGTCACCGGGCGCTCCGCGGTCTGGGCCCGCCCGGTCTTCGACGAGATCGGCTACACGGGCATAGCGGTCTGCGGCCAGGGCGCCCAGGTGTACGACGCCGGCGCGCACAGGCTGCTCACCTCGCTCACTCTGGACCGGCGGCTCGCCGCGCTCGCGATCGAGAAGATCGAGGCCGAGACCGGCCCGCTGGCCGTCGCCGCCAACCAGGACGGCCTCGACGGCCAGGTGCTGGCCGGGCCCGGCTACGAGCTGCGGATCGGCTCCGACCTGCCGGTCGTCCGGGTCGAGCGCACCGGCCTGTTCGACGCCCCGCTCAGCAAGCTGTACATCCAGCACCACGCCCTCGGCGACGACGCCCTCGCCGAGGCCGCCCGCCGTGCCGCCGGCGACCTGGTCGGCGTGGTGATGGCCGGCGCCGGCGTGGTCGAGCTGCTCCCGCTCGGCCTGTCCAAGGCCACCGGGCTGGCCGTCGCCGCCCGCCGCCTGGGCGTCCGCGGCGCCGACACCATCGCCTTCGGCGACATGCCCAACGACGTCCCGATGTTCGGCTGGGCCGCCCACGGCGTCGCCATGGCCAACGCCCACGAGGAGCTCCTCGCCGTCGCCGACGCCGTCACCGGCAGCAACGACGAGGACGGCGTCGCCGTGGTCCTGGAGGGGCTCTACCCGCCGCGCTGACGCCTCCGGTGGAGGCGCCGGCCCGGCCGTCCGAGCGGGCCGACCGCTGTTCACGGCCTGTTCACGGGTGGGTTGTAGGATGACCGGGCAAGCGGTTGTAGGATGACCGACGACCGGTAGGACGTATGCGGTGGAGAGGGAGGTCCGGCATGAGCGGCGGTTTGCAGGCGGCCGGACGGCGCTCCCTGGTGGACACCGCGATCGAGCAGCTGCGGGAGCAGCTCGCGGACGGGACGTGGCCGGTCGGGTCGCGGATCCCCACCGAGCACGAGCTGGCCGAGCAGCTGCAGGTCGGACGGAACACCGTGCGGGAGGCGATCCGGGTGCTGGCGCACGCCGGAATGCTGGTCTCCCGGCAGGGCGAGGGGACATTCGTCCGCTCCACCAGCGACCCGGCGTCCGTGCTGCGCGGCGTCCAGCGCTCCGGCATCCGGGACGTCCTGGAGGTCCGTGCGGCGCTGGAGACCGAGGGCGCCCGGCTGGCCGCGCTGCGGCACACCCCCGAGGACATCCGGCGGATGCGCGCCGCCCTGGCCCGTGAGGCCGAGGTGTTCGCGGCCCACCCCGAGCGGGCGAGCCGCGAGGCCACCGTCGAGCACGACCTGGAGTTCCACACCGCCGTCGTCGAGGCCGCGCACAACCCGGCGCTGGCCGAGGTGTACCGCTACTTCGGCGCCTCCGTACGCGAGGCGATGACCTCGGCCTTCGGCGACCACGACATGCCCGAGGCGGTCGTCGCCACCCACGAGGCGCTGGTCGACGCGATCGAGAGCGGTGACCCGGACCGGGCGGAGGCTGCGTGTCGTGCGCTGCTCGCCGGCCCGACCGCGGCCGTCGAGCAGCTGCTCGCGGCCATCGCGGCCCGGAAGTAGGACGGCGCGAGCCTCGGTTCCGCCGTCCGCACCCACGCACATTCACGAAAGAACAGCACACCCATGGCCGTCACCCGTGCCCAGCAGCCGGTTGTCACCGCTCCCGCCCCGCTCCCCGTCCGCACCCGGCTGGCCCATCCGCTCCTGCTGCTGACCGGCATCGTGCTGGTCGCGCTGAACATGCGCGCCTGCCTGGCCGCGGTCTCCCCGATGGTCGGCGAGATCCAGCGGACCTTCGGCCTGTCCGCCACCGCGGCCGGGCTGATCACCACCGTCCCCGTGCTCTTCCAGGGTGTCGGCGCTCCGCTCACCCCCCGGCTGACCCGCCGCTTCGGCGTCGAGCGGGTGGTGCTCGGCGCGGTGCTGGTGCTGGGTGCGGGCGTGCTGCTGCGGGTGCTGCCCTCGGTGGCGGCCCTGTACGCGGGCTGCGTGGTGATCGGCGTGGCCATCGCGGTGCTGAACGTGTCGATGCCGGGCCTGGTGAAGCGCGAGTTCCCGGACCGCGCGGCCACCATGACCGGCGTCTACTCGACCACCATGCTGGTCGGCGCCACCCTGGCGGCCGGCACCTCCGTCCCGCTGGAGCACGCGCTCGGCGGCGGCTGGCGGGCGTCGCTGGGCGCCTGGTCGCTGCTCGCGCTGGTCGCGGCGGTGGCCTGGCTGCCGCAGGTGCTGCGCTCCCGCCAGGAGCGGCAGGCGACGGCGGCCGCCGCGGCCGGTGCGCCGAGCAAGCCGATCGAGGGCATCTGGAAGTCCCCGCTGGCCTGGCAGATCAGCCTCTTCATGGGCATCTCGTCGCTGCTGGTCTACACCCTGGTCGCGTGGATGCCGACCATCCTGGCCGACCACGGCATGGACCGCGGCGAGGCCGGTCTGGTCTTCGCCTTCTCCAACCTGGTGCAGGTGGCGGGCGCCTTCCTGGTGCCGCTGATGGCCGGCCGGATGACCAGCCAGCGCGCACTGGCGGTGACCATGGCCGCCCTGAACGGGCTGGGCATCGCGCTGCTGCTGGCCGCGCCGGTCTCCGCCGCGTGGGTGTCGGCGACCATCCTCGGCGTCGCCCAGGGCGGTTCGCTGGGCCTGGGGCTGGCGTTCATCGTGCTGCGCACCCGCACCGTGGGCGGCGCCGCCCAGCTGGGCGGGATGTCGCAGGCGATCGGCTACCTGGTCGCGGCGGCCGGTCCGGTCGGCGCCGGTGCGCTGCACCAGCTGACCGGCGGGTGGGAGGCCACCCTGGTACTGATGCTGGTGCTGGCCCTGGTGGTCGGCGTGGCCGGCTGGGGCGCGGGCCGCAACCGCACGCTCTGAGCGGCTCGCCGCGGGAGCACGGCCGTGGGCCCCGGACACCTGAGGGTGTCCGGGGCCCACGGCCGTAGCGGGCTCGGCTCCGTAGCGAAACTCAGCTCCGTGGAGGGCTCAGCTCCGCAGGGGGCTCGGCGCGGCACCGGGCTCACTCCTCGCCGGCGAGGGTCATCCCGGCCAGCTTCACCGAGGCGAACACCGTCGCCGCGACGGTGACCACCAGCAGCAGCGGCACGGCCGCCCCGAGCGAGACGTCGGAGCTGATCGCGTTCTCCCCCGCGACCGCCTCGGCCACCGAGCGGCCCCACTGCTGGATGCTCAGCGTCCGGGCGCCCTCGACGAAGTTGCCGATCGTCGACTCCCAGATCAGGGCGTACGCCAGCCCGGCCACCACCGCGTGCCGGGTGACCACGCCGAGCAGCAGGAACAGCGCGCTGTACGCGGCTCCGGCGACCAGCACCGCCACCGTGTAGCCGAGCGCCACGCCGTCCTGGGTGCCGACCAGCAGCAGCCCGGCCAGCAGCGTCGGGACGACCGAGAACAGCCAGGTGACGCCGATCGCGACGACCAGCTTGGTGGTGACGATCCGCCACCGGGGCAGCGGCTTGGCGAGCAGGTAGACGATCGAGCCGTCGTCGATCTCGTTGGCGATCACCCCGGTGCCGACCACCAGCCCGAGGATCGGGACCAGGGTGCCGAGGCCGAGCGCGCCGAGGACGTTGCCGGCCGTGTCGTGCGGGTCGGCGCTGGACGCGCTCGCGATGGCCGCGACGATCACCAGCAGGGCCGGGACCACCAGCAGCAGCAGGCCGCGGCGGCGGCCCAGCAGCCCGCGCAGGGTCAGCCTGGCGACGGTGGGGTTCATGGTCGGTCGGTCCCTTCCTGGGCGGTTTCCCGGGCGATTCCCCGGACGTGCCGGACGACAGCGGCCCTGGCGGCGGCACTCACGCGGACACCAGGTACGAGAAGACGCTCTCCAGCGACTCGTCCGCCGGGGAGACGGTGTACAGCCGGATGCCGGCCTCCCGGGCGACCCTGGGCAGCAGGGTGGTGAAGCCCTGGAAGTTCACCGCCTCGATCCGCAGCGCCCGGTCCCGCTCGTCCACCTCGATGCCGCTGGTGGAGCCGTCCGCGATGAGCGCGGCGGCGAGCCGGCGGTCGTCGCTGGAGCGGACCAGGTAGCGGTGCGGGCGGTCGGTCATCAACCGGCGGATCCTGCGGAAGTCGCCCGAGGCCGCGTGCCGTCCGGCGACCACCACCTCGATGTGCCGGGCCAGCTGCTCGACCTCCTCAAGGATGTGGGAGGAGAACAGCACGGTCCGGCCGTCCGCGCCGAAGCGGCGCAGCAGGTCCATCAGCTGGAGCCGCTGGCGCGGGTCCATGCCGTTGAAGGGCTCGTCGAGCAGCAGCACGGACGGGTCGTGGACCAGGGCGGAGGCCATCTTGACCCGCTGCTTCATGCCCTTGGAGTAGGTGCCGGTGCGGCGGTCCTTGGCGTAGTCCATCTCCACCAGGTCCAGCGCCCGGCGGGCGGCCGCGCCCGGCTGGGCCAGGCCGTGCAGTTCGGCGTTGGCGAGGACGAACTCCCAGCCGGTCAGGTAGTCGTACATCGACTCCCGTTCGGGCACCAGGCCGATCTGCCGGTACACCTGCTGGTTGCGCCAGATCGGCGCGCCGTCCAGGGTGACCGAGCCGCTGGAGGGGGCCAGGAAGCCGCTCATCATGTGGATGAGCGTGGACTTGCCCGCGCCGTTGGGACCGAGCAGGCCGGTGATGCCGGGGCCGATGGCCATGGAGATGTCGTTGACCGCGACCACGTTCCCGAACCAGCGGGAGACCTTGTCGATGCTGATGGTGGCCATGCTGCGTCCCTCTCTCAGACACTGCGGTTGAATCAGACGCTGCGGTAGCGGCGCAGCAGCAGCCGGTACGAGCCGGCCACCATGGCCACCGCGACGAGCGCGAACACCGCCAGCCCGAGGCCGCCCGGCGCGTGCCGGCGGTCGAAGCCCTCGCCGAGCCCGAACAGCTCGTTGACCAGGGACTCCACCAGGTCGGTGGGCGAGATCAGCGACATCCACTGCGCCGCGTCGGAGCCGGTCGTGCCGGGGTTGCTGATCCCGACCGCGGCCGCTCCCAGCGCGGCGCTGACCGCCAGGTAGCCCATGATGGCGGCCACCCCGAAGCCCCGCCGGGGGGTGGCGGCCGCGATCACCAGAGCCACCGAGGTCGGCACCAGGGCGTACAGCACGGCCGCGACCAGCCCGTACAGGAAGTGCCCGGTGTTGTGCGCGAAGTCCATCCCGCCGAGCAGCGCGCCGATGTACAGCACCAGCAACGGGGCCGCCATCAGCAGCAGTTGGGCGCAGAACATGGCGCAGAACTTGGCCCGGACGTAGTCGGTGCGGGTGATCGGGCGGGAGAAGTAGAGCGGGACGGTCTGGTAGCGGAGGTCCCGGGAGAGCAGCACCGGCGCCTGGGAGGCGAGGAAGACCGAGACCACCAGGCTGAGCATGGAGAGGTAACCGGCGTACTCGACCGGCAGCTCCTCGCGCTTCATCACGACCGAGAGCGCCACCATGACCAGCGCGGGCACGGTGATCACGCCCAGCACCAGCATCGGCAGCACCTTGGACTTGCCCGAGCGGCCGAGGCCGTACGCGGCGCGCAGGCTCTGGGTGAAGAGCGCGCGGGTGGCGTAGGAGCGGCCGAGCCGGGGCCCGGTGTAGCCGCGGTAGCCGATGTCGTGGATGACGCCGGTGTCGGCGGACCTGGTCTCAGGAGGCAGCGGCATCGTTCGTCCCTCCCCTGCTCTGCTCGGTGTCCTGGGAGTCGGTGAAGAGCTCGGCGACCCGGTGGCGGCGCTGCTCCAGCCGGACCAGGCCGAGGCCGAGTCCGGCGACGGCGTCGCGGATGGTGTCGTACGTCGACTCGTCGGCCAGCCGGACCAGCAGCTGGTGCGAGCCCTCGGACTGGACGGACAGGCCGGCCGCGGCGAGCCGCTCGCGGACCGCCGGGCCCGGCTCCAGGAGGTGGTCCTCCGGGTGGTCGCCGACCTCGACCGCGAGGACGGCCGTCGCCTCGGTGAAGGAGGCGGTGGAGGAGGAACGCAGCAGCTTGCCGCCGTCGATCACGACCAGGTGGTCGCAGGTCCGCTCCAGCTCGCCGAGCAGGTGGGTGGTGACCAGCACCGAGATGCCGAAGTCGGTGTGCACCCGGCGGATCAGCGCCAGCATCTCGTCCCGGCCGGCCGGGTCGAGGCCGTTGGTCGGCTCGTCCAGCAGCACCAGCTTCGGGTCGTGCACCAGGGCCTGGGCGAGCTTGACCCGCTGCTTCATGCCGGTCGAGTAGCCGCCCATCGGGCGGTACCGCTCCTCGTACAGGCCGACGTGCCGCAGGGTGTCCGCGGTGCGCTCGCGGGCGGCGGTGGCGGGCAGCCCCGCCATCCGGGCCATGTGCACCACGAACTCGGTCGCGGAGACGTCCGGTGGCAGGCAGTCGTGCTCGGGCATGTAGCCGACCTGCGCGCGGATCTCGGAGCCCCGGGTGGCGACGTCCAGGCCGAGGACCTCGCCCCGGCCGGAGGTCGCCGGGGCGAGCCCGAGCAGGATCTTGATCAGGGTGGACTTGCCCGCGCCGTTGGATCCGACCAGACCGACCACGCCCGGCCGCACCTCGACGGTCAGTTGGTCGAGAGCGGTGACACGGGGAAACCTCTTGGTGAGGCCGTCCGTCTTGATGACAGCTGTGGACACGCCCACCAACGTAACGGTCTTGTGCGGTACGGGTCATGAGCACGAATGACGAGTCGCTCTGCTGCTGCGGTATGACGTCCGGCACCCTCACCCCTAGGGGTTCGGCAAAAGCGGAGCCCAGTTGTACCCTTTGTCGAACTCTTGGCGTACTTGCCGAATTCTTTGCCGACGGGGGTGCCGGAACAGCGTGCCGGCACGGAGGGGAAGCGAGCGACATGTCTGATCGGGCGACCGCGTTCGACCGGATGATGAACCCTTGGGCCTACGACGCGGACGGGAACCTCACCGCCCGGGCCCGTGCCCAGGAGGCGGCCCGCACCCGGATCAACTCGGCCTCGGCCTCGGGCGGTGGCGGAGGCGGGGGCGGCTTCAGCGCCGATCCCAACGCGCTCACCACCGCGGGGAACAACTCCGACCAGATCCACGCCCGCCTCAACACCGACGGCCGCGGCGCCGACGAGGCCACCGCCAAGGTCTCCACCGCGCTCGCCAACTGGAGCACCGGCAAGGCCGCGGCGGGCGCCGCCGGCACCTGGGACCAGTGCGTCGCCGCGCTCGGCGCCACCATCGGGCAGACCACCCAGGCGCTGCGCGCCACCGCCACCAACTACCGGCAGAACGAGTCGGCCGTCCAGCACGACCTCGGCGCCTGAGAGGAGAGCTGCGATGGTCGACTTCCACGAGCTCAGCACGGCCGACTTCGGTGTCCTGGACGCCGCCGCCACCGCCTGGACCACCGTGGCCCAGAAGCTCCAGGCGATGGACGGAGACTGGGACACCACGGTGATCGCCAAGGTGAACTCCGCCTGCTGGACCGGCGCGGCGGCCGACCAGGCCCGCCCCGGCCTGCAGCGCACCAACGAGCAGCTGACCGCCGCCGTCACCGAGGCCAACGCCTTCGCCTCCACCTTCAAGGAGGCGTCCACCGAGTTCAAGGCCGCCAGGACGAAGCTGGAGAAGGCGGTCGCGGACGCCCGCACGGCCGGACTGACCGTCACCGACAACGGCACCGTGAGCTGGCCCCCGGCCGACAACGCCACCCGGCACGACTACGAGGCCATGCGGGACTACCAGAAGGAGTGGGGCGACAAGGCCGAGGCCGCCCGGAAGGCGATCGACGCCGCCGTCGCGGAGGCCGCCGCCGCCGACGAGCGGATCGCCTGGGCGCTGCGCTCCGACAGCATGACGGACGGGCAGAAGTCCTTCAACAGCAAGGCCATCGGCAGCGGCCCCGAGGCGGACGGCAAGCGCGCCGCCCAGCTCGCGGCCAAGGGCGGGGACATCACCGAGCCCGAACTCACTGAGCTGAACTCGCTGCTGGCCTCGCACGGCAACGACCCGAAGTTCTCCACCAAGTTCTACCAAAACCTCGGCCCGGACGGCCTGATCAAGTCCTGGAACGACATGGTCGGCGACCCGGCGCACCCCCGCGACGACAAGTCCCCGCGCTGGAAGGCCTATCAGGACCTCCAGAAGAACCTCGGGCTCACCCTCGCCACCGCCACCCGTACCACCAACGAGCCGCACCTGTCGGACGAGTGGTCCGCCGCGCTGCGCAAGGCCGGCTCGCAGCCGGTCTGGGACAAGCCGTACCAGGCCTCCGGCCTGGACTACGTGCCGTACGGCTACCAGGTGCTCTCCGGCATCCTGATGAACGGGAACTACGACGCCCACTTCATCAACCCGATCGCCGAGCACGTCACCCAGCTCGACACCCAGGACAAGTACTGGCCGGCCCCGCCGCCCGGCTCGCAGATCCAGGGCTTCAACCTGACCGGCGGCGACGAGGCGGGCTCCGGCTTCCGGCCCACCACGGCCGTCCTGGAGGCGCTCGCGCACAGCCCGGAGGCCTCCACCAGGTTCTTCACCGAGAAGCCGACCGCGTACAACGAGGACGGCACGGTCAACCAGGGCGGCAAGCCCAAGCCGGCCGACTACTTCGACTACTACGTGCACGACAAGGACTGGATCCCGGACACGACCTCGCGGGACTCCAAGGTCTGGGACGCGAGCAAGCAGGCCGGGCCCGCCGCGCTCGGCCGCGCCCTGGAGGCGGCCACCACCGGCCACCCGTACGACGAGCCGGGCCCCGTCCCGCCGGCCAGGCACACCACCGAGCAGGCCGACCTGATGCAGAAGGTCGTGAACACCTTCGGCAGGGACGGCAACGGCGGGGTGCTGGAGGACATCAAGGGCGACGGCAAGCTCGCCGCGATGCGGGTGAGCCTCGGGCACATGACCGCCGAGTACATCGGCGACGTGCAGAACTCGCTCTCCGCCACCCACGCCCTCCCGGTCAACGGTTCCCCGGCCGTTCTCAGCCAGTCCAGTGTGAGCGGTCTGCTGGACGCGCTCGGACGGGATCCGGACTCGTACGGCGCGGTGGTCAATGCCAACCAGGCGTACACCACCGCCCTCATACGGGGCCACATGGACAGCGGGCAGAACGACTTCGCCCGGCTCAACGTCGACATCGACAACGTCGCCCACGCCGGCGGAATCGTCAGCGGGTTCCTCAACGAGGCCCGGGTCGACGAGGTGCACTACCAGCACGCCAAGTCCGACCAGGAGTTCAACGAGGCACTGGAGAAGAACGTCGGCTACGCCAAGGACGCCTTCAACAGCATCATCGGCACGGTGACCGAGAAGGTACCGGTCGGCGGCGAGATCGCGGGCCAGATCGTCGACTCCATCGCCGAGAGCGTGATCGAGGCCAACAAGCAGGACACCACGGCAGCCGGGAACCAGACGGCACGCGACAACAACGCCGACGGCCGGAACCAGGCGGTGGGAGGCGTCAAGCAGGCCATCACGGACGCCGGCGGCACTTCCGGGATGAGCCGGGCGGACATCCAGCGCCTCGCCGAAAGCGCCGGGATCAGCGTGACGAACGGGTACACCACCGGGGTCACCAACAACCACGTCAACCACGGAAAGGGCGACGGATGACAGGGCTCGGCGGACGCTGGATCCTGCCCGCCGCGGCGGTCGTGGCCGTCGCGGCCGCCGGGACGGTCGGCTACCTGGACTGGCGCGGCCACCGGCCGGTCGAGACGGCCGGCCGGGAGTCGAACCTGTGCACGCTGCCCACCGGTGACGACACCCCGCTCGGGCGGTTGCTGCCGCGCGGCGAACAGGACGTCGAGGAGAGGTCGCGGGGCCTCACCGCCGCCCCGGTGTCCTGCACGGTCCGCGTGGACGGGCGCACCGCGGTCACCGTCTCCGCCGTCTTCCACGACGGCGGGCCCGCCCTCTCCCCCGAGGCCGCCAGGCACCCGGACGCCCGCAGCTTCGACGCGGGCAGCGTGGCCGCCTCCTGGCCCGGTGGCGCGACCGTTTCCGACTACTGCGAGGGCGGGCCGGTCGGCCACGTCCAACTGGTCGTCACCGCCGGTGAGGCGGCCAGGGCCGGCTCGGCCGACCAGCAGCAGGCGGACCTGGAACGGATCGCCCGGGACAGGCTGAAGAAGAGCATGAAGGACGTCTGCCAGTGAAGCGCTTCCGACTGGTGATCGCGGGTTCGACGGCCCTGCTGCTGGGCGGTGGCCTGCTCGGCTGGCATGTGTACCTCGACCGCACCGGGTACCGGCCACCGGCCGTCAACCTGTCGCACGGGGAGTGCAGGGGCACCCTCGACGCCCCGGGCTTCGCAGCGCTGCTGGGGCACACGCCCCGGGTCTTCGTGGAGACCGGGTTCCGCGTCCCGGCACGGGACGGCGTGCCCGGTCTGGACTGCCGGGTCGAAGGCCAGGGCGGACGGGTGCTCCAGGTCATGGCGGCCGGCGCCGCCTACCCCGGCAACGGCCTCGACGGTGAAGTCTCCTTCGGCTGCACCCTGAACGGCAAGAACGAGCCCTACCGGGCCGCCCTCAGGTTCAGCCCCGACTTCCCCTCCGCCGACCGCCCCGACCAGGTACACGTGACCGAGCTCCTGACCGGCTTCGCCGTTCGCGCCGCCCAGGAACTGGGCTGCGCGAACGGCGCCGAATCGGTCACCGCGGTGTGAGCCGACCGGCGCCGCTCCCGGCGCCCGTCAGCTGTGGGCCCGCTCCCACAGTTCGGTGACCTTGCCGGAGGCGTCGATCGCCACCTTGTAGTCGCCGACGCCCGAGCAGGGGTAGGAGCCCTTGACGTTGGTCGGTTCGGCGAGGCACTCGTTGACGTGCTTCACCAGGTCGGCCACGTTGACGTCCTTCGGCGGGGCCAGCACCGAGCTGAGGTGGCCCTTGGCGGTCGGCGCGATCGGGGCGCTCTTGTTCGCCCCGACCGGCTCGAAGACCACGTCGTTCACGCCGCAAGCGTCCTTGGTCTCCTGGTAGACCAGGGTCGTCGCGCTGGTGCCCTTCACCGGGTAGACCCACTTCTGCCCGGCGGGCAGCGGCCCGTGGGTGCAGAAGCCCTCCGGCTCGCCGTCGGCGGCCGGCGTGCCCGTCGCGGCGGGCTTGCCGGTCGCGACGGGCTTGCCGGTCCCCGCGGGCTTGCCGCTCGGCGCCTGGCTCGCGGTGCCGGCCGGGGCGGCGGTGGGCGCGGCGGAGGCGGCGCCGGTCGGCACGCTTCCCGCGCCCTGGTCCGAGGAGTCGTCCGGGCCGCAGGCGGCCAGGCCGAACGCGGCGGCGGCGACCAGCGCGGTGGCGAGCAGTCTGCTGGAGCGGGAAGAAGGCATGACGAAGGAACCCCCGTGGTGACGCATGATCAGTTGTACGGTGCGGCGGACAGACTAGCGCCCCGGGCCGACGCCCGGGGCGCCGACTCTCAGCCCAGCCTGGCCAGGCCCTCGGTGGCGATCTCCTCGAAGACGGCGAGGTCGTTCTCGAAGATCGAGCCGGGGACGGGCCAGTGGATCACCAGCTCGGTGACGCCCAGCTCCCGGTACCTCCCCGCCCAGTCGACGAAGGCCTCCACCGACTGCAGCGGCCTCTCCGCGGTCGAGCCCTGGAGCAGCACCTTCTCCAGCGTCGTGACGTCCCGGCCGACGGCCTCGCAGGCGGCCGTCAGCTTCTCGATCTGCCGCGCGATGACCTCGGGCGCCTGCTCCACCGGCACGTCCGCCGGCCCGCGCGGGTCGCCGTACGTCACCCAGCCCTGCCCGTGCTCGGCGGCCAGCTTCAGCCCGCGCGGGCCGGTCGCCGCCACGTAGAACGGCAGCCGCGGGGTCTGCACGCAGCCGGGGACGTTCCGCGC
Source organism: Kitasatospora sp. NPDC092039 (assembly GCF_044756065.1). NCBI lineage: Bacteria > Bacillati > Actinomycetota > Actinomycetes > Kitasatosporales > Streptomycetaceae > Kitasatospora > Kitasatospora sp. NPDC092039. Next base: position 449,063 of record NZ_JBIVSD010000003.1, on the reverse strand, counting down.
CTCGACCGCCGAGTAGTACGTACCCTCACGGGTCGTGGCGTCGTTGCGCAGCAGTTCGTCCAGCAGCGGCAGGAACTCCCCGAACCGGTCCGCCCGCTCCTTCGGCGACCACGCCTCCTGCCCCATCGCCGTCGCGTCGAAGCCCGTCCCGCCGGCCCCGATCCCCAGGGTGAACCGCCCGCCGGACACGTCGTCCAGCGTGATCAGCTCCTTCGCCAGCGTCACCGGGTGCCGGAAGTTCGGCGACGTCACGAGAGTGCCGATGCGGATGCTCTCCGTGGCCGAAGCCGCGGCGGTCAGCGTGGGGACGGCGCCGAACCACGGCTGGTCGCGGAACGACCGCCAGGAGAGGTGGTCATAGGTGTACGCGGCGTGGAACCCGAGCTCCTCGGCCCGCCGCCAGATCTTCTGTCCCTCGGCCCACCGGTGAATGGGGAGGATCACTGTGCTCAGACGCATGCCACCGACCCTACGCGCCGCTGCCACGGGACCCTTCGGAGCACGTGCGGAACGCCGGGAGACCGGTTCCGGGAGTTGCGGGACGCTCATGCCGGGCCGCGCCGCGCGGTGGCCTCGCACGCGCCCGCCTCCGTCGACGGACCGCCGAGCAGGTGGCTCATCGTCTCCGCGGCGTGCACAGCCGCTCTGCCACAGCAGTTGTTGAACAGGACGTGGACCTGGTCGGCCCGTTCGGCCATTGCGCGGATGGCCGGAGTCCAGGAGGTCAGCTCCTCGGGCGTGTACGTGTGGCGAAACCGCTCCTCCTTCGTGCCGGTCCCCCACGCGCGGTTGCGTCCGTGGAAGCGCACCACTGCCAACCGGGCGGAGGTGACCGGGGTGACCGGGGGAATGGAGGTGGGCAGTGACTGCACCGTGTCCACGGCCACGGCGGCCATCTCCAACTCGGCCAACAGGCCGAAGGTCGCGGCGAAGTGCTCGCCCCGCCACCACCCGGGATGCCGGAACTCCACTGCCACCGGCCATCCCGCGGTGCGCTCCCGGCACCGGCGCAGAAGCGATGCCGCCGCGGCGCCCGGCGCCAACCACGGGGGGAACTGGAAGAGGAGGGATCCCAGGCGGTCCGATCGGCGCAGCGGTTCGAGGGCTCCGCTGAAGCGGCCCCACACCTCGTCGAGCAGCCCCGGGTCCGCCTCGGGCCTGCCGCGCCCCCGGGCGAAGGCGGGTCGCAGATCGGCGGGCAGTGCGCCTGGTCGCGTCGGATGCCCGGTGAGCAACGAGAACGCCTTCACGTCGAAGCGGAAGCCCGCCGGTGAGCGCTCTGCCCACAGGAGGCTGTTCCGGGTGCTGGGCAACGCGTAGTAGGTGGCGTCCACTTCGACCAACGGGAACCGCGCGGCGTAGTACCGCAGTCTGGCCTCCGCGTCGCGGTGCCCCTCCGGATACCAGCCACTGGCCACCAGTTCTCGGTCCGTCCACGAACACGCGCCGACGCGGATGTCTCCCATGCGCCTCGTGTGCCCCGACGCGAGCCGCCGACTCCGCGGTTACGAGGGTGATCCCGGTCGCGGACGTCGTGAGCGGGCTGCCGTGCCCTGGATGCTCGGGCAGCGGTGGCGAACGAGGCTTGACCGAGGACACCACCGCCGGTGCGGCCCGGCCCCGGGCGGGTTCAACGCAGCAGCCAGCTCAGCAGGGCCGTCGCCGTGAACACCGCGCCCGAGGCCGCCCAGACCACGCGCCGGGTCAGCCACCCGGGGCCCGCCGGGGGCCGGGGCCGCGGGACCGGAGCCAGCAGGGCGTCCGCGAAGGCCCGGGCGGTCGGCGGCCGGTCGGCCGGCTCGACGGACATCGCGGCCCGGAGCAGCGCGGCGATGTGCGGGGGCAGCTCCGCTTCGGCCGGGAGCGCCGGCAGCGTCGAGGCGGTCCGCCCGTCGGTCATCAGGGCCGTGGCGCGCCCGCCCGGGCCGAACGGCTTCTGCCCGGTCAGCAGTTCGTAGGCCACCACGGCCAGCGCGTAGACGTCGGCCCTTCCGTCGAACCCTCCGGTCTGGAAGGCCTGTTCCGGTGCCATGTACGCGGGCGTTCCCGTGGTCACCGTGAGCCCGGACGCGTCGGCCAGTTGCTTGGCGCTGCCGAGGTCCGCCACCAGCACCGCGGCGGGCGCGGGGCCGGCGGCGAGCAGCAGGTTGGACGGCTTGACGTCGCGGTGCACCACACCCGCCTCGTGCAGGACCTGGACGGCGTAGCCCGCCTCCGCGGCCAGCCGCAGCGCCTCCTGCGGGTCGCACTGCCCGACCCGGTCCGCCACGGTGCCGCCGCGGACGTGGTCCATGACGAAGTAGGGCCGGTCCTCCTGCACCCCGACGTCGTGCACCCGGACCACCCGCGGGCTGGCGATCCGGCGCAGCAGCCGCGCCTCCGCCAGGAACCGCTCGCGCACGTCCGCGTTGGCGGCCCAGTTCTCGGCCAGCACCTTCACCGCGACCTCGGTGTCGAGCTCCGGGTCGTAGGCCTTCCAGACCGTCGCGAAGGAGCCGGCGCCGAGCCGCTCCAGGAGGAGGTAACGGCCGAGCTTGCGCATGTGGCAGCATTCTGCCGGAGTCGGGGGGAGTGCGGAACTCCCGTTCGACGGGCGCGGTGCCGGCGGGACGGAACGGGGGATCCGGGTGTTCGAGGAAGCCGAGCTGGAACGGCTCGTGGCGGCTGCCCAGGCGGGCGAACCGGGGTCGGTGGAGTACCTGCTGGCCAAGCTGCGGCCGCTGGTGCTGCGCCGCTGCTCGCGCTTCCTGCCCCACCACGCCGACGCGGAGGAGGCCGCGCAGGACGCGCTGCTGTCCATCAGCACGCACCTGGGCGGGTACGGCGGCCGCGGCTCCTTCCTGGGCTGGGTGACGGTGATCGCCTCGAACGCCGCCCGGTCCACCTACCGCTCGATGCGCCGGCGCGCCGAGGACAGCCACGCCGACCTCCCCGAGTCCGTCGACCCGCGCACCACCAGCGTCATCGCCGGGACCAGGCTCGACCTGATGGAGGCGCTGGCCGCGCTGGAGCTGCGGCACCCCACCCTGGTGGAGGCCTTCGTGCTGCGCGACCTGGGCGACCTGACCTACGTCCAGGTGGCCGAGGAGCTGGACGTTCCGCTGGGCACGGTCAAGGACCGCATCCACCAGGCCCGCCGCTTCGTGCGCGAGCGCCTGGTCACCGGTCCGTGAGCGACGGTCCCGCGGCGGGGGGCCGCCCCGCCGCCGTCCGGCCCCGGGCCGCCGTCGCCGCCCTGGTGGCCGCGGTCGCACTCGGGCTGGCGACCGGCCGGTTCGTCCTGCCACCGCCCCCCGGCACCACCGGGCAACCGGCGGCGCGGTCGGGAGCCGCGGCCGGCGGGGCGTCCCAGGGCGCGTCCGCTCCCGCGACGCCCGGCGCGTCCGTCCCGGCACCCGCGTCCCCGGCCTCCGGCTCCGGCTCCGCCTCGCCGACCGGTGCGACCGGGCCGGTGACGACCGCGAACCTCGTGGACCCCGCGGCGTTCAGCCCGGACATCGGCATCGGGCAGATCCACGTCACCGACCGGCGCGGCGACGGGTTTGACGCCAGTTCGGCCTGCTCCGGCCAGACGACCCTCAAACAGCCCCCGGGCGGGCCCGGCGCCCACTTCCGCGGACTGACGACCAGCCCCCGCACCGAACCGGGCGACCCCCCGCCGGCCGCCGACCGCGTCGACCAGGTCGCCCGCGAGGTCGTCGCCGAGGCCCCGAGCCCTTCCCTGGCGCAGAGCTACAGCGAGCGCCTGCTGCTGGAGGAGGTGCCCTGCAAGGAGGGACCACCAGGGCACTGGGTCTACGGAAGGACCACGACACTGCAGCTCGCCCCGGACGCCACCGCGAGCTGGATGGGTACCTACGAGGGAACCCTCAACACCACCGGCCGAGCGCCCGAGGGCAAGGAGCCCTGCGGCGGCGTCGCCGTGCTGCGCAGCGGCAGCCACTACGGAGTGCTGACGGTCCGCGCCTGCCTGGGCACGGCCGCGATGGACCACGTCGTCAGGGCCGCTCTGTCACAGCTGTGAAACAGCGGGTCGGGCCTCCAACTTTCGCTCCTGCGGCGGCATCTCCCCGGTTGTACGAGGACGCAGCAGGCGTCCCGACCAGCAGGGGGACCAGATGACCGAGAACCAGACCCAGCAGAAGACCGTTCGCCGCAACCGGCTCGCCGCCGCGGCCTGCTTCGCCGCCGCACTGATCACGGTCGGCGTCGTCGGCACCCAGTCGGCGACCGCCGACGGGGCCGCACACGACGCCGCGCAGCGCACCGCGGTCACCGCCCAGCCGGTCGCCGCCGCGCGCCCGGCCGCGGCCGCCGCGCCCGGACTCGGCTCCGCCCGCCTCGTCCAGAGCGAGGACTTCCGGCAGGGCATGAACCCGGTCGGCGCGACCGTCACGCTGACCGGACGCGAGGGGCTGTCCGCGTGCTCCGGCGAGGAGACGATGCGCAGCCTGACCAAGGACAAGGCCACCGCGTACGCGTCCGTGAGCTGGACCCTCGACGCCCAGGGCCGGCTGTCGGAGTCGGCCGCGGCCGCCCCCACCGAGGCCGCGGCCGCCACCTGGGAGCAGCAGCTCGTCGCGCTCGTCGAGGCGTGCCAGGACGAGCCCGCCGGCCACTGGTACTACGGCGCGGGCCACACCCTGACCGTCGCCGGCGGCACCGGCCGCTGGTACCCGGCCTACAACGGCGACGGCACCGCCAGCGGCGGGGTCGCGGTCCTGCGCAGCGGCGCCAAGGTCGCCGTCGTCGAGCTCACCGGCCGGCCCGCCGACGCCCCCACCCACGTCGAGGGCATCGCCACCGCGGCGCTGAACCGCCTCTCCGCCTGACCGGCGGCCCGCTCCGCCCGCGGTGGCGGGCGGAGCGGGCCCGGGCCTTCGAAGCGGCTCGCCCGCCCCCCAGGGCGGTACACGGTGTGGGTGGTGCGGAAGCCGGGCTCCTCGGCCCGCCGCCGGACCTTCCGCCCCTCGCTCCACCGGTGGACGGGACGGACAGTGGTGCTCGGCCGCGTGCCCCGGCCCCGGACGGGCGCACCGGTCGCGCGGTCGCGCTAGGGGTGCGGGCGGGTGCGCTGGGCGGGGAGGGAGGGGGCGCTGGTGCGACGGGCGAGTTCGGCGAGGGTGTGGAAGAGGACGTCGCCGAGCAGGACCGGGTCGCGCGAGGCGCCGGGGGCCCGGGGGTCGCGGGTGCCGGGGCGGGTGGTCGGGGGCGGCTGGTCGCGGAGCTGGCGTGTGGGCATGGCTCTTCCTGCCGACGGGGTGGCCGGGAACGGTCATGCCCGCCGGGGCCGGCCGGGCACCGCGGTGGCCGCGGGTTCGGCCGGAAACGGCGTACGAAGGGCTTGATCACGGCGGGAACGGCCGGTGGCCCCGGCTCCGGGGCGGTGCCCCGGCCGCGCCGATGGGCGAAGATGGAGCGGTGACCGAACCCCGTACCGCGCCCCGCCTCATCGCCACCGACCTGGACGGCACCCTGCTCTGCTCCGGCGGCACCGTCACCGACCGCACCGCCGCGGCGCTGGCGGCGGCCGAGGCGGCCGGGGTGCAGGTGGTGTTCGTGACCGGGCGGCCGCCGCGCTGGATGCAGCAGGTGAGCCCGCACATCGGCGGCCACGGGGTGGCGATCTGCTCGAACGGCGGCGCGGTGGTGGACGTACGGCGCGGGGAACTGCTGGAGACCTTCCCGCTGCCGGTGGAGACCACCCTGGCGGTGGTCGACGCGCTGCGGGCCAAGCTGCCCGGCACCGCGTTCGCCTTCGAGCACCCGGGCGGCTGGGCCCGCGAGGCCGGGTACGCGGTGCCGATGTGGGGCGACGAGCTGGAGCACGAGGTCGGCCCGGCGGAGGAGCTGCTGGGGGCCGGCGGGCCGGTCCGGGGCCTGTTCAAGCTGCTGGCCAAGCACCCGGACCTCGACCCGGACAAGTTCCTCGCCGAGGCCCGGGAGGCCGCCGGGCACCTGGCCGAGATCACCCGGTCCGCGGCGATCCCGCTGCTGGAGATCAGCGCGCCCGGCGTCACCAAGGCCAGCACGCTGGCCCGCTGGTGCGCCGCGCGCGGGATCGACCGGAGCGAGGTGGTGGCCTTCGGCGACATGCCGAACGACCTGGAGATGCTGGCCTGGGCCGGCACCGCTTACGCCGTCGCCAACGCGCACCCGCAGGTGCTGGCGGCGGTGCCGCTGCACACCGTGAGCAACGAGCAGGACGGCGTCGCGGCGGTGCTGGAGCGGCTCCTCGGCCGGTAGGAGGAGCCGCCCCGGCCGGCCCGGCTAGCCGAAGCGGCCGTTGACGTAGTCCGAGGTCCGCTGGTCGCGCGGGCTGCCGAAGACCTGCCCGGTCGGCCCGGCCTCGACGATCCGGCCCGGGGTGTCGTGGGTGGCCAGGAAGAACGCGCAGGTCTGCGAGACGCGCTGGGCCTGCTGCATGTTGTGGGTGACGATCACGATGGTGAGCCGCCCGCGCAGTTCGGCGATGGTCTCCTCGACCCTCCGGGTGGAGGTCGGGTCGAGCGCCGAGCACGGTTCGTCCATCAGCAGGATGTCCGGCGAGACGGCCAACGACCTTGCGATGCACAGGCGTTGCTGCTGACCGCCGGAGAGCGCCCCGCCCGGGGTGTGCAGCCGGGTGGACACCTCGTCCCAGAGCCCCGCCCGGCGCAGGCTGGTCTCCACCAGGTGGCGGCGCTCCTCCTTGGACACCTTGATCCCGGCCAGCTTGAGCCCGCTGGAGACGTTGTCCTGGATCGACATCGCCGGGAACGGGTTCGGCCGCTGGAACACCATGCCGATCCGGCGCCGCACCTCGGCGGGCCGGCGGCCGGGCCGGTAGACGTCGTCGCCCTCCAGCAGCACCTCGCCGGAGAGCGCCGCGCCGCGCACCATCTCGTGCATCCGGTTGAGGATCCGCAGGTAGGTGGACTTGCCGCAGCCGGACGGGCCGATCAGCGCGGTGACCTCGCCGGCCGGCATCGCCAGCGAGACCCGCTCCAGCACCTTGCGGCTGCCGAACCAGGCGGAGACGTCCCGGGTCTCCAGCCCGGCGAGCACCTCGCCGCCGGGGTCGGGGCGGGTGGCCGCGGCGTGCCGGCCGGGGTGGGGCGCGGGGGCGGCCGGGGGGAGGGTGAGGGTGTCGGCGGCCGGGTCGGCCGGCGGGGTGTCGGTCAGTGGTGCGTCGGTCATCGGAACGGTCCTCCGGGCGCGCGTCAGTAGAGGTTGGGCAGCAGGGCGGCGGCGTTCTCGTAGACCGCCCAGAGCAGTGCGCCGACCACCGGCGCGAGGCTCAGGTAGGCGGCCGAGCGCCGCCAGTACCGGGCCAGCACCAGGGCGCCGGCCACCGCGCCGAGCAGGCCGAGCGACCACAGCTGGAGCGTGGCCAGCGCGCCCTTGTCCGCGGCCAGCGCCTTGTCGTACGGGACGGTCGCGGGCCGGCCCCCGGGGTTCTGCGCCGGGTCGCCCTCCAGCCGGGCGCCGATCAGCACGGTGGAGCCGGGGATCCAGTCGGAGTCGCCGGTGACCAGCACCATCCGGTTGCGGGCCGGGTCGACGACCGGGTGGTCGCCGTCGCCGTACGCGTTGACGGTGTAGGTGAACTTCCCCTGGCCGGTGGTGGCTTCGATCCGGTCGCCGACCCGCAGCCTGGACAGTCCGGCGAACGGCGCGCCGAAGGTGGCGCCGCGGCCGAAGACCACGGCGACCCCGCGCTGGCCGGGAAGCGCGGTGTCCCGGCGGTGGCCGGGGCCGCGCATCAGGTCCCGGCCGGTGGTGCCCTCGACCACCACGGCCTGGTGCAGGCCAATCGCCGGGATGTCCAGCAGCGCCACCGGCTCGCCGTCGGCGGCCGCGCCGGTCGGGGCGACCGCCCGGGCCAGCTGGTCGCGGAAGGTCTTGTGGGCGGTGGACTGGTAGTGCCGCTGCTGGACGTGCGAGAGCGTGAACAGGTACCCGACGAAGCCGAGCACCAGCGCGGCCGCCAGGCTGACCGCCCAGGCGCCCTGGAGGAACCGCCGCCGCCCGGGGGAGACGGCGGGCCGGGCCGGGGCGGTGGGCGCGGCGGGGCCGGCCGGCCGGGCCGGCGCGCTCGTCGCGGCCGGCTTCTCCAGCACCGGGGCGGTCACGAGGTGCCGCCCGAGCCGTTGCGGCGGCGCAGCAGCCGGCGGCCGAGCAGCGGCGGGACGAGCACCACGGCGAGCAGTTCCAGCGCGGTGAGCGCGGACAGCGTCCAGTCCTCGGGCCTGCCGCTGACCTCGACCACGTCGGCCGCCACCTCGGTGGCGACGCCGCCGCGGCCGCGGGCGACCACCTGGCCGGTCTGCGGGTCGACCACCACCTCCTCGGTGCCGTCGCCGGCGCCGGGCGCGTTCGGGTCACCGGCGGCCGCACCGCCGTCGGCGGCGTTCGGGTCACCGGCGCCGCCGGCCGCGCCCGCACCGCCCGCCCCAGCGCCGCCCGCACCACCGGAACCGGTGCCGCCCCCGGCTCCCCCGGAGCCCCCGGGCTTGCCGGTGCCGCCGGAACCGCCCGCCGCACCGCCGGAACCGCCGGCCGCGCCGCCGGAGCCGCCCGCGCCCGAACCGGTCCTGACCGGCTGACCGTTCTGCACGGTGCAGTCGATCGGGGTGCCCGCCTTGTCGCAGGGGCTGGGCATCGGGGCGTTCTTCAGGACGGTCAGCTCGCCGGCCGAGTTGAAGGTCGGGTTGGCGCAGTTGGCGAGGGTGTTCGGGTCGACCGGGCTGGCGTTGCCGGGGATGTTCCTGGTCTGCAGCAGGCCGCCCTTGACCAGTCCGCGCGGAATCGGCGAGTAGCCGAGGTCGTCCGCCTTGCCCTGGCCCTCGCAGAGCACGTACGAGAGGAAGCGGCTGAGCGCGGAGCCCTTGTCGTTGTTGAAGCGCGGCGGCGGCGGGTTGGCGGCCCCGGCCCGCGGCACGATCAGGTAGCTGTAGCTGGAGATCGGGTAGGCCCGCGGGTCGTCCATCGTGTAGACGCCGTCGAGGTTCTGCTGCAGGTAGTTCGGGTCGTTCGCCGGGGTGGCGTCGTCCACGCCGCGGATCCTGGCGGCGGTGAGCGCCACGGCGACGTTGGAGGCGGTCGGCAGCGAGTAGTAGCCGGCCGCGTTGAGCACCTTCACGACCGGCCAGTTGCTGCGCTTGGCGAAGGCGTACTCGTCGTAGCCGATGGTGCCGACGTTGGTCGGGGACTTGATGTAGCCGGCCACCACGTCGGAGCCGTTCTGCGCGGTCATCCGGCCGGAGGGCGGGAAGAACTCGGTGTAGCCGCCGCAGCTCACGCCGTTGACGGACGTGCAGTAGGCGTCCCACTGGTCCTTGTGGGTGTGCTCCATCCAGCGGGTGAACTGCGCGGTGGCGCCGGAGCCGTCGGAGCGGACCACCGGGGTGATCGGCAGGCTGGGCAGCGCCTTGCCGTAGTCGTTGGTGATCTTCGGGTCGTTCCAGTTGGTGATCTTGTTGGTGAAGATGTCCACGATGGTCTGCGGGGACAGCCGCAGGTCGCGGACCTGCTTGCCGCCGACCACCAGGTTGTACATGAAGGTGGTGCCGCCCGCCGTGACCGGCACGTAGGAGAAGCCCCAGACCGGGTTCTCCGCGCTGCCGGTGCCGGACTCCTTGCCGCCCTGCCCCACGCCGGTGTCCTGCGCGGCGCGGAACGGCACGTCCGAGGCGGTGAAGTCGTCCTGCCCGACCGCCCACTGGGTGCGGCCGGCCGCCGAGCCGACCGGGTTGAAGTTGATCTGGATGCCCTGCGGGGACACGTCCTGCCGCCACTGGTCGATGGCCGGTCCGGCCCAGCTGGAGCCGTCCGCGCTCAGCGAGACGGAGGCCGCGAACGCCGGGGTCTGCCCCAGCAGGGGGGAGGCCGCCGCGAGCATCAGGGACATCGCCCCCGCCAGCAGCCGGGCCACGGAGCGACTGAGGCCCCTGGACATGTGAACTCCTCTGGTACGCAGGGTGGTTGGTCTTGACATCAGCGCTCCGACCGCGCGTGGAGGGCGTTCGGGCGGGCAGTGCCGCCGAGGGCGGCCGCCTCCGTCCGGCGGGCGTCCCGGTCGATCCGGCGCCGCTGGGCGCGGGTCAGCTGTCCGGGTCGGCGGCCGCCGAGCACGCGCGCGGTGACGAAGAGGATCAGCACCACGGCCATCAGGGTCAGACCGGCCGCGAAACCGCGCGCGATCATCCCGTCGTACGGCTGCTTGACGTAGTTCCAGATGTACAGCGGCAGCGACACCTGGTGCTCGTCGAACGGGTTGGCGTTGAACTGCGAGGTGAAGCCGGAGGTGAGCAGCACCGGGGAGGTCTCGCCGACGCCGCGCGCCATGCCGAGCACCACCGCCGTCACCAGGCCGGGGCGGGCGGTGGGCAGCACCACGTTCCACACCGTGCGCCACTGGCTGCCGCCGAGCGCGTAGGAGGCCTCGCGCAGGGTGCCGGGCACCAGGCGGATGACCACCTCGGCGGCCCGGGTGACGATCGGCATCATCATCACGGTGAGCGCGAGCGAGGCCGCGAAGCCGCTCTTCTCGAAGCCGAAGGTGAGGATCACGACGCCGAGGACGAACAGGCCGGCCACGATGGACGGCAGGGCCGTCATCGCCTCGACCAGGGTGCGCACCGGGCGGGCCATCCGGCCGCCCACCTCGGACATGAAGACCGCCGCCGCGATGCCCAGCGGAACGGCGAACAGCGTCGCCAGGCCGAGCTGTTCTAGCGAGCCGACGACCGCGTTCAGCGCTCCGCCCGAGGTCAGCCCGTCGAGCGGGCCGGTGAACTCCATCGACTCGGTGAAGAAGTTGAGGTGCTGGGCCGCCTCCCAGCCCCGGCCGGCGACGTAGCCGATCTGGTCGGCGATCAGCGCGACCACCAGCAGCCCGGAGCTCCAGGCGACGACGGCGATCAGCCGGTCCCGCACCATCATCGGGTGCCACTGGAGCCGGCCGAGCAGGTAGTAGCCGGCCAGGAAGAACAGGTACCAGCAGACCAGGAAGCCGAAGGCGCCGCTGAACGGCAGCACCCGCTCGTACAGCACCCAGTCCAGGGCGAGCGAGCCGGCCGCCGCGCCCGTCACGGTGAGGACGTCGTCGCGGGTGACGCCGCCGATCCGGAGCTTCTTCTCGGGGGGCGGGGCCGCGGCCACGGCGGACCCGGTGGGCCCGGTCGGCCCGGGCTCGCCGGCCGGCCCGGGAACCGCGACCGGCGGCAGGTCGAGCGTGGTCATCGGATGGTCCCTTCACGGTTCGGACGGCTGCGGGCCCCGCGCACGGGCTGAGACTCCGTCATGCTCAGTCCGCCGTCGCGGCGCCGGAGCGCGAGCGGTTGATGACGAACCCGGCCAGCACGTTGACCAGCAGGGTGAGGGCGAACAGCACCAGGCCGGCGGCCATCAGCGCGGAGAGCGACAGCGCGTCCGACTCGCCGAAGCGCAGCGCGATCAGCGCGGAGATCGAGTTGGCGCCGTTCTCCAGGATGTGGGTGACGGCCTTGAAGTTCGGCGAGATGATCAGCGCGACGGCGATGGTCTCGCCCATCGCGCGGCCGAAGCCCAGCATCACCGCGCCGATCACACCGCCCCGGCCGAACGGCAGGACGACCGCCCGGACCATCCCCCAGCGGGTCGAGCCGAGCGCGTACGCGCCCTCCCGCTCGCCCTGCGGCGCCTGGGAGAAGACCTCCCGGCTGAGCGAGGTGATGATCGGAATGATCATCAGCGCGACCACCACCCCCGCGATGAAGGTCGACGAGGTGTACGAGGTGCCGATGTCCCCGGTGCGCACCTTGAGGAAGGGGATCGCGTCGCCGAGGTGGTTGGCCAGCCAGCGGACGAAGCCGAGGATCCGCGGCTGGAGGAAGAACAGGCCCCACAGGCCGTAGACGATGCTGGGGATCGCCGCCATCAGGTCGATCAGCGAGACCAGCGCGGCCCGCAGCCGCACCGGCGCGTACTCGGAGATGAGGACCGCGGTGCCCAGCGCCACCGGGACGGCGATGACCAGGGCGATCAGGGCGATCAGCAGGCCGTTGGGCAGGACGGCGCCGATCCCGAAGTTGTGGGCGGCGGTCTGCCACTTCTGCTCGGTCAGGAAGGACCAGCCGACGGCGCGCAGCGCGTCGGTGCCCCGCAGGATCAGGAAGAAGGCGATCAGTCCCATGATCGCGAAGACCGAGAGGCCGGCCAGCCGCAGCACGCCGCGGAAGACCCGGTCGCCCGGGGTCGCGGGGGCGGTGATGGTGCGCGGCACGTCCTGGTCGGGCCCGTGGCCGGGAGGTCGGGGCGCCCCGGCGTACGGTGCCGCGGGCTCGGCGGCGGATGTCATGGTGTGCTCTCCGTGCTCGGGAACGGGCGTGCTCGGGAACGGGCGTGCTCGGTGAGGGCCGGGACGCTGCCCCGGCGGGCGGGAACGCGCTCGGCGGGGCCGGGACGGCGGCCCCGCCGAGCGCGGGTTCCTACCTGCGGCGCAGTCGCGACCACTGGGTGCGGGCGCCGGCCAGCACCTTCGCCCCGGCCGGGGTGCCGCCGAGGAACAGCGCGGCCGGTCCGCCGACCAGCAGCACCAGGCCGGCGATCAGCGCGACCGGCAGCAGCAGCCGGGCGGTGCCGGGCCGGTCGGGCACCGGGGTGCCGACCGGGGCCGCGGCGATCGCGTTGCCGGCGGGCGCGGCGGTCGCGCCGGGCCTGCCGGCGGCCGGGGCGCCGGGCGCCGCGGCACCGCCGGCCGTACCCGTCCCGGTGGCGCCGGTGGAGCCGGTGCCGGAGAGGCCGCCGCCGGTCAGGCCGTCCGAGGAGCCGAATCCGGTGCCGCCGGAGCCGCCGTCCGAGGAGCCGAATCCGGTGCCCACCGGGCCGGTGCCGTCGACCGGGCCGGCGGAGCCCGTACCGCCGGAGGCGGAACCGCCGTTGCCGCTCTCCGGGGTGCCCGGTTCGGGGTTGCCGGCCGGCGGGGCGGTCTGGTTGCCGGGCAGCCGGCCGTCCTGGGCGGCGACGTGCCGCACGGCCTCCTGGGCCTGCTGCCGCTGGGCGCCGGTCAGGGCGAGGTAGCCCTGGGCGAGCTGCCCCGGCGCGAGGCCGTAGGTCTGGCCGTCGGTGGTCACGGCCTGGAGGAACCGGGAGATCGCGGCGGCCTTCGCGGCGGGCAGCCCGCCGGTCGGCACCATCGCGTACTGCACCGTGGTCAGCGGGTACGCCCGCTGGTCGCGCGAGAACGCGGTGTCCGGTGCGCCGTAGGGCAGCTGCTGGACCCCGGTGGCGGCGTCGGTCGGCATGTCGGCGACGGCGGCCTGGAAGCCGGCCGTGCCGGGCGCCACGAAGGAGCCGGCCGGGTTGAGCAGCGAGGCCTCGGGGAGCGAGAAGGCCTTGGCCTGGGCGGTGTCCATGATGGCGAGCAGGGAGCGTACGCCGGGGATCTGCGCGGCACAGGGCTTGTGGCTGCCGTTGGCCTCGGTGTTCGGCTGCTGGCAGTTCGGCTGGTACTGCATCAGGTTGCGCGCCACCCTCCCGAGCCCGTCGAGGGAGGGGTTCCACTCGTACTGCTTCCAGTGCTGGAAGTCCACGCCCGAGCTGCCCTGCGCGGGCCCGGAGAAGTCCTGGACCTGGAAGGCCTCGGTCGGGTAGCCGACGAACTTCGGCTTCAGGTAGAAGCTGTCGACGCGCATGCCCCACGGGTCCGGCTCGCCGTCCAGGAAGCGGGCGGCGTCCGGGTCGGCGGCGAGCCACGAGGTCAGCTGGTGGGTGAAGTCGGTGGTGCCGCCGGGGACGCCGGGGTAGACCGTCAGGGTCCCGCCGCAACTCGTGGGCCAGTGGATCCCGTTGGCCGCCGTCTCCGGGTTCAGCTGCCTGAACTCGGGGTCGGTGAAGAGGCAGGTCGGGTTGCCGGCCACGGAGGGGATGGTGGCGCCCGGCGAGGCGTAGGACTGGGTGAGCAGTTTGGCCACCAGCCGGGCGTTCAGCCTCATGTCGCGGATCTGCCGGCCGGTCTTCGGGTCGTCGATCAGGTACGTGACCGAGATGCCGGTGGTGGCGAGCGGGGCGTAGACGTACGGCCTCGGCGGCGGTGACCGGTCGGGCCGCGCCGTCAGCGCGACCTCGGTGGTGCTGCTGCCCGCCAGGAACGCGGCGCGGGCCTGCGGCTCACCGCCGGCGGGGACGTAGCCCACGGTCATCGGCGAGTCGCCCAGGCAGAGGCCGGCCCGCCACTGCTGCACGGCCCGGTTGGCCATCTCCAGGCCGGCGGCGCCGAAGGCCTGGTCGCTCGCCGCGCAGGAGTCCGCCGTGGGGGCGAAGGAGAGCGGGACCACGGTCCGGTGCTGCCAGGCGCACTGCTCGCTGGTCCGGTTGCCGGTCCTCCAGTTCTGGTTGCCGGGCACCATGATCCCGTCGGCGGCGGTGTAGCCGTCCGGGTCGGTGTCCAGGTCGTGGAACTCGCAGTCGGCCTTGCCGTCGAGGACCTGGTAGAGGTCCAGCGGGTCACCGCCGTAGTTCGGCTCGACCACCAGCGAGCAGGGGTGGGTCGCGTCGCAGCCGAGCGTGGCGCTCTCCTTGGCGCTCCACACCTCGATCGAGGCGGAACCCGAGCCGTCCGGGCCGGTCGCGGCGATCACCTGGTTCGTCGGCCACTCCGGCACCTCCGTGCGGGTCGGACGGGGCGGCTGCTCGAAGCCCTTCGACGGGTCGCCGCCGTAGAGCGTGCTGCCGTAGCAGTCCGTCACCGCCGGGTCGGTGCCGCGGCACTGGTAGATCCGCACCGCGTAGAGGATGTGGGTCGACAGCGGCTGCGCCGTCTGGGCCGGAGCGTTGGAGCCCAGGTAGACCGTCGGCGTGAAACCGCTCCAGGAGACCTGGAGGACCTGGTTGGTCAGGTTGGCCGTCTGGGAGACGGTCACGCTGCCCGGGGCGCCGTACTGCTTGGCGGCCGGGATCCAGACCTTCGGGCCCGGGACGGTCACGGCCGAGTCGGCGTGCGCCGTCGGCGCCGCGCCCAGCCCGATCGGAATGACGGCGAGCGCCGCCACCGCGGCCTTGGCGAGGACCAGGGCCGGTAGTCGACGGCGCCACCTCCCTCGGCCTCTCGGGTCGGGTACGCGGTTTCTCATGGCGAGGCCTCCGGGAGGTGCGGGCCGCCGAGGGAGGCGGCACGAGGGGCGTCGATCGCGCCGGGGACGGACGATTCCGTGCGTACTATTCGGCCAGTCGGACATGGCGGGATCCGGTCGACCAGGTGTACGAGACCACAACGCGACGACTCCGTACCGGAGTTGGGAACTCCGCAGGCGAATGGCCCGCGCCGGGGCGCGGGCCCGCCGACCTGCGGTCCGGTGCCGGGCGGTTCGGCACCGGGGCTCGGTACCGGGGCTCGGTACCGGGTGGTTCAGTGCGCCGGGGTGTAGGACAGCGCGAGCTTGCCGATCTGCTGGCCGGCGGTGAAGTAGCCGGTGCCGAGCGCGGCGTCGAGGTACTGCGCGCCCGCGGCGTCCACCTGGAAGCTGGAGGAGTTCAGGTTCTGGGTGAGGCCGCTGCGGCTGATCACGTTGTCGCCGGCCGGGTCGAGCAGCGGCACCGGGGTCGTCGAGCCGTTCGGCACGGCGGTGAAGTAGCCGTCGTCGACCGAGAAGTCGAGCTGCTTGAAGGTGACGCTCCTGCCGGTCCTCAGGTTCAGGAAGAGCAGGCCGCCACCGAACCGCACGTCGCCGTAGAAGGCCGGGATGTCGGCCGCGCCGCCGCTCACCGGAAGGGTCACGGTGAGGCCCGCGGTCTGGTCGTACGCCGCACTGGCGGGCTGGATCGGGATGACCACGATGCCGTTGAGCGCGGCGTTCGTCAGGAAGGCGACGTCGGTGGTGATCACGGCCTGGCCGGCGGCCGGGGTGGTGGCCGGGTCGGCGACGGCGGCACCGCTCACGGCGGTCAGGGAGAGGACGACGGCGGCACCGGTCGCTGCCAGGCGGGCGCTGATGCGGGACATGCTGGACTCCTTGGGAGAGGGAGAGGAGGTGTGCTGGTCGTGCGAGGCGGCGACGTTCAGGCGTGGCTGACCGGCTCCCCCGTCACGTCGTCGTCGCGTGGGCCCGGCGGGGGGGGGGGGGGGGGCCCCCCCCCCCCCGGGGGGGGGGGGGGGGGGCCGGGGGGGGGGGGGGCGCCCCCGGGCCCGGGGGCACCGGGGCGCAGCCCCCCCG